>CADECO010000380.1:0-5679 GCA_902825905.1 uncultured beta proteobacterium
ATCGACAAGGCGGTCGTCGCCGTGGTCGAAGAGCTGAAGAAGATCTCCAAGCCGTGCACGACGTCCAAGGAAATCGCACAGGTCGGCGCGATCTCGGCCAACGCCGACACCGACATCGGCAAGATCATCTCCGATGCGATGGACAAGGTCGGCAAGGAAGGCGTGATCACCGTCGAAGACGGCAAGTCGCTCAACAATGAACTCGACGTCGTCGAGGGCATGCAGTTCGACCGCGGCTATCTGTCGCCGTACTTCATCAACAACCCCGACAAGCAGATCGCGATCCTGGACGATCCGTACGTCCTGCTGCACGATAAGAAGATCAGCAACATCCGCGAGCTGCTGCCGGTGCTCGAGCAGGTGGCCAAGGCGGGCAAGCCGCTGTTGATCATCGCCGAGGAAGTCGAAGGTGAAGCGCTCGCCACGCTGGTGGTGAACAACCTGCGCGGCATCCTCAAGACCTGCGCGGTGAAGGCGCCCGGCTTCGGTGATCGTCGCAAGGCGATGCTTGAAGACATCGCGATCCTGACCGGCGGTACGGTCATCGCAGAGGAAGTCGGCCTCACGCTGGAGAAGGCGACGCTGAAGGATCTGGGCCGCGCCAAGCGTGTCGAGATCGGCAAGGAAGAGACCACCCTCATCGACGGTAACGGCGAAGCCAAGAGCATCGAGGCGCGCGTCAAGAACATCCGCGTGCAGATCGATGAAGCCACCAGCGACTACGACCGCGAGAAGCTCCAGGAGCGCGTGGCCAAGCTCGCCGGCGGCGTGGCGCTGATCAAGGTCGGTGCCGCGACCGAAGTCGAGATGAAGGAGAAGAAGGCCCGCGTCGAAGACGCACTGCACGCCACACGTGCGGCGGTCGAAGAAGGCATCGTCCCCGGCGGCGGCGTGGCGCTGATCCGCGCGCGCAGCACTCTTGGCAAGTTGAAGGGCGACAACCACGACCAGGACGCCGGCATCAAGATCGTCAACCGTGCCCTGGAAGAGCCGCTCCGCGCGATCGTCCAGAACTGCGGCGGCGAGCCGAGCGTGGTGATGAACAAGGTCACCGAAGGCAAGGGCAACTACGGCTTCAACGCGCAGACCGAGGCGTACGGTGATCTGGTCGAGATGGGCGTGGTCGATCCCACCAAGGTGACCCGCACCGCTCTGCAGAACGCCGCATCGGTCGCCGGCCTGCTGCTCACCACCGACGTCACGGTGGCCGAGCTGGTCGAAGACAAGCCGAAAGGTGGCCCCGGTGGCGCACCTGGCATGGGCGGCATGGGCGGTATGGACGGGATGGACATGTAAGGCTGCAGATCGACGCGGTGTACAACGCCGCGTTGCAGCGAAAGCCCCGCCACCGCGGGGCTTTTTTTTCGCCTTTTCGGATCGCCGTCGCGCTCGGGAAAGCCCGGCGCGCCTTTGGTACGATCGATTCGCCCTGATCGCCGCCGCAGGCGATCGCCACTTCCGCACAGGCGCTGCCGATGCGTGTCCTCATCGCCGAAGACGATTCGGTCCTGGCCGATGGCCTGACCCGATCGCTGCGTCAGTCGGGCTACAGCGTCGATTGCGTGCGCGACGGGCTGGAAGCCGATGCTGCGCTGATGGCCAATGCGTTCGATCTGCTGATCCTCGATCTGGGCTTGCCCAAGCTCGCGGGCTTGGACGTGCTCAAGCGGCTGCGCGGCCGGGCGAGCACGACGCGCGTGCTCATCCTGTCGGCGCTCGATGCCGTGAACGACCGGGTGCGCGGCCTCGATCTGGGTGCCGACGACTATCTGGCCAAGCCGTTCGCACTGGAGGAGCTGGAGGCGCGCGTGCGGGCGTTGACGCGTCGCGCCAGCGCAGCGTCGCAGACGGTGATCAGACACGGCGCACTCGGGTTCGATACGGTCGGCCGCGTGGCCGAGGTCGGCGGCCAGATGCTGGAGCTGTCGGCACGAGAGATCGCGTTGCTCGAGATCTTCTTGCAGCGCCCCAACCGCATGGTGAGCAAGGAGCAACTGGTCGATCAGCTGTGCCGATGGGGCGAGGAGGTGAGCACCAACGCGATCGAGGTGTACGTGCATCGCCTGAGGAAGAAGCTGGAGCCCGCCCAGGTGCGCATCATCACCGTGCGCGGCCTCGGTTACTGCCTTGAAAAGCCCGCCGCGGACTGAGTCGAGTTTCGTCGACCGCCTTGGGCTGCGTGACCCCGCTCAGCGCGGCCGGCGCTCGCTGTTCGGCGAAGTGCTCGACTGGATGCTCGCCCCGCTGCTGATTCTGTGGCCGCTCAGCATGGCGCTCGAGTACTTCGCGGCGACCTCGATCGCCGACGCGGCCTACGACCGCGAATTGCGTACGCGCGTCGAGGTCCTTGCCAACCAGCTGCGCTACCGCGAAGGCAGGCTCGAGGCCGAACTGACCGAAGCCGCGATGGCGCTGCTGCGCGCCGATCTGGTGCGCGCGCCGAGCGCCGCCAGCCGTTCGTTCGATCTGGATGATGCGATCGGCGAGTACCGCAGTTTTTTTCAGGTGCGCGGCCTGATCGACGAGATCGTCGCCGGCGATACCGTGCTGCCGACCATCGAGTTCACGCCGGATCTGCAGCCGGGGCGTACCTACATGACGACGCATGAGATCCGCGGCTTGCCGTTGCGCGTCGCCTATACGTTTGCGCAGGTGCGCGGCATGGTCGGGGCTGCGCTGGTGCAGGTCGCCGAGACCGAAGACAAGCGCGTTAAGCTGGCCGGCGAGATCAGCAGCAAAGTGCTCGCCGTGCAGTTCATTCTGGTACCGGTCGCGCTAGTGTTGGTCTGGCTGGGGCTCACGCGCGGCATTGCACCGGTCAATCGCCTGGTCGATCGCATACGCAGTCGGCGCCCGTCGGATCTGTCGCCGATCGACCTGGCCGATGTGCCTGAGGAGATCAATCCGCTCCTCACCTCGATCAACGAACTCATGGGTCGGCTGTCGGTGGCGACGCAGGCGCAGCGGCGTTTCGTCGCCGACGCCGCGCATCAGTTGCGTACCCCGCTTGCCGGATTGCGCACCCAGGCCGAGCTGGCGCTGCGCCAGGGTGATCGGGCCGACATCGACGCTTCGTTGCGTCAGATGGCGATTTCGGTCGATCGTGCGGCGCGCCTGGTCAATCAATTGCTGGCGTTGGCGCGAGCCGAAGGTAGCGGGATGGTGAGGGCCAACAGGATCGATCTCAACACGCTCGCGCGCGAGACGATGCACGAGTGGGTGCAGCCGGCGCTGCAACGCAGGATCGATCTTGGTTTTGAACCCGCGACCGGACAAGCCGATGTCGATGGGAGCGAACCGCTGCTGCGCGAGCTGCTCATCAATCTGATCGACAATGCCCTGCGCTACACGCCCGAAGGGGGGCGGGTCACCTGCCGGATCGTCAGCGACCCGGAGCGCGCACTTGAAGTCGAAGACACCGGCATCGGCTTGGAGAGCGCGGACATTCCCTATGTGTTCGATCGTTTTTTCCGGGTGTTGGGAACAGGCACCTCCGGTTCGGGCCTGGGCCTGGCGATCGTCAAAGAGATTGCCGACGCACATGGTGCGACGGTGCGCGTTCAATCGGCCGGCCGCGATCGTGGCAGCGTGTTTCGAGTGCGGTTTCCATCAGACCTGCGCGTGACGCCACGCTGATTGCGCGTTGCAGCATCGAACCACTTGCTCGAGTGGTGACGACGGTAACCATCGGACCCGGTAAGTCTCTCGTAAGTTTGCCGACCTACAGTGCTCCGTCAGGAGCCGTTGATCGGTTTCGTTGCCTGCGGCTCCTGCCATCTACCAACCGTAAAGAGGAGACAGCGGTGGAGCTCACTGAGTCGCATCGGGAGTACTGGCGCAAGAACCAGCGCATGACGATGATCCTGCTCGCCATCTGGTTCGTCGTGACCTTCGTGATCGGCTACTTCGCGCGCGATCTCGCCTTCAACTTCTTCGGCTGGCCGTTCTCCTGGTACATGGGAGCGCAGGGCGCGCTGGTCATCTACGTTCTGATCATCTGGTTCTACGCGCGCTACATGCATCGGCTCGACAAAGAACACGGCGTGGCGGAGGAGGGCTAGACCATGGCAACCAGTGCAATGAGCGCCCAGCGGGCGTTTACCCAGCAGCTCAAGAAGGTCTACGGTTTCTACACCGGTGGCTTCGTCGTTTTCATCATCCTGATGGCGATCCTCGAGCAGGTCGGATTGCCGCGGAACTGGATCGGTTACCTGTTTCTCGCTGCGACGGTCCTACTGTACGCGGGCATCGGCGTCATCAGCCGCACCGCCGACATTTCGGAATACTACGTCGCCGGTCGGCGTGTGCCCGCGTTGTTCAACGGCATGGCGACCGGCGCCGACTGGATGAGCGCGGCCTCGTTCATCGGCATGGCCGGAACGTTGTATCTCACCGGGTACAGCGGGCTCGCATTCATCATGGGTTGGACGGGCGGATACTGCCTGGTGGCGCTGTTCCTCGCGCCCTACCTGCGCAAGTTCGGCCAGTTCACCATCCCCGACTTCCTGGGTGCGCGCTACGGCGGCCACATCGCGCGCTTCGTGGGCGTTGTCTGCGCGATTCTGTGTTCGTTCACCTACGTCGTCGCGCAGATCTACGGCGTGGGCATCATCACCACTCGACTGACCGGCGTCGACTTCCTGCTGGGAGTATTCCTCGGCCTGGGCGGCATTCTGGTGTGTTCGTTCCTCGGTGGCATGCGCGCCGTCACCTGGACGCAGGTGGCGCAGTACATCGTGTTGATCGTGGCGTACATGATTCCGGTCGTGTGGCTGTCGGTGAAGCACACCAGCTTCCCGATCCCGCACGTGGTCTACGGCAAGGTCCTCGAGAAGGTGACCGAACGCGAAGAGCAGCTGATCAAGGACCCGAAAGAGCAGGAGGTCCGCAAGATATTCGCCGATCGGGCTGCCGCGGCGAATGCACTCATCAAAGGGCTGCCCGCATCCTACGATCAGGAAAAGGGACGGCTGGGCAAGGTGGTCGACGATTTGAAGGCGCAGAACGCCGCCGCCGATCAACTGGCCAGCGCCCAGGCCGCGCTCGACAAGTATCCGAAGACCGCCGACGAGGCACGTGCCGCGTGGACCCGCGAAGCAGGCTTGGCAGCGCGCGCGGCCCCGCCGATACGTCACGCGGAAGCGTTCGCCGCCAAGGACGATAAAGCGCGCGACATTGCGCGGCGCAACTTCCTTGCCCTGATCTTCTGTTTGATGATCGGCACGGCTGCGCTGCCGCACATTCTCATGCGTTACTACACCACGCCATCGGTGCAGGAGGCGCGCACTTCGGTGACGTGGTCGCTCTTCTTCATCTTCCTGCTCTACTTCACCGCGCCGGCGCTGGCGGTGCTCGCGAAGTTCGACGTCTATACGTTGCTGGTCGGATCGGAATTCGCCAAATTGCCGGCCTGGGTGGCGTCGTGGTCGAAGGTGGATCCAGGGCTGCTGTCGATCGCCGACATCAACCGCGACGGCATCGTGCAGTTGGCCGAGATCACCATTGGCGGTGACATCGTCGTGCTCGCTACACCGGAGATTGCCGGTCTGCCGTACGTTATTTCGGGGCTCGTGGCTGCGGGCGGTCTGGCCGCGGCGCTCTCGACCGCTGACGGGCTGCTGCTCACGATCGCCAACGCGCTGTCGCACGACCTGTACTACAAGATGATCGACCCGAACG
>CADECO010000381.1:0-5672 GCA_902825905.1 uncultured beta proteobacterium
CCCGGGCGCACGAATTAGTCGAGTCGGGTAAGGCTGTGGGCCGGATCGTGCTGCGCCCTAATGACTGAAACAAGGGCTGAACCGAGGGCTGAAACAAGGGCTGAACCAATCCGATGCGCGACGAAACGATGAATCGGATGCAAACGTATGCCGCTCGATCTGCGTAGTCAGGCGGCAATCGTCGGCATCGGCCAGAGTCGTTACGGGCGCTATCTGCCCGATTCGCAGCTCAAACTCGGCGCGGTGGCGTTGCAGGCGGCGCTGGACGATGCGGGCCTGGCGCGCACTGACATCGACGGCATCGTCGTGCACATGGGCTGGCCGCTCGGCCTGGACTACGACCGCATCGCGCTGGCCTACGGCTTGCAGACGCGCTGGGTCGGGCAGACGTGGTTGCACGGCCGGTTCGTCACCAGCGCGCTGCAGCAGGCGGCGATGGCGGTGGCTTGCGGGCTGGCCGATGTCGTGGCCTGCGTGACGGCAATCAGCTTCACGCGCGAACGGCAGATCCTCGGTGGACCAGGCGATGCCGAGGGCACGCGCGAAGACGGTGGCACGCATGGTGAATCGCCACCTTATGGTCTGACCGCGCCGGCTGGAGGCGCAGCGCTGGCGATGCAGCGCTACATGGCGCTGTACGGCGCGACCAGCGAACAACTCGCCGCGGTGCCGATCGCGTTTCGCAAGCATGCACAGCGGTCGCCGTTCGCGACAATGACCAAGCCGATGACGCTGGCCGATCATCAGGCGGCGCGCATGGTGGTCGATCCATTGCGATTGTTCGACTGCTGCCTGGTCACTGATGGGGCAGCGGTGGCGCTCGTGACGACGGCTGATCGCGCCCGCGACCTGCCCGGGCGGCCGGTCTTCGTCGCCGGCATGCAAGGACTACGCACGGGTCGCGACGAATTCATCTTCGCGCCACCTGGACTGGGTATTCATCAGCAGTCGAACCAGCGACCGCGGGTGCGCGAGGCCGACAACGAAGTGTTCGCGATGGCGGGTGTAGGCAGAAGCGACATCGCCGCCCTCTACACGTACGACGCGTTCTCACCGCTGGTGCTGTTCACCCTGGAGCGGTTCGGCTACTGCGAGCCCGGTGAAGCGGCGCGGTGGGTGCAAGGCGGGCGCATCGAACTGGGCGGCGAGTTGCCGATGAACACTTCCGGTGGCTTGCTTTCGGAAGCGCACGTCGGCGGGTGGAACTCGATTCTCGAAATGGTGCGACAGCTGCGCGGCGATGCAGCCGATCGGCAGATCTCCAATGCAAGGTACTTGCAATGGGCGACCTGCTGGGGTGACGCCGTGATCCTGACCAATCAAACGTGAGCGCGAGCATGACCGATCGCCTCGACAAGCCGCTGCCGCGCGTGACGCCCGACTCGCAACCGTTCTGGGAAGGATGTCGGTCGCATCGCTGGGTGCTGCCTTACTGCGCCGCGTGTGGGAAGCCTCATCTTCCGCCAGGACCGGTGTGTCCGTTCTGCTTCGGCGCCGATCTAAAGTGGCGCGAGGCGAGCGGTCGCGGCACGGTGTCGAGCTGGACGCGTGTGCACCAACCATGGTTCGCCGCTTTTGCAGACGAGCTGCCATACAACGTGATAGAAGTGGAGCTGGAGGAGGGACCCCGAGTGACCGCGAATCTGATCGGCGGCACCGATGCGGTGCTTCGCGTCGGCCTGCCCGTACGGGTCGTGTTCGACGATGTGAGTGACACCGTCACGTTGCCGCGCTTCGTTGCCGACGAACGCGCCGCCATCGCGCCCGCAGCCGGTGAGAACAACGCCGAGGCGCGGCGATGAGCGTGTGGATTCACATCGAGAACGTGCTGCAGGCGCTCGCCGCCGGCATCCTCGTGGGCGCTGTGTACGGCTTGATGTGTGTCGGACTGGGCCTGATCTATGGCGTCATGCGCGTCATCAATTTCGCGCAAGGCGACTTCCTGATGCTCGGCATGTACGCGGCCCTCTACCTGTTTGCAGGGCTCGGCTTGACGGCATTGGGCCCTTACGTCGGTCCGGTGATCGCGGCGCTGCTCGGCGCGGTGATCCTCTACGGATTCGGCGCATTGCTGCATCACTTGCTGCTTGCGCGTGTGACCGGTATTCGCGTTGCGGGCACCGAGAGCGAGGGGCACTATCCGCAGCTCATCCTGACGCTGGGCATCTCGCTCATCCTGGCCAATGGCGGGCTGCTCGTGTTCGGCTCGATGCCGCAAAACATTCGCACGCCGCTATCGTCCTCGGCGTGGGAGATCGGGCCGCTGGTGGGCAACGATCTGTCGGTATTCCTGAACAAGGCGCGCAGCGTCGCGTTCCTGGTGTCGGTGCTGGTGGCGATCGCGCTCTACCTGTTCATCACCCGATCGCGCGTGGGCAAGACCTTGCGTGCCGCGGCCGATAACCCTGAAGCCGCCACCTACATGGGCATCGACGTCGATCGCGCCTATCGCATCGCGTTCGCCATCGGTATCGCGATCACCGGCGTGGCAGGCGGACTGGTCGCGACGTACTACCCGTTCCAGCCCTATGTCGGGCTGGAGTTCGTGATCATCATGTACGCGGGCGTCGTGCTCGGCGGATTCGGCAGCATCGTCGGCGCGTTCTGGGGTGGCCTGACGATCGGACTGGTGCAGCAGCTCTCCACGCTGATCCTTCCGGTGCAACTGCAGAACGCGGCGATCTTCGTCGTGTTCCTGCTGATCGTGCTGATCCGCCCCGAAGGGCTGTTCGGGCGCAACGCCGAGCGGGTGTGACGATGAATCGCGACATCAAGCGCGACCTGGGCATCATCGTCATCGCCGCGGTGGTGTACTTCGCGATCTCGCTGCTGATCCAGAACGACTACTACCGCCTCATGCTCGCACTCGTGCCGGTGTGGGCGATCGTCGGCATTTCATGGAACGTGTTCTCCGGCTACTCCGGCATGGTTTCGTTCGGCCACGCATCGTTCTTCGGTCTGGGCGCCTACACCGTGACGCTGCTCTTGGTGAAACTCGACGTGTCGCCGTGGTTTGGCATTCCGATCGGCATGCTCGTTGGCGTGCTGGCCGGCGCGCTGATCGGCTGGCCCACGTTCCGCCTGCGTGGCCACTATTTCGCGCTGGCGATGCTCGCCTATCCGCTTGCACTGCTCTACATCTTCGAATGGCTCGGCTATCAGGAGGTCTCGCTGCCGATGAAGCGCGAGTCGCCGGCGGCCTTCATGCAGTTCAAGGACCAGCGCTACTACGTCGCGATCGCGCTCGTGCTGCTGGTAATCGCCATGGCGGTCGCGCTCAAGATCGAACGCTCGCGCTTCGGCTTGTCGCTGCTCGCAATCAAACAGAACGAACCGGCGGCAGAAGCAGCCGGCATCAACACGCTCGCCTGGAAGATGAAGGCGATCATGGTGTCGGGCGCGATCTGCGCCGCGGTGGGCGGTCTTTACGCAGTGATGCTGCTGGTGGTCACGCCACCGAGCGTGTTCGGGATGCTCACTTCCGCGCAGGCGCTGATCGTGACGCTGTTCGGCGGTGTGGCCACGGTATGGGGGCCGGTGGTCGGGTCGGCGATCCTGATCCCGCTCTCGGAAATTCTGCATGCCGAACTCGGGCACGTCATTCCCGGCATTCAGGGCGTGGTGTTCGGCCTGGCAATCGTGCTGGTCATCCTGCTCGCGCCCGAGGGAGTCGTCCCGCATGTGCGCGACTGGTGGACACGCCGGCAAGGCGCGCAGAGCCCGGCAACTCGTGACGATGCGAAGCACCCGGTCGCCGACGTGAGTCAGACCCATGACGCCGGCACCCGGCGCGCGGTCGATCCCACGGTTCTGCTGCAGGTGGATGGCATCTCGCGCGCATTCGGCGGGCTGAAGGCAGTGGAGGACGTGAGCTTTGCCGTCCGCAAGGGCGAAGTGCTGGGGATCATCGGTCCCAACGGCGCGGGCAAGACGACCCTCTTCAATCTGTTGAACGGATTCATCCCACCGAACGCCGGCAAGGTGATGTGGGACAGCACCAACCTGGTGGGCTTACGTCCGAACGAGATCTGCCGGCGTGGCATCGGCCGAACGTTTCAGGTCGTGCGTCCCTTCCCGCGCATGACGGTGCTGCAAAACGTGGTGGTCGGGGCCTTCGTGGCCGAGGCCGACGACGATAAGGCCATCGCTCTGGCGCGCGAGGCGTTGCAGCGCGTAGGCATGGCCGAGCGAGCCGAAACGCTAGCCGGCGGCCTGACCAACGTCGAGCTGCGGCTGATGGAACTGGCGCGCGCGCTGGCGTCGCGGCCCAAGCTGCTGCTGCTCGACGAGACTCTTGCCGGCCTGGGCAGCCAGGAAATCGAGCGCATGCTCGCGGTGATCGATGCGCTGGCGCGCTCCGGCGTCACGATCGTCATCATCGAGCACACCATGCAGGCGATGGTGCGGCTGGCCGACCGGCTGGTGGTACTCGATCACGGCCGGCTGCTCGCCGAGGGGCCGCCCGAGCTCGTCACCAAGGATGCGCGCGTGATCGAAGCCTATCTGGGCAAACGGTGGATGAAACATGCTCAGCATTGATCGGCTCACCGTGGCGTACGGCGGACTCAAGGCGCTGGTCGACGTGACCGTCGAGGTGGCGCAGGGTCAGTTCGTCGCGATCGTCGGCCCCAACGGCGCGGGCAAGACCACGTTGTTCAAGACCATTTCGGGGACGGTCGCGCCGGTGAGCGGACGGATTCGTTTCGACGGCCAGGATCTGCTGGCGATCGCACCAGCTCAGCGCGCGCATCTGGGTATCGCGCATGTGCCGGAGGGCCGGCAGGTATTCAAGTCGCTCACCGTGCTGGAGAATCTGGAGATGGGCGCGCAGTCCGAACGTGGCCGCGCCGAGTGGGGCCGCAATCTGGAGCAGATCTTTTCGATGTTCCCGGTACTCAAGGAACGTAGCGTTCAACTCGCCGGCACGTTGTCCGGCGGCGAGCAGCAGATGCTCGCGATCGGCCGCGGCCTGGCCTCCTCGCCGCGGGTGTTGATGCTCGACGAGCCCTCGATGGGCCTGGCACCGACGATCGCCGATCAGATCTTCGAGCGCATCGAGGGGATCCATCGCGAGGCCAAGCTCACGATCCTGCTGGTGGAGCAGCGCGTAGCCGAGGCGCTCGAATCATGCGACCAGGGCTACGTATTGGAATCGGGGCGCGTAGTATTGCAGGGCACGCACGACGCTCTGATTCGCGACGAACGGGTCAAGCGCGCGTATCTGGGCATGTAGCGGGCGAACGGGTCGATCGCGCCTGATTCGATCCGTAACGAGATAGCAGCCAAGGACAAGTTGGTTCGCAACAGGAGCTGAGACATGAAGAGGCAGCGTCGTTGGGTGGTAAGTGGCATGGCGGCGGCGGTTGCGCTGGCTTTCGCCGGCGTGACGGCCGATGTGGCAGCGCAGGCGGCCAAGGAAGTGAAAGTCGGTCTCATCGCGCCGCTGTCCGGTCCGTGGGCGCGGCAGGGCGAACTGATGTTGAAAGGCGCGCAAATGGCCGTCGACGACATCAACAACGCCGGCGGCATCAAGTCGATGGGCGGCGCAAAGCTGCGGCTGGTGACGGCCGACGCCGGCGACTCGACCGAAAAAGCGAAGAATGCGGCTCAGCGCTTCGTCGCCTCGGAACCCGACATGGTCGGAGCTACGGGCGCGTGGCTGTCATCGTTCA
>CADECO010000382.1:0-5657 GCA_902825905.1 uncultured beta proteobacterium
TCGCCGATCGCACGCCCGGTCGACATCGACGAGCGCGCCATCTGCATGATGCTCTACACCTCCGGCACGACCGGACGGCCCAAGGGCGTGCCGCGATCGAGCGCCAATGAACGCAACGCGGCGGTCTCGCACATCGCGCACAACCGCTACGAATTCGGCGAGGTGCAGCTCGGTGTCATGCCGGTCTATCACACGATGGGCGTGCGGGTGCTGCTGTCGAGCGCACTGTTGAACGGTGTGTGCGTATGCATGCCCAGCTACGACGTCGAGCAGGCGATCGATCTGGTGGTGGGCGAACGGGTGAGCGCCATGTTTCTGGTGCCGACGCTGTTCCACGACATCGTGCATCACCCGCGGCTCAAGTCACGCGATCTCGTTTCGCTGCGCAAACTCGGCTATGCCGGCATGTCGATGACCGATGCGCTGTCGCAGCAGGTATACGAGACGTTCCGGCCCGACATCTGGGTGAATTTCTACGGATCGAGCGAGATCTACACGTTCTCGGTGTGCGACCGCATCGCGCGCAAACCGGGTTGCGCCGGACGCGCAGGCATGAATCAGGCGTTGCGCGTGGTGCGCGCCGACCCGGGCAGCAGCGTCACGCCCGACGATCTGGTGCCTGCCGGTGAGCCCGGCGAAGTCATCGCCAGCCTGGCCAGCCCCGAAGCGTTCAAGGGCTACTGGAAGCGGCCCGATGCCGATGCGCGCGCGCTGCGTGCCGGCTGGTACTTCACCGGCGATCTGGGGCGCATCGACGAGGACGGCGATCTCTACCTGCTCGGTCGGGTGGATGACATGCTGATCTCCGGCGGCGAGAACATCCATCCGGAAGAGGTCGAGAATGTGCTCGCGCGTTGCCCGCTGGTGCGCCGCGTGGCGGTGGCCGGTGTGCCCGACGAGCGCCTCGGCGCGAAGGTGATCGCGTTCATCGAACCGAGCGGGCCCCAGACCACGGCGGAGAAACTCGATGCCTACTGCGCAGCGAGTGATCTGGCACGATTCAAACGCCCGCGCGGCTATGTGTTCGTCGAGCGCATCCCGCAATCGCCGGTGGGCAAGATCCTGCGCCGCGAGTTGCGCGCGGGGCACTACACCGCGCTCAAGGATTTCCGAAACACCTACTGAGACCCACCCATCATGATCGACAAATACGTCAAGCGCCGTACCGACCTGCTGCAGAACCTCGATGGCCTGCGCGTCGAGATCGACCAGGCGCGGCGCATCGGATATCTCATTCTCGACCGGCCGCCGCTCAACATCGTCTCGTACAAGGCGCGCACCCAGATCCGCCTGCTCATCGAAGAGATGGACGAGGACGACGACATCGGCGTGATCGTGATCCGCGGCGCCAACGGCGTGTACACCTCCGGCGGCGACGTGAAAGGGTTCCTGAACGTGCCGGCCGATGGCATGTCGCATCTGGCGTGGAACATCGGTGCGCCCGAGCGCGCATCCAAGCCGGTGATCGCCGCGCTGGAAAAGTACGCGATGGGCGTGGGGTTCGAGCTGTCGCTCGCGTGCGACTTCCGTCTGGCCACCAAGGACACGGTCGTGGCGTTGCCCGAATCGTCGATCGGCCAGATGCCAGGCTCCGGCGGCGCGCCGCGCGTGGTGAAGCTCGTCGGTCTGACGCGCGCCAAGCACATGGTGCTGCTCTCCGAGCGGCTGCCCGCGCAGAAGGCGTGCGACTGGGGTTTGCTCACCGAGGTGGTCGAGGATAGCGAGGCGCTCACCGCGCTGATCCACAAGTACGCCGAAAGGCTCAATGCGCTCGCGCCGATTTCGTTGGCGAGCCTGAAGCGCGTGCTCAACTTCGCCGAGGACACCAGCACTGCGGGCAGCCTGGAACTCGAAGGCCACGCGTACGAGAAACTGCGCGGCACCGTCGACTACAAGGAAGGCATCCACGCTTTCGCCGAGAAGCGCAAGGCGAAGTACCACGGCAAATAGCGTGGCGGCAGCTTGCGTGCCGGCGCCCCGATGTCTCGCCACGTTCGCAGGGAATGACCGTGAAGAGGGCAACGTCGTGGCACGGCAGTGCCTGGCATTGCGGCGGCTCTTGGTGATCAGCGCCGTGGGCCTGTTGAACGCGTGCGCGCTACTGCCTGCCGACTGCGTTCCGCGCGGCACATGGGTAGTGCCGACGCAGCAGGGGCCGACGCTCACGCCGGCCATCGAAGTGCTGGAACGCGCTACACGCGCATCGATCGTACTGCTCGGCGAGCAACACGACAGCACCGCGCATCACCGCTGGCAACGCGAATCGCTGGAGGCGCTGCATGCCGTGCGCTCGAACATGGTGCTCGGGTTCGAGATGTTTCCGCGCCGCCTGCAGCCGGTGCTCGATCGCTGGGTCGCCGGCACGTTGAGGCCGAGCGAATTCCTCGCGCAGGCCGAGTGGAAGAACGTGTGGGGTTTCGACGAGAAACTCTATCTGCCGCTGTTCGAATTCGCGCGCGACCGGCGCGTGCCGATGCTGGCGCTCAACGTCGAGCGCGCGCTGGTGCGCGAAGTCGGCAAGGTCGGGTTCGATGCTGTGCCCGAAGCCACGCGGGCCGGCGTCACCAGGCCCGCGGCGCCGAGCGAGGCGTACGTCGACTGGCTGTTCGACATCTTTGGCAAGCATCGCAAGCCCGATCCCGCCAAACCTGCGCTCACGCGTGACGATGCCGGGTTTCGCCGCTTCGTCGACGCGCAACAGACCTGGGATCGCGCGATGGCGCAGGCGCTGGCACAGGCGGCGCGACGCGCCGATCGGCCGCTGGTCGTCGGCGTCATGGGTAGCGGACATCTCGTGCGCGGCTTCGGCGTGCCGCACCAGTTGCGCGATCTCGGCGTGCGCGACGCGGTTGTGCTGTTGCCGTGGTCGCGCGACGACGCCTGCGCCGAGTTGATCCCTGGCTATGCCGATGCGGTGTATGGCGCGTTCTGACGGCGAAGTGCTCTGAGGCGGACTGGTTCTCCTATTCATTCCGGCGACATTCGTTCCGGCGACGAGGCGCGCGGATACAAACCGTTACTGCAGCGTGCTGTGTGAATGCGATACGGTTCGGACCACAACAATCGCAGGAGATCGCAATGGTCCGTCGACCGGTAGTTGCTTCGGTCCTCATGGTGCTTGCAATCGCGGGTGCGTGGGTTGCGCATCACGCCCTGGCCAAGGAATCGGGCGCCGCGTCAGTCGCGGCCGGCATCGACAGTTTCGGATTCGATTCGCGCATGCGCATGGGGGTGGGCGGGTCCTTGTACCCGGCACCGGTGCCGGTGGTGCTGTTCCGCAACGGCGAGGCGCTGACCGACATCGCGGGATTGAACTTTCGCGGCGGCATCGGGGCGCACAAGGCGGCACATCCGAAGGCATGGACGCGCTGGCAGCGCAGCGGCGGACAGTTGCAGCTGCAGGATGGAACGAAAGGCTGGCGAAAACTCGCGTACCAGGCCACCTATGCGAAGCTGCCCGCCGATTTTCGTCTCGACGGCGCCTATGGTTCGATGTCGGGCACTGGCACCGTGGCCATCGGTGGCACCGACTCGGTGGTCGCATGGCGTGAATACGCGTTCGCACGCGACGGCCGTGTGGTGCGCGGTGGCGGGGCAGGTGCCTATGCGGCGATCGCCGGCGGCTCGACCGCGATGTCGAGTGTTGCGCCCAACCGCCGTGGACGCTACCGCATCGACGGCATCTCGTTGCACATCCAATACGACAATGGCGCGAGCGAAACCCGCATCATCGTCACCGACCCCAAGGACGCCAAAGGTGCAATCTGGCTGGACGGGGTGGGGTACACGCGCAAGACGAAGTAGGGGTGGCGTATGCAACCCGCGCGAGCGGCCGCAGCGCCCAACCTACGCGGAGCGACGCCGATTCGCTGCGAGCGGGCGCTGCGCACTCTTCTCGATCGTACGGTTCGCGCGCCGGCTCCCGCGCCGACGAGTCCGCTGCACCCACATGAAGAATCCGGTGCCCATCAGACCGAGCAGAGCGACGGAAATGAGGACATTGATCCCGCCGGAGTACGCACCTGCCCAGGTGCCCTCGTGCAGCGCTCGCGGCCAGTTCGCGGCCCCGCGCACGAGCCCTTCCTTGCCGACCAGGTAGATATTCGCCTCGCGTCCGTCGTAGATCCGCGCACGTAGCGCACCACCCAGCGGACGCACCCACACGACGTCGGCGAGGCTGCGCTCCGCTGCGACGACCTTGACTGCCTCGGCCAGTGCGACTCGCGATCCCGGTGATGCCGGCTGGAGGGTCGCGCCAAAGCTCACGCCGAAAGCAATCGCCAATCCGGTGAGCGGGCTGAGCACCAGCAGCGGCGCCAGAAACCAACCGGTGGCGCGATGCCAGCCGCGGGCAGTATTGCGCGGTCGCATCCAGCCCATCAGATAGCCGAGGATCATCATCGCCAGCAACGCGATGGTCGAACCGATCACCAGCCAAGACAGGTCGAGCAGCAGCTTCTCGTGCAACCGCCGGCTCTTGATGAGCACGTCCGACCACAACGTGCGCGAAGGGTCGATCACTTCGCCGGTGTGCAGATCGATGCGACGCGGTTCTGCGCCGCCGCCGGTGCTCAATGTCATCGTGCCTTCGTAGGCGCGCACCGCCAGGCTTCGCGCCTTGCCGTCAGGGTCGTGCTTCGCCAGCGCATCGAGCACCGCCTGCGTGCTCACCGTGGCGTCGGTGAGGTGGCGGTCGTAGGCGATCGGTTCGAATGAGAGGATCAGTCCGGTCGCCACGACGACCAGCAACGGCAGCGCAAAGAGCGCGGCGGTCCAGCGATGGACGCGTACGAGCAGCGGATTCATACAAGCCTCAGCGCATTGAACAAGAAGAGGTGGTGCGGCCCGCGAAGGTGAAATTCGCGGAACGACGCGCAACGATGCAAGAGTGCGCTTTCGTCGTAACCAGCCTATTGCCCGAACATGAAGTTTTGTTTCTGCATGATCCATGGCGCGTGCGAGACTCGGGCGGTGCTCGTGTGCTCGCACGCATTCGAAGATGGAGGCTGATATGAACGACAAGCAGCAGATCGCCGAAGTGATCCAGAACTGGGGTTTCTGGCGCGACCAGGGACGCTGGGCGCAACTGGCGAGCACGTTCCATCCGGAGGGTACGATTCAGGTCACCTGGTTCAGCGGCAGGTTCCCGGATTTCATCGCCGCCTCGCGCGAGATGCGCAAAGGCCGCAGCGGGTCGAAACACGAGATCGGCGGATCGCGCATCGACGTCAGCGGCAAGCGCGCGGTCGCCGAGACCAACGTGCACATCATGGGTCGGCGCGCGTTGCATGGCGTCGAGTGCGATCTCACCGCGTGGGGCCGCTTCTTCGATTTTCTCGAGAAGCGCGAGCGCTGGGCAATCGTGCGCCGCGTCGCGATCTATGAGCGCGACCGCGTCGATCCGGTCACACCGGGGGCAACCGTCCCGTTCGACCATGCGCTGCTGGCGAGCATGCCGACGGCGTACCGGTACCTCGGCTATTCGCTGGCGAGCGCCGGCTACAAGGTGTCGATGGATCTCCCCGTCGACGACAGTCCGGCGCTCGAGCAGTTGCACCGCGACGCCGAAGACTGGTTGCGCGGCTGAGCGGCAGCGACCCCTCGCGGCGCCAATCTTGATCGTGCGCATTGTTCGGCTCGCGTAGAACAAGGTAGGT
>CADECO010000383.1:0-5655 GCA_902825905.1 uncultured beta proteobacterium
CCGGGCCGAGGCGCGCAGCGCGGCGAGGGGTCGTCGGCTGCGGTCTTCTCGGAACGTCGCGCGCACTGATCCGCCATTCATTCACGGTGCTGGTGGCGAGGTCCGAATTCCGCAGCCGCCTCGCCGCGTGAGCACCGCAGGGTAGTTCGCGCTCGCGAATCCCGGCCTTAGGAGGCGCTGCGCCCGCCGCCGGCTTCGGCGGGCTAACGCGCGCGGTCAATCTTTGTTTGTGCACGATGGGTAACCGCGCGTGCGGCGCGCTTCGGAAGCTACCGACCGACTGACCTGCCGCGCCCCGTCGTTCGATCGCATCCAGTGTCCTCCGAGCAAGGCACCATTCCGCCCCCGATTCTGGCAATCCGCTGCCGCCGTATGGCAATCACGAGATCTTTGCCACTTTGATGGCCTAGACGCATTTTTTGCGCGATAGGCGCCGTTATGATCGCCCGCGTTTCGTCGAGCGCAGGAGATCGTCGCGTGTCGCGTCGTAAGTGGTTGGTAGTGGGGTTGTTGGGTGTCGCCATCATCATGGCGATCGGGTTGTATCGGCACTTCGGATGGGCGCCGTCGAAGCCCTCGGCCACGCGGCTGGCGATCGATCTCACCGATCCCGATGCGCTGATCCGCACCAGCAGTCTGGCCAAGCTGCCGCGCGATCTGCTGCGCGTGCCGCTAGTGCGTGACGTGCTCACCGAAGAGTTCGTCTACTACTACGACCAGCATGAGGACCGACTGGGCTTGAGTGGCCTGCTGCGTCGCGTTGCCTATGAATACAAGCTCGACTGGAGCGATCGGCTCGTCACCGGCCTGTTGGATGAACCCGCTACCGTGGCGTTCTGGCGTGATGGCAAGGGCGCGCTGCGGCACTTCGCCATCGTCGTCCGCCGCAATACGCTGGCCAAGGTGGCGCAAGAGGCCGCGACTGTCGCGCTCAAGGACACCCAGCTCTCGCGACCTGCGCAACTGCGCGACGGTACCTCGGTGTTCGCGCTTAAGCTCAATCCGCGTCGCACGCTGCTGGTGATCGCGCGCGGCGAACGCGCGGTGGTGCTGTCGCATCCGGGCATGGTGCTCGATGCGGAGGGCAAGCTGACCGGCGAGGGCGATTCCATCATCGGCAAATGGCTCGCCGACGACGGCGCGCTCGCCGCCTCGTTCGCTGTCGATGCGGCGCCCGCGAGCGGTGGCCACACCCTCGCGCTCGGCGCCCGCGCGCTCACGCTCGGGTACACCCCGTTCGTGTCGAGTGCGAAGGCGTTGCGCTTCGATTTCAACGGCAGCGATTGGTCGAGTGCGATGCTGATCGACCCGGCGCGCTTGCCGAAGCAGGGAATGGGCGACAACGAGCTGTGGCGCGGCGTGCCGGCCAACGCGGCGGCGTGCGTCTCGTTGCCGCTCGATCTTGATGCCGTGCGAAGCGTTGTCAACGGTGCGCAGAACCCGCCCTCGGCCGCGGCGACGCTCGCTGCCATCGACGGCACCGCGGCGGCATGCTGGTATCGCGAGGCCTCGCTCTACGCGCCACTGTTTGTGGCGCGTGTGAGCGATCCTGCGCAGGGCGACACCTTGGTCAAGGCGATCAGCGAGTGGGCGATCGCGGTGCCGAAGGCGAGTGGTGAGGGCGACGGCAAAGACAAAGAGTCAAGAGAACGCCCAGCACCCACGTTCACGCCTGCGGCTGTCACGCGCGATGGCTTCGTCTACTTCTCGCCCGACAAGCGTCTGGTCGATCTTGCGCTCGACACCCTGGCGCGCAAGTTTCCGCACGCGGGCGAACAGCTCGCGAGCGATGGCGCCACGGTCGGGTTGATCACGCCGCGTACGCTGAGCGACATGGCAATGCGCGAAGCGTTGAACGCGCTCGCCGGCGCGGGCGACGAGCGTCTGCGCGAAGCGACCAAGACGCTCCTGCCGGCACGGATGAAGGCGTTCGCGCAGCATCCGCCGTATCAGGTGCTGATCGATGCGACCAAGCCCGCTCAGACCCAGTGGCGGCCGCTGCAGTGGAAATCGATGAGCAATCGCCCGCAAGCGCAACTGGATCTGCCCTTCGCGCTTGCGGGGCGCCCATGAACCGGCGCGCGTTTCTCACTGGCGCGCTCGCGAACCTGAGCGCGTTGATTCTGCCCTCCGCATTCGCCGCCCGCGCCACGCTAACGCCAGCCCAATCGCGCACCTTCCGTGCGTGGATCGTCCGAATCGTCGGCGCGCAGCTGAATGCAGGGCCCTCGCCGCGCTGGGTGCATCGAGACTGCGCCGGACTGGTCCGCTACGCCGTGGCCGAAACATTGCGTGAGCACGATGCCCGCTGGGTGCGCGCCGCCGGCTTGGGGCATGCGCCGATGCCGCCCGCGCTCGATCTCGATCCGGCGCAGCAGTCGCTGCGTCATGCGTGGCAACTCGCCGACGGTTCCACCTCGGCCTATGCCGGTGCGCTCGAACTGGTGCAGGAGAACGCCCGCCGCGTCGCGCGCGACTGCAACCTCGCGCAGCCGGCCGACTTGCTGTTCTTCGACCAGGGTGATGCGCAGCACCTGATGGTGTGGATGGGCAGCTACATCGCCTATCACACCGGTGCCGACCCAACGCCCACCGACAACGGCCTGCGCGCCGTGCGCCTCGGTGAACTGGCGCGCTGGCCCGATACGCGCTGGCAGCCGGTCGCGCACAACCCTAACTTCGCGGGCGTCTTCCGCTTCAACTTCCTTAGCGCCTGATCATGATCACCACTCTCCGATTCGTCGTACTCGCGCTCGCTTCGTTCGCGGCTGTCGGTCTCGCCCGCGCGCAGCACTCAGGTGGACCGTTCTTTCTGCTGAGCGATGCTTCCTACGGCTCGGAAGACACCGCGCTGGTGCGCCTCGAGGCACTCGATCTGAGCACCGTTGCCGACTACGGCGGGGCGGATGTCTACGTCTATCGCGTCGACAAGCCGCTCGAGTTCCTGCAACGGCAACGCAACCTGCATCGCGTCGACACCACGGGCAACTACGCCGGAGCGGGGCTCGCCAACGCGCTGTCGCGCATCTGGGACAACTGGTGGACCGACTCGCGCGCGGCGTGGCGAAAACTCTTCTCGCAACAGGCGCGCGAGGCCGTGCTCAAGCAGGCGCCCGACACGCGCACGCATCCCCGAGCACGCGAGGAAACGCCGCGCACCATGAGTGCGGAATACAAGCCGCTCAGCGGACACGAAATGGTGGCGAGCTTTCGCTATCCGGTCGATCACGCCAAGCCCATCGCGCCGCCCGCCGGGGTGAAGCTCACCGGTTCGAGCAGCGAGTTCATCAAGCCGATTCCGGGCAACGTGATGATCCCGATCGGTCGGCAGAAGCCGGGGCTGTATCTGGTCGAGGCGATGGTCGGCGCACATCGGGCCAACACGCTGGTGTTCGTGTCCGACACTATCGCGATCACCAAGGTGTCGGCGAAGCAGATGCTGGTGTGGACGGTGAACCGGCGCGACGGCAAGCCGAGCGCGCAGGCGCGCACCACCTGGACCGACGGCGTCGGCGTGCTACAGAGCGGCAGCACCGACGCGCAGGGGCTGGTGACGTTCGAGCGTAACGCGCCCGAGAAGACCTACGTGTTCGGCGAAGACCGCGCCGGCGGCGTCTTCATCGCCGAGAATTTCTACTACGACAGCGAGATCTACAACACCAAACTCTATGCCGTCACCGATCGGCCTCTCTATCGACCGGGCGACCAGGTATTCGTGAAATTTCTCGGGCGCGCTTTCAAGTCCGCACGCGAGTCGTCACCCATCGCGGCAGCCGACCTGAAGCTGCAGGTGCTCGACGCGAATGGCTTTCCGGTGGCGACGCAAACCGTGCGCCTCACGCCCGAAACCGGCGCCGATACGAGCTTCCGGTTGCCGGAGAACGCGGTGGCCGGTGGCTACGAGCTGCGCTTCACGTATCAGGACGACGTGTATGGCGCGGCATTCCGCGTCGCCGAGTATCAGAAGCCGCATTTCGAAATCACCGTCGTCGGTGACAAGCGCGCGTGGAAGACCGGCGAGCCGATCACCGGCAAGGTGCAGCTCACGTACGCCGACGGCAAACCAGTCGCGAAGGCGAGCGCCGAGTTGCTGGTGCGCGCACAGCGGCTGACGATGATCGAGGGCGATCTCGGCTATTCGGGCGAGTTTCCGGTGAAGCTCGCCGCAGCCTCGCTCATCACCGATGTCAACGGGTTCGCTGCGTTCACCTTGCCGGCTGCGAGCGATCCGAGCCGCTATGTCGTGTCGGTGCTCGCCACTGACGGCGCGGCGTATCGCGTGCGTACCACGAAGGAGATTCTGGTCGAGCGCAGCGCGGGTTCGTTTGCGTTGCGCGCTGATCGCGGTTTCTCGGCGGCGGGTGAGTCGGTGGCGTTCGCGTTGCGCCAGACGAGCAGCGGCCCGGAGGCCACGACGCCGGCGACGTGGGAGTGGATCCGTCTGGCCGACCGGTCGCGCGCGAACGGCAAGGTGAGTGGCGACAAGCTCGAGCTCAAGTTCGAACAGCCGGGCACGTACACCGTGCAGCTGCGCGACGCCGCGGGCAACGTGCTCGGCGGCACCTCGCATCACGTGAGCGGGCAGGGCGTGGGTGCGCCGCAAGGCTCGATCGAGATCGTGTTCGACAAGGCGCAGTACAACCCCGGCGAGACGGCGCGTGCGCTGATCACCTTTCCGCAACCGGTGGAGGAAGCGCTGGCGACCTTGGAGCGCGACAAGGTCGAGAAGACTGCGCTCATGGCCACCGCGGCGAACGGCTGGTTGCGCGCGCACCGGCTGAGTCCGACGCAGTGGCGCGCCGAAATTCCGGTGGTGGCCGACTACGACCCGAACATCACGTTCTCGGTCGTGTACGCGAAGGACGGCGAATACGTTTTCCAGAATCACGGCATCAAAGTGGCGCGGCCGCGCATCGACGTGAGCGTCACGCCCGACAAGCAGGTGTATGCGCCGGGCGACACGGTCACGCTCGATCTGGTCGGCCGCATCGACGGCAAGCCGGCGGTGGAGGCGAACGTCACGCTCAGCGTGGTGGACGAGATGATCTACGTGCTCGCGCCGGAGATCGCGCCCGACATCTCCGAGTTCTTCTATCACCCGCGGCGCAACAACGTGCGCACGCAGGCGAGCCTCAACTTCATCGGCTACGACCTGGCGCGGCCACCGAGCGGCGGTGCGATGCCGACGCGACGCGGCACGCCCGAGCGCGCGATCAAGGTGCTGGAGCGGCCGCGCCGCGACGAAACCGACACGGCACTGTGGGCACCTGCAATCAAGCTCGATCGTGACGGCAGGGCGCGCGGGACCTTCAAAATGCCCGACTCGCTCACGCGCTGGCGCGTGACGGCGCGCGCGGCCGATGGCGACGGTGCGGTGGGCCAGCAGTTCATGCACGTGCGCTCCGACAAGGCGTTCTATCTGAAGTGGGCGAGCCCGAACTGGCTGCGCTCACAAGACGAGCCGAGTGCCGCGGTGGCGATCTTCAACCAGGGCACGACCGAGGCGGCAGTGGAGCTGACCGCCACCGGTGCCGGGTTGAAGCGCACCGACAAGCTCACCGCGAAGCCTGGCGCCAATTTCGTACGCCTGCCGATCAAGATCGCGCAGGGCGATGCGAACGTGCAGCTGCGGCTGAGCGCAGCTGGCAAGCCGAT
>CADECO010000384.1:0-5643 GCA_902825905.1 uncultured beta proteobacterium
CCTGATGCAGACCATCCTGTGGAGCTACCCGTATGTGCGCGAGGGCAAGTTCTGACCTCTGCTCCGTTGCCGAGTGCGACCCATTGCCTCAAGACTCTCCTGAGAACCAAGGAAATTACATGAATCGTGTACCTCTGATTGATAGAAGCGAAGCTCCCGCCGAGAGCAAGACCCTACTCGATGCGATCCACGGTGCTTTCGGCACCACACCCAACATGTTTCGGGCAGTCGCCAACTCCCCGGCCGCGCTCAAGTCCATGTGGGGCGCGTTCGGTGCGCTTGGTGCCGGTGTGATCCCGGCAAAGCTCGGCGAGCAGATCGCGGTGGCGGTGGCCGATCGCAACGCATGCGAGTACTGCCTGGCCGCGCACACGGCGCTCGGCCGGAACGCCGGTGCGACCGCCGAGGAAATGCAGCGCGCCCAGGCAGGGGAGGCTGCCGATGCCGCGACGCAGGCCGCGCTGCGCTTTGCGCTCAAGCTGGTCGATGATCGGGGGCAGGTCAGTGACTCCGACGTGCGAGCCTTGCGCGATGCAGGCTTCGGCGACGAAGCGATCGTCGAAATCGTCGCACACGTGGCTCTGAACTTGTTCACTAACTACGTGAACGTTGCGTTCGCTGTCCCCGTGGATTTTCCGGCGGTGAAGCTGCGCCGCGTCGCGTAGCCACTCGCGAGTTCAAATAGCCCGGCGCGCAGGCGTCGGGCTTCTTCCAGTATGGACGGCAAACATGGTTGAAACAGACACCCCATCACCGCCCTGGCAAGTCAGCGAGTGGCTGAATACCCCTCATCCCGTGACGCTGGCCGGCCTTCGAGGCAAGGTTGTCGTGCTGCATGCGTTCCAGATGCTGTGCCCGGGGTGCGTGTCCGACGGCCTGCCGCAAGCGGCACGCATCAACGCCATTTTCCCGAGCGAGCGGGTCGCGGTGATTGGGCTGCACACGGTCTTCGAGCACCACGACGTCATGGGGCCGAAGGCCCTGCGGGCGTTCCTGAGTGAATACCGGATTCGCTTCCCCGTCGGGATCGATCAGGCGGCGCACGACAGTTCGATTCCGCTGACGATGCGTGCGTATGAGCTACAGGGAACCCCCAGCGTTGTGGTGTTCGACGGCGAAGGTCGCGTTCGATTCAGTCGACTGGGCCAGGTCGAGGACCTGCATCTGGGCGCGGTTATCGGGGAACTGCTGGTCTATGCCCGGTTAGGCGAGACGCCCGAGATTACCTCGAGTGCCGGTGGCCCCTCTCGCGCCTCATGTGGTGACGACGCGTGCGTGGCTGGAGTGACACGCTGAGGGTTCCGTTCGGCCATGCGCGAGGACAACTGGATCTGCGTTGCTGACTGGCGCGGTAGATGTCTCGAACATCCGAGACCAGTTCGCGGCACAACGCAGCGCAAGCAGAATCAGGCGATCCTGGTTTGGGGTGCCTGTTTGAGGGATTCTGCAGTCGATGTTTCGTAGTCTATCGGCACGCCACGCCTTCAAGCGGCGCAAAACGTCGGTCGGACTGACGGTAAAATCGCAAGGTTCGAGAAAGAAGTGTTGATGCAGCAGCAGCTTGCGAGCGTGCGAGACAATTGAGTGGGAGTGAGGGGCCCTCAGCGTGCACCCGCGTTACGATCAAGGCAGCGCGCAGTTGCCAAGCGGGAATACGAAAAACTTGGCAGGTAGGCCAGCACCAACGGCTGCAAGATAACTTCAGTGCACTGTCATTTTCCGTGGCCGACCGTCGTGAACGCCGTGGAATCACGGCTCGCGCGCCACGTGCCCGGTGAACTGCCGACCCGATCCTTGAACGCCTTGCTGAGCGCCGCGCCGCCGCCGTAGCCAATGATATGTGCGATCGCGTCGAGCGTGTTTTCCGAATCCTCCAGCAGGCGAGTGGCCATGTGAATTCGCCAGCGCGCAACGTATTCCATCGCCGTGAGGCCGAGCGCTTCGCGGAATCGCGCGGCAAACCTTGATGGAGACAGGGTGGAGCTGGCGGCGAGGCGTTCGACCGACCATTCTTTCGCGGGATCCTGGTGGAACGCGGTGAGCGCGGCGGCCACCCGGGCATCCGACAAGCCCCGGAACCAGCCGACGGGAATGGCCTCGGACGACTGATAGGCGCGAATGGCCTCGGCGAAGAAGATCTCCAGCAAGCGCGCGCGCGTGAAGATGGCTTCCGCTCGTGCGTGCGTGTTCAATTCCGCCTCCAGCATCTGGCTCGCCATCGCCATGAAGGGCGCGACGCCATCGCCCTGCGTGCAACATCGCAGTACCGGAGGCAGCGCAGCCAACAGCGGATTGAGCGGCAACGATTGCATTGCGAATACGCCGCAGATCAGTTCGGTGGCGTGACGGCCGCTGGGTTTCGGGAGCCGCGCGCGGCCGCTGAGCACATCGCCGAGCGGCACGGGTGAGCGCGACGCGCCGAAACACAGTTGGTGCGCACTGCCGTCCAGGCAGATCGCGACGTCGTTCTGCTGGAGCGTGACACGTTCGCCAGTGCTGGATTCGAGGGCGAATTCCCCACGCAGCACGAGGTGAAACGGGGCGACCTTCACGCGTGGCCCATGGCCCAGCAGTGCGCGCAGCGCGGGCTCGTCCGGCACCGCGATCGCGGCGCCGGGGGCATACCGTTCGTGCAGCAGCACGGCGCCGGCGATCCGAAGGTCGGCCAGGGCAGCTTCAATGGGGTGCATTTGGCAGTCGTTTAGGACAAACAATAGGTCGAAACAGATATTAGGGCGACTGACTCGGTGAGGCAATCTGGTCTCGCACTTCAACAGCCTCGCGAGAATTCCATGACACCCGAACTACTTGCCACGACCTATGCGGCCGCCTTCACCGGCGTGATCTGGGTTCCGATCATCATCAATCGGCTGACCGAAATGGGGCCGTGGAAGGCCCTGTCGAACCCTGAGCCGGATGTGCGGGCGCGTGCCGACTGGGCTTACCGGCTCGCCAACGCCCACCGCAATGCCATCGAGAACCTCGTCGTGTTCGCGCCGCTCGCGATCACTGTCTCGATTCTCGACCTCGGCACCGGCGCCACTGCGACTGCGGCCACGGTTTTCATCGCCAGCCGTATCGCGCACGCCTTCATCTACACCTTCGGCGTGCCACTCCTGCGAACCATCGCGTTCGTCGCGGGATTTGGCGCGCAGGTGACGCTCGCTCTGCGCATCCTCGGCGCGATCTGAAGGACCGCGCCGCATTGAGTGTCACGTTCTACAACCTGTCGGAATCCCCCTTCGCTGCAGGAGCAATCGAATGCCGCTGGTCATCATTTCAGTTACTCCCGAAGGTCTCGACGAGAAGAAAAAGGCACGCCTGATCCGCGGCACAACCGAACTGCTCGTCGATGTGCTCGACAAAGATCCAGCGACAACGATCGTTCTCATCACCGAGGTCCCGACCGACAACTGGGGTATCGCTGGCGAGACGGTGACCGCGCGCCGCAGGCGTCACCGGTAACGGGGCATGGGAGAGGAACTAACATGAAATTCGTCACCCGCCACCGGCGCACCCTCAAAGGCCTCTCCCGCAGGTAGCCTGAGGTGCGCGCGCTTGCGCCAGCAAACAAACGCGGGAGCCGCCCTTCGTTGACGGTCTTTGCCACGCCTGCTATGACCTGCTAGGGCAGCGGGAGGACCCAACCATGTCGTTGGACCACTTCGACAAATACAAGCTAGATCAGATCCAGCAGGAACTTCGGAATTTGCGCCGGCAGACCATGCCGCGCGATCCGAATGCGCCGCCGCTCGAGAAGGGGGCCGGTCGCCGAGCCCTGATGTTGTCATTCGGCGGCATCCTGCTCCTCGTGGAAGGCATTGTGGTCGCGTTCATCGCGTGGCAGTACCTGGCGTCGGAAAAAGGTTTGCGGGTCTTGGGCAAGCCCGGTGGTCCGCGCATCGAAAGCCTCCACTGGGACCCATTCGTCGCGGTCGTAGTCAGCATCGCCGCGGGTTTTGCCTGGTTCTGTCTGTTTGTCGTGCCAATCGTTGGGCCCGTGGTCGGTGTCGCAATCTCCGCGGCCTGGGGTGCACTGGTATTCATGGCCAGCGAGAGCGCGGGGTTCGGAATTTTCGTGTTCTTGTTTTCCCTGCTGATGCGCATGTCCTTTCGAATTTCGAGCAAGCGCCCGGGCTGGCTGGCCGCCGTCGAATGGGGCCTCGTCGTGGTTGTGACGATCGGGCTGCTTGCGCCATTCAGCCCTCACAGCAAGCTGCCCGGCCTCGGCCTGTGGTCAGAACTGCGCTCGATGCAGGACACCATCAATTGTGGAAAGGAACTGCGGAGGGGAGCCTGGAAAGGCCAGTACTCGGAGACGCCGGCGTTCTACCAGCAACGCAAGGTCTGTGTCGCGGGCAAGGCCGCGGCACGAATCTCGCGGTGATTAGGTGACTGCGGCGCGGCATCCCGCCTGCAACAGCCTTGACGGTGAATGACTTCGGCTTTGAACAGCCCATAGTTCGACTCTGCAAGTGCATTGTCGTAGCTGTCACCGGTGGTGCCGACGGATGGACGGCCTGCTCGAGCGCATCGAGCACGAGATCCGCCTTCATGGACGTACTGACGCGTAAGCCCACGAGCATGCGCGAGAACACGTGACCTTGAACGCCTTACCGCGGGTCACGCCGCACAGGCCCATTTGACGCATCAGCCGCTGCACGGTGCAGCGGGCTACTTTGACCTGTTCGCGCTTCAGCTGCTTCCAGGTCTTGCGGGCTCCATACGCGCAGAAGTTCTCCTGCCACACTCGCTGGATCTGCGGGCAAAGCTCTGCATCGCGCTTCTGCCGCGCCGGCCGCCTCGCAGGGTCGCGCTCGCGCGCCTTCAGCTCATAGTAGGTAGATGGGGCAATCGGCAACATCTTGCAGATTGGCTCGACCCCGTACTCCTCGCGGTGCGCGTCGATGAACGCCACCATCACTTCGCTTTGCGGTCGAGCTCCGCCTGGGCGAAAAAAGCTGCTGCCTTGCGCAGAATCTCATTCGCCCGCCTGAGCTCGAAGTTCTCGCGCTCAAGCTGCTTGAGCCGTTCGCGCTCGCTCGTCGTCAAGCCTGGTCGATTGCCCGCATCGCGCTCGGCCTGCTCAACCCATCGATGCAGCGACTGCGCCGCGCAGCCTAGCTTGCCTGCGATCGACACAACCGCCGCCCACCGTGAGCCGTGCTCGCCTTGCTGCTCAAGCACCATGCGTACCGCGCGCTCCCGGACCTCTTTCGAATATCGCTTTGCTGTTCCCATAAACTCCATCCTCTCTCAGGTTGAAGTCTCCGGGAAAGCCGGCGCGGTTCACTGTCGGGTAAGATCAGCAAGGCTGCATGAAGATGAAGATCACAGAACTAAGACACTAACCTGTCCACGGAAGCGGGGCAGCTCCACATGCGCTACTTGTTCGTCTGTCTTGGCGGAGGGCTCGGGGCAGCCGCACGTCATGGCGTCAACGGGCTCGCCGCAAATTACTTCAGCGGAAAGTTTCCGGTCGGCACGTTTTGCATCAATGTTTTGGGCTCGCTGCTCATCGGCGTGGTGGCCGAGTGGTTTGCATTGCGAAGCAGACTGCCCATGGAGCTCCGGTTCTTTCTAATCACCGGGATCCTCGGCGGATTCACAACTTTCTCGGCGTTCTCCCTTGAGATCGGTCTG
>CADECO010000385.1:0-5627 GCA_902825905.1 uncultured beta proteobacterium
CCATTCAACTCGACCTTGCTCGAATCCGATTCGCGGCGCGTCCAAGAGGCGGAGATGGGAGGAAACGCTTCGATCGATTCGGTCGGCTAAACAAGAAGCCGAGTCTATTTGTGGTCTCCCAATCGCAGGAGTGAAGAGTGTCGTTGTTCGGGCACTCGCACTCTACAGGGGACGTCGGCTCATCTCGTGATCCACGACACTCTGCCGACGTGAAATCTGTCACACGACTTCAGCGAGTCACTCGATTCGAAGATCGGAATCTGAGTGCACCGCTGCTGTGGGCGCTCTGTCCTGGACTTGGAATTACGCGTTTGACGACGTGCATGCCAGCCAATTGTGGAACGCGGGATCCACTTGACATGAGTTTACAGCGGCGATTGCGATCAACTGCGCAGACCTGACGCTTGCCCCACGGGTGCCGAAACGAGGGTTTGCGCGCTACGGTCTCGGTTCGCGTGATGTAGCAGTGCCAGAAATCCTTGCTGGTCTTGGACCGCGGCGGAATCGGGCCGAACAACGCCGATCGACACTCGGTCCTACCCTGACTCCAATGCACCATCGGCGCACGCCCGGGGAACACCCATCGCAAAATGCGAGCGGCGGGAGATCGATGCCCAGGAACGTCGTCCGCGCCCCGAGTGCGTCGATCGAAGGCACGAATGCACCATCGGCGAGGAATCCGCCGCGCCCCAAATACTTCAGCCGCAGCGCACTCAAGTTGCGCCGCTGCGCAATCGGGTCGAGCGTCTCAACCATCGCACCGCGCCCAGAGGCATAGGCAAACTGTGCGATGCCGGTGGTCAGAACGGTGCGCCCTTGCTGCACCAGGCGCTGCGCGTTCTCGGCCGCACGCCGACACACCTCAGCATGCTGCAACGTGCGCTCGGCTCGCTGATTCAACTCTTCGCCCTTGCGCCAGTTCGATTCGATCGCTTCCACCCCGCGCTCGTTTTGGCTGCGCGCCCACTGGTAGCTGCTGGATTCGCGCCACTGGCGCATCAACTCCGTAGGCTGCACGCTTTGCGATGCGCGGTGGAACCGTTCGACCAGTTGGTTGGCCGCCGCCGTCGCCTCGTGCGAGCTGTTCGAGCCTTCGATGCCGGCAAGGCCGCGGCATGAAGCTGCGGAAATCGGCATCACGGCGCGCGCCGCGCCGTCGACCGTGCGTAGGTTAACCTGCGGCTGGTCCCTATGACACGGCAAGATCACTCTCCGATCTATCGGGCAGGCGCGAGCAACGTGAAATGGCCGCGCGTGAGCAACTTCCTGAAATCCCGATCGAAGCTGACGAGGCGCTCGCCCATGTAGGTCACGGCCGCCGACAGCCAGCATCGGGTAATCGTTGCCCCCAAGTTGTTTGTCGAGGCAGAGTTGCCGAAGCTGTGACCACTCCGGAACGGCTCGTACACGTGGATTTGGACAGTGTCGGTGGGGCCCTTGGCGCTGCCCACCGCCGAGACGAGAACCCGAGCTATCCGAATCGGGCACAATCATTCGGCGCACTTGCGCTCGCTAGGCCGAACCCTATGCATTCACACGATCGATTTCGCGCCCTCTCCCCCGCTTTGCTGACCGGACTGCGACGCGGCATCGAGAAGGAGAGCTTGCGCATTCGGCCGGACGGTTCGCTCGCTACGACGCCCCACCCGGTGGCGCTCGGATCGGCGCTCGCGCACCCGTATATCACCACCGACTTCAGCGAAGCGCAGCTCGAACTCATCACCGGCATTCATGCCGACATCCAATCCTGTGTCGACGAACTCAGGCAACTTCACCACTTCGTCTACCGCCACATCGGCGATGAATTGCTGTGGTGCGGGAGCATGCCCTGCGATTTACCCGACGACAACATCATTCCTATCGGCCGCTATGGCAATTCCAACGCTGGGCGGATGAAAACGATCTATCGCATCGGACTGTCGCACCGCTATGGCCGTCGCATGCAGACCATTTCCGGCGTTCACTACAACTTCTCGGTCCCGGAGGAACTCTGGAGACGCGCCGGCTTTCGCGACGCCAACGAAGCGTATTTCGCTCTGGTTCGTAATTTCCGGCGGCATGCATGGCTGCTGCTCTATCTTTTCGGCGCCTCCCCGGCGACGTGTGCCAACTTCGCCGAAGGTCGCACGCACGAGTTGCGCGAGCTCTCGCCCGGCACACTCTATCTTCCTTATGCAACTTCGCTCCGCATGGGGCGTCTGGGCTACCTCAGTGCGGCACAAGACGCTCTGGCCGTGAGCTACAACGATCTGGCGAGCTATACCGCCTCGCTGTATGAGGCGCTCACGCGACCTTACGCCCCGTACGAATCCATCGGCATCCGCGAAGAACGGGGCAACCACGATGATGTGGGCAGCTATCGCCAGCTTGCCACGAGCCTGCTGCAGATCGAGAACGAGTTCTACAGCGCCATTCGTCCCAAGCGAGTGACCAGACCGGGCGAGCGGCCGCTGCACGCGCTGCGCGAGCGCGGGGTCGAGTACGTCGAGGTTCGCGCCATGGATCTCGATCCGTTCGCGCCCGTCGGTATCACCGCGGCAACGATTCGTTTCTTGGACGTTTTTCTGCTGCACTGCCTGCTCACCGATAGTCCATCCGATACGCCGCAGGAAATCGAAGCGCTCGGGCGAAACAAGCTGCGGGTCGCTGAGCACGGACGCGAGAACGGACTGCGCTTAGACCGGAGCAGTCAGCTCGTGGAGCTGCGCGAGTGGGGCGGTCAGGTCCTCGCGGAGTGCGGGCCGATTGCTGACGCGTTGGATGCGGCGCACGGCGGGCGCGCCTACGGCGGTGCACTGGCCAGCGCCGTCGCGGCGTTGGATGACCCGTCATCCCTTCCTTCGGCGCGGGTCTTGAGCGAGATGCAGCGGGACGCGGATGGCTCGTATGCGCGTTTCACGCTCGCGCAATCGCTTCAGCATCGAACGACGCTGCAAAGCGAACCGTTGTGCGCCGATGAGGACGCGCGCCTTGCAGGCATCGCGGCGCGATCGATTGAGGAGCAGCGCAAGGTCGAGGCAAGTGATCGGACACCGTTCGAAAAACACCGGCAAGAGTATCTTTCGCACGCCATGCTGCGAACCGAATAGGCGAAGTGGCAGCGGCTTCGAGGGAAGCCAGCCGCCTTTAAGAAGCGCGATCGCGCGCAGCTCTTTGACCGAGCTGCTGTTGAACGTGATCTCTCTCGACCGATCGATGATCGTCTGCGCGGTGCTCGGCACGGTTTCACGCCATGACGGGTTGACGAAGACTGTCGGTGCATTGCGCGCAAAGACTAGGGCCCTCTCGGGCCTGCTACACTTTTCCCTTGGCGGTGCTGCTGGCCGTCAACGCCCGCGCGGTTTTCATCGGCAGGTAGAAGGTGTTGGGGCGGCTGGCGAAGGGCTGAAACGTGTGCCCGGGGTAGAAGGCCGCCGCCGGGGCGGCGAACGCTTCGGCGCAGAGCGCGTGGACTCCGATCGGCGCGGCCGCCAGGCGCGTGATCGCATCGGCCAGCAGCATCGAGCCGACATGCTGGCCCCGAAAGCTCACGTCGCGGCCGAGCCAGCCGATCAGCACCGCCGGGACGCTCGGGCAGCGCGGCAGCTTCTTCGCCATCTCGGCGGGCAACTCGGTGAGCAGGATGCTGTGCGAGGAGAGCGTGCAGAACCCGGCGAGCCTCCCGGTTGCTTTCTCGACCAGCACATAGCAAGCGGCGTAGCCGCGCTTCACGTCCTGCGATACGGTTTGCCGGAAGTAGGCGTCGATGCGATCGTTGCCGCTCGTGAAGGCGGCGCGGCCGAGCTTACCGAGCGCTTCGGAGAAGAAGCCGGTCACCGCACATCGACATTCTTGGCGTGGCGGCGCATGGCGCGCTTCAGCGCCGCATTCGGCGCGGGCGGGTTGATGAGCGCCGCGGCGAAGCGCTTCTGATCCTCGGTCGACAGGCGGATGATGCCCTCGTCCTCGATGGCGCGCTGCGCCGCGTCCTGCGCCGCGTTGACGACGAAGTCCGAGATGCTCCGGCCTTTCAGTTCCGCCGCGCGCTTGAGCAGGGCGTAAACGCTGGCCGGTAGGCGCGCTTCGAGACGTGCGATCTGCTTGGTTGCCATGGTGACCTTCGGAAGCCACATTACGGCAATCTGCCGTAAATATCAAGGCGCAGGGGAATCCCTGCTCGTGGGCCACCGGCAGGCCGGGCTCTAGGCGCGCCCACGCTCACGGTTGTCTGCCCTCGTCCACTACGCCTGCGGTCGTGGCCAGACCGTTAGATCTGGTACCGGAATCCCAGGCCGCTCAACCGGGGGCCTGTCTATCGTTTTGAATGGTCCGACATTGCCTAGTCTAGGCAGGTCACGCGCTGCGTGATTTGAGGGACGACTTGGATCAGGTGCTATACGAGCTCGATGCGAAGCCCGCGACCAACGGCGTGCGCGGCGCGTGAGAGCGTATGCAGCGTTACGGACGTATTGTTTGGGTCGAGCAACCGATCAAGCGCGGCCCGGCTGGTCTGCATACGCTTTGCCATCTCCGCCTTGCTGAGGCGTTTTTTCTCCATCGCCTGGCGCACTTGCCACGCAAGCGTTTCCTTAAGCGCGATGGCGCGCGCCTCCTCGAGCGCACCTTCTTCCTTCAGGAAATCGTCCAGTGACGATCCGATGTGCTTGTTGCCTTTCTTCATGAGATCACCTCTTTCAAGCGTTGTCGCGCGATCTTGAGGTCTTCCGCCGGCGTCTTCGGGGTTTTCTTGATGAAGCCGTGCAACACCACAAGAACACCCTCGTGAAAACACAGGATCAGGCGCGCAATTCGGCGGCTGGGAAGCGTTGAGCGCACTTCCCAGAGCCCATCCTTCAGGCTGCGCACCAACGGCATGCCGATCGGCCAGCCGAACTGCACACGCATCAGATCAATGCCGATTGCGCGGCGGTCGGGCTTGTCGAGTTCGCGCATCCAATCAAGTACAGGTTCCCTGCCGCTGCTCAAGCGATAGAACTTGACAGGAATTTCTGGCGCGTCACGTTGTGCCACTCGAACCTCATTCCACTCTAAGAATGTATCAAATATGGTACTATGTCCAGCGGAAAAACGTCCGAGCCATCCTGGAAAGCGAATTTTTCAAGATCCGGGGCTCTCATAGCGAAGCAGGTCACGTTGTCAAGGATCAGGGAAACCAGACCACCTGTTTTCATCGAGGACCGGCGAGCTGCTGTAACGCCGCTGGCTTCGAAATCGTTCATCGGAATCTGCCGATGGAAACCGCGTTTCGGCAAATCGAGTGGCACTGGGTTCCGCGGCCATGATCAACGCGAAGAGGTGTGGGGCATCGTTGATGTCCCGCATAAGCGTTACCCGCGAACCAATGTTGCGCCCTACAGCATCGAGTTAGGTGTCGTCGTACGCAACAACCGCAAAGCTTTCGTGATCGCGGGACCGCGGATAACCCTCCGCCGGCAGAGGCTCCACTTAACAACCCGCGAAAACTGTCCAAATCGGTGGGGCCACTTCTTCATTGGTCCCCATCCGGCGAAAACTAGTGCTCAGAACGCGTGATCGTCCACACTGAAACGTCGGGGCGGAGGGGCTTCCGCCTTGCGCGGATCTGAGGGACCGCCGCGGCTGCGCTTTTTTTTTTCGTGCCGCAGCCG
>CADECO010000386.1:0-5625 GCA_902825905.1 uncultured beta proteobacterium
CGTCACGCGATCCTGGAGCGCGACGGGGAGATCTCGATCATTCCGCGGCGCTGAGGCGGCGCCGACTCCGACTCCAGTTCGATCGCCGGCGGGATCAGCTTGTAGATAGCCGGCGTCACGATGCGCGCGACGAACGTGGAGGACAGCAGTCCGCCGATGATCACCCACGCGAGCGGCGAGTACATCGCCGAGTTCTGCAGCGCCAGCGGCAGCAAACCGCCGATCGCCGTCGCACTCGTCAGCAAGATCGGCAGGAAGCGCACTTCGCCCGCGCGCTCGATTGCCTCATCCAGCGGCACGCCTTCCGACCGCAAGCGGTTCGTGAAGTCGACCAGCAGGATCGAGTTCTTCGTCTCGATGCCGATCAGCGCGATGAAGCCGATGACGGCCGTGAAGGAAATCGTATTGCCGGTGAGCGCGAGCAGCAGGATGCCGCCTGCTATGCCGAACGGCACGACGGTGAGCACGATCAGCGTGCTCTTGAAGTTGCCGAACTCCAGCACGAGGATCGCGACGATGCCGAGCAGCGCGATGATGAGTGCCGACTGCAGGCTGCCGAAACTCTCGGTGCGGGTTTCCAGTTCGCCGCCCGGCACGTACGAATATCCGCGCGGCCAGGTCAGCTGGTCGAGCCGTTCCAGCACCGCCTTCGTCACGCGATCGGTGTTGTAGCCGCTGCGCACCGCCGAGTTGATCGTCACCGCGCGCTCGCGGTTGTAGCGCCGGATTTCCGTCGGCGCCGAGCTGAACTCCACGCGCGCGAGCTGTGCGAGCGGCAGAGTCTCGCCGGCGAGCGTCGAGACTCTGATCTGATCGAGTGCGCGCACGTCGGGCCGCGCATCGATGGGTGTGCGCACCATGATGTCGTACTGCTCGCCGTCGCTGTCCTTGAAACGCCCCGCCGGAATGCCCGTGACGGCGAGTCGCACCGCGCGATCGAACTCCACGGCCGGCACGCCGAGCAGTGCGGCCTTTTGCGAATCGATATCCAAGCTCAGGTTCGTGCGTCGCATGCGCGCGGGATTTTGCACGTCGCGCGTGCCCGGCGTTGCACGCATCGCCTTCTCGACCACGGCCGCCAGTCGATGCAGCTCGCCGAGCTCCGGCCCGATCACACGAATCGCGATCGGCGCGCTGATCGCCGGGCCCTGGCTGAACTCGCGCACGTAAATGCGCGCGTTCGGATACACCTTGAACCGGTCGCGCAATCGTTCGAGTACTTGCGGCGTCGTGTCCGGGTCGTAGCTGCGCAGCTTGACGAAGAGATCGCCGTAGCTGATGTCGCCGTCGTGACTGGACACGTTGTAGTACACGATCGGATTGCCGTGACCGACGTTCGCGAAGAACGACAGCACCTCAGGCGTGTCCCGCAGCTTGCCTTCGACGAAGCGCAGCGCGCTGTCCGTCTCGGCGAGGCTGCTGCCGTCCGGTGTCTCGACAGTGATGAGGAAGTGCGGCGTGTCCGCCTTCGGGAACAGGCTGAAGCCGATGAGCTTTCCGCCGCCGACTATCACGACGAGGCATGCCCCCAGTGAAATCCAGATCGCCGCACGCGGCCGCGCGAGTGCCTTGCGCGCGAGCGGTTGATAGAAGCGGTGAATCGCGCCTGTCAGCCACTGCAGCGCGAAGTTGCCGCGGGGATCTTCGTGCTCGCGCAGCAACCGGCTGGCAAGGAACGGAATGATCGTGAGTGCGATCAGCAGCGACGCTCCGACAGTCGCGAACACCGCAATCGGCAGCACTCGAATGAAGAGGCCCGAGTTGCCACCGATCATCGTCAGCGGCAGGAAGGCCAGCATGATCGTGCCCGTGCAACCGAGAATTGCCTGAAAGATCTGCCGCGTCGCGAGGATCGCGGCCTGCGTGCGCGAGTGCCCGGCGCGCAGGAAGCGCGCGATGTTCTCCACGACGACGATCGAGTCGTCGACCAGCAAGCCGAGCGCCACGACGAAGCCCGCGATCGAGATCTGATTGAGCGAGTAGCCGAGGAAGTACAGTGCCGACAGGCCGATCGCGAGCGACAGCGGAATCGAAATCATGACGATGCCGGCGGCGCGCAGCCCGAGCGGCAGCAAGGTGATCGCGACCAGTGCGATCGCGATCGCGAAATCCGCACCCAGCCCGCCGAGTCGCCGCGCGACGTTCTCCGACTGATCGAAGCCGACTTGCAGCTGGATCCGCTTCGGCAGCCGGCTCTCGAAGCGCTCGGTCGCGGCGAAGATCCGCTTGCGCACGTCGAAGATGTTGTAGCCGTCCTTCTGGTTCGCCGTCACGAACACGGCTCGTCGGCCGTTGAAGCGGCCCACGTAGCGATGCTCCTGCGTGTCCCAGCTCACCTCGGCGATGTCGCGCACGCGAACTGTGCGGCCGTCGGCAACGGCGACGACGGTGTCGCGTACCTGGTCGAGCGTTTCGTAGCTGCCGGAGGTCTTGAGGCTGAAGCTGCGGCTCTCGACGTCGATCGAGCCGCCCGGGATGCTCGCGTTCTCGCTCTGCAGTGCCTGCAGCACGCGGCCTGGTGCCAGCTTCAGCTCCCCCATGCGCGGCAGGTCGAGCGCCACGCGCAGCTCGCGTGCCGGATAGGCCCAGGTCTGTGCGTTGCGCACGCCGTCGACGGTCTTCAGCGTGTCCTTGAGGTCGCGGGCGTACTCTTCCAGATCGCGATAGGGCGCATCCTCCGACAACAGTGCGAACTGCACGATGTTGACCAGGCCGGGGTTCACCTTCTGGATCAGGATCTCGCTGGCCTCAGGAGGGAGCGATGCGCGCAGCGCGCTGACCTCGCGCACCACTTCTTCGTACTTCTTGTCCGCGTCGACGAAGGCGTAGAACTCCTGTACGAGCGTCGCGCCGCCATCGTTGCTGCGCGACTCGATGCGCTTGATGTCGTCCAGCTCGCTCAACCGGTCTTCAATCGGCTTCACCACCAGGCGCTCGACGTCCTGCGGCTCGGCGCCGGGATACAGCACCGTGATGCGCACCCGGCCGACGGCGAAGTGCGGGTCTTCCTGGCGCGGGATGTTGAGGAACGAAGTGACGCCGAGCGCGACCAGCATCGCGAACGCGACGAGCGTGAACTGATAACGGCGGATCGGAAATTCCAGCAAGCTCACAAGCGCGCGCTCGCGATCGGCTTCGCGACCGCGACGCGCTCGCCGTCTTCGACGTATTGCGCACCGCTCGTGATGACCTGCTCGCCGGCGTCGACGCCGGCGGTCACCGCGACGATCCCGCCTTCGATGAATGCGACTTCGATGTCGCGCCGGCGCGCACGGTCGTTGTCGAGCACGAACAGCTGCGCGTTGCGGCCATTACCTTCGACGATCGCGCCGATCGGCACGTACACGCGCGAGCCGTTGACCGCCGATGCCGGCACTATCGTGAGCTTCGCGACCAGGCCGCTCTTCAGCGGCAGCGCCTGTCGGCCATCGATCGCGACTTCGATACCGAACATGCCGCTCGCACGATCGGCCGCGCTCGCGATCTCGGTCACTCTGCCTTCGAGCGTTGCGTCTGGCAGCGCATCGAGCTTGACCTCGACGGCGTCGCCGATGCGAACCTGCACGATCTCGCGATCGGCGAGCCCGGCGTGCACGACGAAGCCGCGGTCCTGCGCGCCGAACACGAGCACGGGCGCACCCGCGGCCACCAGCTCGCGCTCTTCGGCGAGTCGCCGCAGCACCGTGCCATCCTGCGGAGCGACGATCGCGGCGTAGCTCAAGTTGAACTGCGCGGAATTCAGTGCAGCCTCGGCCATCGCTGCCTGAGTGCGCAGGTCCTGCAGCTGTTCGAGACTGATGACCTTGTCCTCGTACAGCCGCTCGCCGCGCGCCACGTCGCGCTTGGCCTTTTCGCAAGCCTGCCGTGCCTGCTCGACCTGTGCGTTCACTTCGGTCTGTTCGATCTCGGCGAGCTTCTGGCCTTTGCGGACCGGCTCGCCCGCGGCGGCTGTCAGGCGCTTGAGGATGCCGCCGACTTTGAAGGCGAGGCGCATCTCGTCCTTGTTCGCGAGCAGGCCATTGGTGCGGATCGATGGCGCTGCGGGCCCGGTTGTCGCGAGCGCCACGTGCACCGGTGTCGGTGCGAGCGGCGCGTCTTTGGCAGCGCTGTTGCAACCGGCGGCGAAAGTCGCGCAGGAAATCAGCAGAGACATTGGAACGATGCGCATGGTCAGGCCCCTGGGTCGAGCGGGAGGTCGCCCGCAGACGTTGCGTATTCCAGCTCCGCACGTCGCGCGAGGACGTCGAAGCGAGTGACGTTGTGATTCAGCTCGGCGCTGGTGAGCGCGCTGCGCGCGTCGATGAATTCCACTTGGCTGATGACGCCTTCGTCGCGCTTGCGGCTCGCGATACGGAAAGCAGCACGCGCTGCGTCGGCTCGTGCAGCCGCGGTCGTCAACGAGTCGCGCGCCGTGGTGAGGCGGTCGAGCGCTCGCTGAACTTCGAGCAGGATCTGTTGCGCGATCTCTTCCTTGCGCAGGATCAGCTGACGCTCGCTCGCGCGTGCCTGGCGGGCGCGTGCGGAGTCGCCGCCGCCATCGAACAGGCGCCAGGTGAAGATGAGTGACGCCGTGCCGAAGTTGTAGCCGTCGCCGGTGCGGTAGTCGACGCCTTGCGTGCCGCCGTCCAGGGCGAGCATGAGCACGGGCCATTTCTGCTTGCGCGCAACGGCGGCCTGTTCCGCCGCCGCTCGGCGCTGCTGCTCGACCCGATCGAGCTCGGGCCGTCGATCCAGTGCGTCCGTCCACAGTTGTGGCAGCGGGTTCGACGCTGGTGACGTCCCCGACGGCGCAGCGGACGGCTCGATTTCCGCCAACAGCTCGCGGTTGAGCAGGAAGTTGAAGAAGCTCCGCGCCTGGGTCGCGAGGTTCTCGGTCTCGCGCTGCTGCTGGTCGACGGCGAGCAGCTCGGCCCTCGCGCGCAGCACCAGGTCTTCAGTGACTTTACCGTTGTCGAACAGCGATTCGTTGACGCGCAAGTTCTCGCGCAGCAGCGCCTGGCTGGCCGAGACGATGTCGACAGCACTGCGCGCCTTCAGCCAGTCCAGGTAGCCGATCGTGATATCGCGTCGCAGGGCGCGAGCGACGGCCATGCGATTGAAGCTGCTCGCATCGAGCAATGCACGCTGTGCTCGGACCGCCGCGGGCAGCGCCGGTGCATAGAGCGGCTGGCGCACGACCACACGCGTGTCCTGCTCTTCCCGGCGCAGGAACGGCACGGCGATGTCGTCGGTCGGAGCGAAGCGAGGAGGCTGTCCTTGCGCTATCAACAATTCGTTGAGCGTCGCGTAGACCGGATTGAGCGCAGTGCCGACCGGGATCGTGAACTCGCGTCCGCCTTCCGCTCGCGAGTAGCGGGCCTGCAGCGAAACCTCGGGAAGGAAGCGCGCACGCGCTGCCGCGAGCGCTTGCGTTGCCTTGTCCACCTCCAGCGTCTCGCCCTGCAGCGCGAGATTGCTGCGCAGGCCCTCGGCGACGTAGCGCTCGACGACGACGTCGAATTCCTGCAGCGGCGTCGCGGCGTGCGCGACGAGCGTCGCGAGGCTCATGCTGCCGATAGCCATCACACGCCCGATCACGATACGCCCCGGAACGACCCCTTAGTGCTCGTTAGATCGTATTGCGCG
>CADECO010000387.1:0-5624 GCA_902825905.1 uncultured beta proteobacterium
CCGCCGGAGTCGATGCGCTCGGACTGCACGGTTCCCCGTCGTTGACCCTGCTGGGGGCCGTCCCTATACTGGCCCGCACATCCAAACGCACTCCCGAGGAGGAATCATGCACTCGCCCGCCCGCGCGAAGTTCGCGTCAGTGCTCGCGCCGATGGCCGCTGCAGTCGCCGCGTCGCTGCTGTCGACGTCCCTGCTCGCGCAGCAGAAAGTCGTGGTCAATATCGTGGCGCAGCCGATCGGCACGCTGCCGCAGTTCTCGCGCGTCGAAGTGCCGATGCTGCGCGAAGATCTCGCGAAAAAATCCAACGGCCGGCTCGACGTCAAGGTCGCCACGTGGGCCGAACGCCAGGTGGCCGGCCCCGAAGTGCTGCGCCTGGTGCGCTCGGGTCAGCTCGAAATCGGCGGCTCGCCCTTCTCCACCGTCTCGGGTGATGTGCCGTTTCTCGATTCGGCGGATCTGTCGGGGCTCAATCCGACGGTCGAGCAAGCACGGAAGGCCGCCGATGCGGTCATCCCGGCGGCCAACAAGGAACTGGAGAAAGTCGGCCTGCGCATCATCGGCCACTACACCTACTCGGCGCAGGTGTTCTGGTGCAAGAAGCCGGTAAGCACGCTCGAGGAGCTCAAAGGCAAGAAGGTGCGCACCATCGGCGGCTCGATGAACGATCTGGTCGGTGCGCTGGGCATGCAGCCGGTCGGCCTGCCGTTCGGCGAGGTGTACGCAGCACTTGAACGCGGCGTGGTCGATTGCGCGGTCACCGGCGCGGGCAGCGGCAACTCGGCCAAGTGGTTCGAAGTTTCCAACGGCCTGTACATGCTGCCGATCGCCTGGTCGGTCGGCGCGTACTACACCAACCTCAACTGGTGGAACAAGCTCGACCCGCAGCTGCGCGGCTTGATCGAGGCGCAGTTCAAGACCGTGGTCGATGAACACTGGCGACTCGGTCGCGAAACCACCGACGACGGCGTCGCCTGCAACGGCGGCGATGCTGCCAAGTGCAAACTCGGCACGCTGGCGAGCGGCAGCAAGACCATGCAGGTGAAGTTCGCGAGCGACGCCGACACCGCCACGATGCGCAAGGCGTTCACCGACAAGGTGCTGCCCGAGTGGGTCAAACGCTGCGGCGCGCGCTGCGGCGACATCTTCAACGATCTGATCGCGCCGATCGCCGGCGTGAAGTTCGCGAAGTAGCCGTGGCCACGAGCCGGCGCGGGTAGCCCCCTCACCCGCGCGCTGGCCCATGATCAGCTCCGTCCGCCGGGCGCTCGAGCGCGCAGCGCGCTGGATGAATCTCGCTGCCGGCTGGACGTTCGCGTTCTGCGCGTTCTTCATCACCGCTGAGGTGCTGGCGCGCAACTTCCTCGGCTTCACCACCCAGTCGACCACCGAACTGTCGGCGTACATGCTGGCGTTCGGCATCGCCTGGGGCCTGGCGAATGCCCTGGCCGAACGCTGCCACGTGCGCATCGACGTATTCATCATGCGGTTGCCGGCGCGCTGGCGGCAGTATCTGCATGCCGTAGCGCTCGCGCTGATGCTGGTGCTCGGCGTGGCAATGGCGTACGGCGCCACGCGGCTCGCGCTCGAATCGTGGGACTTTCGCGCCACCGACATGACGGCGATCCGCACGCCGCTGGTCATCCCGCAGGGTCTGTGGGCGTTCGGCATCGGCGTGTTCGCGCTGCTCACGCTCGTCACGCTGATCGAAGCTCTGCAGCGGCTGGCGCGTGGCGAAGGCGAATGGGTCGAGCGGGCGCTTTCGAGCCGTTCGTACGAAGAGGAGGCCCAAGAGGCACTCGATGCACTCGGGCTGGGCAACGCGGGCGCAGGCGCCGACAAGGGCGCCCCGGGCGAGGTGCGTCGATGATTGCCGCGGTCTTCCTCGCGTTGCTGGTGGCGGTGATGATCGCCGCCGCGGCAATGGGCGCGACCACCGGCCCGATCCCGATCGCCGAGTTGCTCATGCTGATCGGGCTGTTCTGCCTGTTCTTCGGCGCGGGCGTCTACGTGGCCGCGGTGTTAGGCGTGCTCGGGCTGATCGTCGGTTTCGCGTTCTCCGACCGGCCGTTCTGGCTGGCGATCGGCCAGATGATCTGGGCACCGAGCGCCAATTTCATCCTGGTGGCGATCCCGCTGTTCCTGCTGATGGGCGAGATCATGCTGCGCGCCGGGCTGTCCGAAAAACTCTATCGCGCGCTCAATCTCTATCTGCGGCGGCTACCCGGCGGCCTGCTGCACACGAACATCATCTCGTGCGGGGTGTTCTCGGCCGTGTCGGGCTCGAGCGTCGCGACCGCCGCGACCATGGGCTCGGTCGCGCTGCCGTACTTTCACGGCACCAGCTACAGCCCGCGCATGGTGCTGGGGTCGCTCGCGGCCGGCGGTGCGCTCGGCAACCTGATCCCGCCCGGCATCACCTTCATCCTCTACGGACTGCTCACCGACACCTCGATCGGCAAGCTGTATCTGGCCGCACTCGGCCCCAGTCTGTTGGTGATGGTGCTGTTCATGGCGGTGATCTTCTGGCATGGCTGGTCGACGCGTGCTCGATCCGCCACCCACACGCCCGCCGGGCGCGACGAGAAGCCCGACATCACCTTCGCGCGCAGCATCGTCGATCTGCTGCCGACCACCGCGCTCATCGGCATGGTGCTGGGCACGATCTACGCCGGGCTCGCCACGCCGACCGAGTCGGCCGCATTCGGTGTGGTGGGTGCGGTGCTGTTCGCGGTCATCGACCGGCGCTTCAGCTGGCGCATGTTGAACGACGCGTGCGCTGCCACCGCCCGCACCACCGCGATGATCGGGTTGATCGTGCTCGGCGCGTTCATGCTGAACTACATCCTCACCAGCATCGAAGTGCCGCAGAAGCTCGCCAAGCTGGTGGCCGATCTGCCGATTCCGCCGTGGGCGATCATGCTGATCATCATCGGCTTCTACATCGCGTTGGGCACGTTCATGGAGGGGTTCTCCATGATCATCACCACCATTCCGGTGATCTTTCCAGTGGTGAAGGCGCTGGGCTACGACCCGATCTGGTTCGGCGTGATCGTGACGATGCTGGTCGAGATCGCGCTCATCTCCCCGCCCGACGGCACGGTGCTCTACGTGCTGCAAGGCATGCGCCGCGATCGCGGCTCGATCAGCGACGTGTTCTGGGGCGTGCTGCCGTTCTTGGGCGTCTACATCCTCGCGGTGCTGGTGCTCATGGCAATGCCTGACATAGCGCTGTGGCTGCCGCGCGTCACCGACCGCTAACCTCTCAGGCGCGCATCGGTCGAAGCGAGCGCGCCTGCGGCCTGCGCGGCACTTGGTGCGCGACGCGCCGGTAGCGTATCGTTGGTGCTTCACGTCTTGCTCGTCTGCCGACTTTGAACCCGCCGTCCGAAGCGCCGCAAAGCGCCCTGCCTCCGGTCGATCTGCACCGGTTCGATTCACCCGGCGTCCGCATGCCGACCGAACTGCTGATGCAGCGTCTCGCGATCACCGCGGCATGCTCGTTCATCGTCACGGCGCTGTTGTGGGTCGCCGCGGTCATCGGACTGTTTCACATTCGTGCCGTCGCGGTGGCCACCGTCGTCACGACACTCATGGTGCTCGGCATCTACTTCGCGCTGCGCTCCGGCCTCAATCGGCGCTTCACCGATCCGGGCATGACGCGCGTGCAGGTGCTGATGGCGATGTCGGTGCTGCTCGCCATGACGCACTACGCGCACGCCGATCGCGGCTTCTTCCTGATGCTCACGCCGATCGCGTTCGTGTTCGCGGTGTTCCGTCTCGGCGTGCGCGAGCTGTTCGAGCTGTCGGCGATCGCGGTGCTCCTGGCGCTGGGCGAAGCGCTGTTGCACGCAGTTCAGCTGGAATCGGTCAATGCGCTCGCGACCGATCTGCTGCACGTGGGCGGGCTGGCACTCATGCTGGGCACGCTCGCCATCGTCGGGGGCAGTGTCAACGACTTCCGGCGCCGCACGCGGCTGGAACGCGAGATGGCGCAGATCACCTTGCGTCGCATGGGCGACGGCGTCATCACGCTCGATGGGCATGGACGGGTGCTCTACCTCAACGCACTGGCCGAGAACATGTGCGGCTGGAGCAGCGCGCGCGCAGCCGGGCACGCAGTGAGCGAGGTGTTGCCGGCCAGTCGTGACGGCGAGCGGCTGTCCTGGCTCAGCATCTACCACCAGGCATCCGAACTGCGCTCAGGCGAGTTCCTCTCCGGTCGCGCCGAGTTCACCCCGGTCAACGGCCGGCGCGTCGAGATCGAGTACACGTTTTCACTGTTCGGCGACGGGCGCAACGAACTGCAGGCCGCCGTGCTGGTATTTCGTGACGTCACCGAGCGCACCCGCCTGGTCGAGCGGCTGGCGTTCGATGCCACGCACGATGCGCTCACCGGCCTGCTCAATCGACGTGGCTTTCGCGCCGAGGTCGACCGCTTCATCGAGGAATCGCGCGCGCACGGCAGCAATCACTGCGTGGCGGTGCTCGATCTGGATCAGTTCAAGGTGGTGAACGACGTGAGCGGCCACGCCGCGGGCGATCAGCTGCTGCGGCTGCTCGCCGACTCCATGCGCGCGCGGTTGCGCCAGGGCGATGTGATCGCGCGTCTGGGCGGCGATGAATTCGGGCTGGTGCTGGTGAACGTGCCCGGCCCCCAGGCGGTGGCGGTGGTGGAGAAGCTCATCGCCGCGATCGCCGAGTTCCGCTTCACCTGGAAGGGCCGGCTGTTCCGCGTGGGCGCAAGCGCCGGCATCGCGGTGCTGGGGCGCGGTCGCGACGACGCCGAAACCTCGATCGCGCGTGCTGACGGCGCCTGCTATCTCGCCAAGTATCGCGGCCGCAATCGCGTGCAGCTCTACGAGGAGCGCGACGAAGACGTGCGCCAGCAAAGCCAGCAGATGGATTGGGTCTCCCGACTCAATCAGGCGCTCGAGGAAGGACGCTTCGCGCTGTTCGCGCAACGCATGGTGCCTATCCAGCCCGAGCTCGACACCGAGCCGCATTTCGAGGTGCTGCTGCGCATGCGCGACCTCGACGGCAGCATGCTCGAACCGATGTCGTTCCTGCCCGCCGCCGAGCGCTTCACGGTGATGAACGTGATCGACCGCTGGGTGGTCCGCGCCACGCTGGGTGCGCTCAGCCAGGCCTACGGCATGCTGCGCGACCGTTCACGGCAGATCCCGCACGTGTCGATCAACCTGTCGGGCAGCACGTTCACCAGCCCCGGCCTCACGCGCGAAATCATCGACGCGGTGCGCACCACCGGCTTTCCGGCCGATCACCTGTGCTTCGAGGTCACCGAGACGGCCGCAATCGCCAATCTCACCGAAGCCACTCGCTTCATCGCCGAGCTGCGTGCGCTGGGTTGCAAGATCGCGCTCGACGACGTCGGCACCGGCTTCAGCTCGTTCGGCTATCTGCGCACGCTGCCGATCGACTATCTCAAGATCGACGGCTCGTTCGTGCGCTCGATCCTGGGCGATGCGGTCGATCGCGCAATGGTCGAATCGATCCAGCGCATCGCCGCGGCGCTTGGCATTCTCACGGTCGCCGAATACGTGGAAGACGTGCGCCAGCTGCCGCTGCTGCGCGAGATCGGCGTGGGCTACGCGCAGGGCGTCGG
>CADECO010000388.1:0-5624 GCA_902825905.1 uncultured beta proteobacterium
CACGCGGCGGCATGCAAGTCGTGCTCGACAGCGGCGACTATCCGCGCTGCCAGCACGACGCGTTGACGAAGATCGACTGGTCGGGCTTTCGCGCGCGGCAGCAGGCGGCGCGTGCGCAAGGCCGCTATCTCGGTATCGGGCTGGCGAATTTCGTGAAAGGCACCGGGCGCGGGCCGTTCGAAGCGGTAACGGTGCGCGTGGGGCCGTCGGGCAAAGTCCATGTGTACACCGGTGCCGCTGCGATGGGGCAGGGCACGCGCTCGATGCTGGCGCAAGTGGTGGCGACCGAACTCGGTGGTGATCCGGCCAATGTCACGGTCACCGCCGGTGACACTGCGTCAATGGCCATGGGCCTTGGCGGATTCAACAGCCGGCAGGCCGTGATGGCGGGCACCTCTGCGCATCTGGCCGCGACGAAGGTGCGCGACAAGGCGCTCGCGATCGCGGCCGAGATCATCGAAGCGGCCCCGGCCGATCTCGAACTCGTCGGCGCCGCGGTTCGCCTGCGTGGTGTGCCCGAGAAGAGCGTGGGGCTGGCGCAGATCGCCAAGGGCGTCGGCGGCACGGCGGGTTTCAAGCTGCCCGGCGGCATCGAACCGGGCCTGGAGGCCACCGAGCATCCGGTGATGGACGACATGGCCTACGCCAACGGCACCGCGGCGGCCGAGGTCGAGGTCGACATCGGCACCGGGCAGGTGATCGTGCACCGGTTCGTGATCGTTCACGACTGCGGTCGCATGATCAATCCGCTGCTGGTCGACGGACAGGTGATCGGCGGCGCAGCGCACGGCATCGGCAACGCGCTGTTCGAGTGGATGGGTTTCGACGCTGCGGGGCAACCGGTTACGGGCACGCTCGGCGAGTACCTGCTGGTGAGCGCGCCGGAGATGCCGCGCATCGAGATCGCGCATCACGAGTCGCCGACGCCGCTCAATCCGCTTGGGGTGAAAGGCGTGGGCGAATGCGGCGTGCTGCCCACGGCGCCGGCGATCGTCTCGGCGATCGAAGACGCGCTCGCGCCTTTTGGCGTCTACATCAGCGAAGCGCCGATCACGCCGCAGCGGATCGCCGAGCTGATAGCGGCGGGTCGTTGAGCTGCTAGCGGTGGATCGCCGAGCTGCTAGCGGCGGGTCGTTGATCTGATCACTTCTGCGACATCAGATTCGGCAGCCAGGTGACGATGCCGGGGAAGAACGCCATGATGAAGATGCCCAGCACGATGATCCACACGAACGGCCACGCCGACTTGAAGATGTCGGTCATCGGCACCTGGGGCGCGGCACTCTTGAGCGCGAACAGCGTGTAGCCGAACGGCGGGGTGAGACCGCCCACCGTCGCCACTACCAGGAACAGCGTGTAGAACCAGATCTCGTCGAAGCCGTAGATCTTGAGCAGCGGGTTGTAGATCGGGATCAGCACCAGCATCAGCGCGACCTGGTCGAGGAACATGAACAGGATGAACGGCACCAGCATCATCAGAAACAGCATCACGCCGGGCGAAAAATTCATGCTGACGACCAGCTCGCCGAGCTTGCGCGCCGCGCCGGTGAGCGTGAGCAGCTGACTGAACATCACCGCGCAACACATCACCAGCAACAGCAGCGAGGCGACGGTGACTGCCGACACCAGCGCCTCCTTGATCAGCGACCACGACAGGCGCTTGTAGCCCAGGGCCAGCACCAGCGCGCCGAACACGCCGGTGGCGGCGGACTCGGTCGGAGTGGCCACGCCAAGCATCACCAACCCCATGACCAGGAAGAAGATGAACACCGACGGCAGCATCTTCACGAGGGCCATGAATACGCTATCCCGAGGCTTGCGATCGCGCAGGTCGGTCGCGAGGTCGACGGCGAGGTCCGGCGCGAGCTTGGGATTGATGCGCAAGCGGATGAGCACGAACGCGAGGAACATGCCGGTGAGCAGCAACCCGGGCACGATGCCGGCGATGAGCAGCTTGCCGGTGGAGATCTGCGCGATGGTGGCGATGAGAATGGCCAGCACCGAGGGCGGGATGATCGGGTCGAGGCTCGCGCCGGCGAGAATGGTGCCTGCCGAGAGATGCTTGTCGTAGCCGCGATTGAGCATGGTCGGGAAGAGTGACCGTCCGAGCAGCCCGGCCACCGCCATCGCCGCGCCCGAGAGGGCACCCAGAATCGCCGAGAGCAGGATGCACAGCACGTACTGGCGCCCACGGATCCTGCCGACCAGCCGGTCCATGGAATCGAACAGCACTTCCATCGCGCCGGAGCGGAACAGGATCTCGCCCATCAGGATGAACAGCGGCACCGCCGCCAGCGCCGAGATCGTGCCGGTGGCGTAGATGCTGTTGGCGAACATGCCGAAGCCCGCTGGCCCGAGGATCACCAGAATGCCGGTGACGTTCAGCAGCAGGAACGCGACGAAGATCGGCACGCCCAGCAGCAGCAGCAGGAGCAGCAGACCGACGCCGCCGGTGAGCGCGACCCACCAGGTCATCCGGCGAATCCCTCCGAAGTGCTCGCGGGCGCGCCGCTTGCCAGTTGCCGCACGAAGTAGATGCCCGCGCTCAGCATGCCGTAGGGCACGAACATCGACACGGCCCATTTCGGCACCGCGAACGGGGGACTGGTCCACACGTCGGTGGTGAACTGATTGAGCGTCTCGGTGCCGGTGAACCAGGCGGCGAGCAGACACGCGGCAGCCGCGATGAGACGGATCAGGAACTGCAACGCTCGACCCGTGCCGCCACGCGCCCGGTCGAGCAGGATGTTGATGGCGATGTGCGCGGCGCGCCGGGTGAGCTCGGGCATCGCCAGGAAGATCATCGCGACCAGTGAGTAGGACACCAGCGGGCTGGCCCACTCGGTCGGCGCGGCAAAGAAGTAGCGCGCGACAACCTCGTAGCAGAACGAGATGACGATGACCGCAAGCGCCGCCGCCCCGAGCGTGAATCCCGCGGTGGTGATGCGATCGTGCAGACGGGCGAGCATGGTCAGGCTCGGCGGAGCCTGTTGTCCGTCAGTTCGACAGCCCCTTGCTCTTGGCGAACGCGCGCAGCGACTCGACATCGGCCTTGGCCTTCTGCGCCGACATCTCCCACAGGCCGTCGGCCCAGGCTTGCTTCAACTTGGCTTTCTGCGCCGCGCCCATCTCGGTGATCTGCATACCCTTGCCGACCAGCGCCTTGGTTTCATCCTCCATCATCTTTGCGGAGGCTTGATACCAGGCTTCCTCGACCTTGCGACCTTCCTCGAGGATGGCCTTCTTCTCGGCATCGCTGAATTTGTTCCAGGTGGCCAGATGCACGAACATCGGCTGCGTGACGAAGCCGAACGCCGGCCGCAGCAGGAACTTCGAGACCTCGTACCAGCGATAGTTGAGCGGCCCGAGCACCGGCCAGGCCGCGCCATCGACCACGCCTTTTTCCAGCGCGGTGTAGATCTCCGCCGGCGGCAGCACCACCGGCGAGGCGCCGAGCATCTTGAACACGGCGTGATAGGAAGCCGTGCCGCGAACCTTGCGGCCCTGCAGGTCGCCTGCAGGGCTGATCGGCTGGCGCAGCAGGATGTTGTAGCCGCCGTCGGGCGTCATCGGCACGGCGAACAGTTTCAGGCCGAGCTTCTGGTAGTACTTGTCGACCTCGTCCCACAGGCCGGCGGCTTTACGCGACTTGTAGTCGCCGCCGACGGCTTCCACGGCGGTGAGGATCGGTATGGTGCCGAAGTGATATGCACCGTGGGTGAACAGGAAGTGGAACGCTCCCGCCGAAGCCGGTTGCAACTGCTCGAACGCCGGCACGGTTTCGGGCCCGTTGAAGACGAGCTTCACGCTGCCCTTGGTGGCCGCCTCCACCCCTTTCATGAACGGTTCGACGATGACCGGATAGGCCGGATAGTTCTTGTCCCAGCTCGACAGGAAGCGGAACTCGGCGCCCGATGCGGGCAACGCGGCTGCGATACACACGGCTGCCAGCGCAGCGCTGATGCGGTGACTCATGGACTGCTCCTCCTCTTGGCTGGTGGGCCGCTGGCAACACGGCGCCGGCTGATTCGACCACAGGTCTTTCCATTGCGGCAACACCTTGTGCGTGCGGCCGCCTTGGCCTGCGCGCTGCCGTTCAGATCATATGCGCGTCAGTTCCGCGTTCTGGCCTTCGCCTTCAGATACACCTCGATCTGCGCTTCGCTCATCGGCTCGCGGAACATTTCGTTGCGCATCGCAACGCGCTGGCGGCTGATGGCGCGTACCGCCGCTTGCATGCGCGTCAGATCCTTCGCCGTCTTGATGAGCTTCGCGGCCTCGCGCGCCATGACTTCGTAGTGATCCTTCTCGTCGTCGTAGATCACCTTCATCGCCTTGGCGGTCATGGTCGCGAGCCGGTCGCCCTTGAGCTTGGCGCCTTCGCGGAACAGCCGCGCACCGCCGCCCTCGGTGAGCCCCACGGCCGCGCGATCGATTGCCGATCCTGCGCTGACGTAGCGCCGGCGCAGATCGCCGAGTGCCTTCTCCTGCGGCAGTTGCACCGTGTCGCCCGGCTGGATCTTGCGGCCAAGCAGGTGTTCGAGGATGTCGGCGAGCACCACGTAGTGATTGAACTCCTGCGTGAGCTGCATCATCGAGAAATGGAATTCGTGCCGATCGATATCCTTGTCCACGCGCGGAAACTGCTCGACCAGATTCGCCAGTTCCTTGTGCAGCCCGTTGAAATAGCCATCCACCGGATGCAGCTCCTTCCATAGCTGGGCACGCAGATAGAACGCGTGATCATCGCGCGTGGCCTTGCGGTAGAACCGCTTGGCGATCTCGGCTTCGGCTTCCCAGTACGGATAGGCCGTGTCGATGAGGGTGCGCTTGATGCGGGCTTGACTCAGTTGCGTCATCGAGATCCTCTTTGCTGGTTCAGCGGCGAACGGTTCCAAGCTGTTGTTCGATGGGCGAGCTCCGCGCAGGAAGCGCTAAGTACGTTCACGCGATTGCGCCTCCAGCACCCGCTCCGGAGTGAAGGGCAGCACCGTCACCGCGCCCGGCTGGCCGAGCGCCGCATCGATGGCCGCGGCAACGGCCGCGCCGACGCCATTGACGCCCGCTTCGCCCGCGCCTTTCACGCCCAACGGATTGCGCGGACTGGGTGCGTCCTCGCGCAGCAGCACTTCCACCTTCGGCACCTCGTGCGCGGTCGGCATCAGGTACTCGGCAAACGTGACCGACAACGGCTGGCCGCGCTCGTCGTAGTTGAACGACTCGTAGAGCGAGCCGCCGATGCCCTGTGCCACGCCGCCCATGATCTGGCCCTCGACCAGCATCGGATTGATCGCGCGCCCGACATCGTAGGCGACGAAGAACCGCTCCACCTTTGCCGCGCCGGTATGCCGATCGATGCTGATCACCGCGATGTGCACGCCGTACGGATAGGTCATGTGCTTGACCTCGAACCAGCCGTCGGCCGACAACCCTGGTTCACGCCCTTTGCGCGTCGGCGATGCGGGCGCGAGCGCCGCGGCGATCTCGCCCAGGCCGAGCCGCGGAGAGTCCGGTTCGTTGCGCATCATGACTTGACCGCCGGTGATGTCGAGCAGCGCTGGCTCCGTGCCCAGCAGTTGCGCGGCGACGTCGGGCAGCTTGGTGATCGAGGCCAGATCGGTCGG
>CADECO010000389.1:0-5599 GCA_902825905.1 uncultured beta proteobacterium
GGCGGGTGGCTTGCCCTTCGCCGTCGGACTGGCGCTCGCCGACCGGATGCAATCGCCTCAGGGTGCACCGTTGCGGGCGACCGCCTGCTTCTTCGGCGAAGGGGCAGTCGCCGAGGGCGAGTTCCACGAGTCGTTGAATCTGGCAGCGATCTGGAAGCTGCCGGTGCTGTTCCTGTGTGAGAACAACCTCTACGCCATGGGGACCGCGCTCGGCCGCTCGGAGTCGGAGATCGACATCCACCTGAAAGCCGACAGCTACCGCATTCCCGCTGAAGCGGTCGACGGCATGGATGTGCTCGCCGTCGCCGAAGCGACGCAACGCGGGGCGGCCCATGTGCGCCGGGGCGACGGGCCGTATTTCATCGAGTACCGCACCTATCGCTATCGCGCGCATTCGATGGCCGACCCCGATCGGTATCGCGCCAAGGAAGAAATCGCGCAGTGGAAGGAGCGCGACCCGATCGCGGCGTTCGTCGCGAAATTGAAGGCGATGGAACTGCTCGACGACGGCGCATTGCAGAACATCGAGCGCGACGTGGTGCGTGAAGTGGAGTGGGCGGTCGATGCGGCCGAGTCCGGCCCCTGGGAGCCGATCGACGATCTGGCACGCGACGTCTACAGCGAGCCGAGCCGGTGATGAACGCTGAGACACGCACCAAACCACTCACCTATCGCGAAGCACTGCGCGCCGCGATGCGCGAGGCGATGCAGCGCGATCCGCGCGTGTTCCTGATGGGCGAGGACGTCGGCCGCTACGGCGGCGCGTTCGCGGTGAGCATGGGCATGCTCGAGGAGTTCGGCCCGGAGCGTATCCGCGATACGCCACTGTCGGAATCGACATTCGTCGGCGCAGGGATCGGCGCGGCAGTGGGCGGCATGCGTCCGATCGTGGAGGTCATGACGATCAACTTCTCGCTGCTCGCCTTCGATCAGATCGTCAACACCGCGGCGACCCTGCGGCACATGTCGGGCGGACAGATCAGCGTGCCGCTCGTGGTGCGCATGACCAGCGGCGCCGGGCGTGGCGTGGCCGCGCAGCACTCGCATAGCCTCGAAGGCTGGTACGCCCACGTGCCCGGCATCAAGGTGGTGGCGCCAGCCACCGTGGCCGATGCGCGCGGCTTGCTCGCCGCCGCGATCGCCGACCCTGATCCGGTGTTCGTCATGGAGCACGGCACGCTGTATCCGATGCCGGGCGAAGAATTCGACGACACACCGATGCAGATCGGCCGCGCCGCAATTCGCCGCACCGGACACGACGTGTCGATCATCACTTACGGCGGTTCTGTGCCCAAAGCGATGGCCGCGGCCGAAGCGCTCGCCGGCGAGGGGATTCAGGCCGAAGTGCTCGATCTGCGCAGCCTGCGCCCGTTCGATCGGGACGCGATCATCGACAGCGTGAGTCGGACGCATCGCGTCGTGCTGGTCGACGAGATGTGGCGCACCGGCAGTTTCGCCGCCGAGCTGAGCGCGACGATCATGGAAGACGCGTTCGATCAGCTCGACGCGCCGGTGCTGCGGGTGTGCAGCGCCGAGGTGCCGATCCCCTACGCGAAGCACCTGGAAGACGCCGCGCTGCCGAGCGCCGAACGCATCGCTGCCGCGGTGCGCGAGGTGCTGCGCTGAACGCGACGCGCGAGAACGCGATGCAGCCGTTTCGCATGCCCAAGCTCGGTGCCGACATGACCGAAGGACGCCTGTTGCAGTGGCTCAAGCATCCCGGCGATCGGGTCGCGCGCGGCGAAGTCATCGCCCTGGTCGAAACCGACAAGGCCAACGTCGATGTCGAATCGTTCGTCGATGGCGTGCTGAGCGAAGTGGTGGTCGAGCCCTCCGACCAATGGCTACCGGTCGGCACCACGCTAGCGATGATCAGCACGAGCGAGCACGCATCGGCCGCGCCGGTGCAGGCAACGGCAGCACCGCTACAGACGACACCCACCCCGCAAGCGGTAACCACTGCCCCACTTGCTCCGCCTCCGGCGGTCGAAGCCGCGCCCGCGCAGCTCGAAGCGGCGCGCCTGGTGATCTCGCCCGCCGCACGACATCGCGCGCAATCGCTCGGCCTCGACGCCTCGCGCCTGCGCGGCAGTGGGCCCGGTGGTCGCGTCACGCTTCGCGATATCGACGCGAATCTGGCGGCGATGCAGGTGGCGCCATCGGCGCTGACCAAGCAACCCGCGCAATCACCAAGCGCTGCGCCGCCCCCAACTCCCGCGCTGCTCCCCGCGACCGACAAACGCCAACGCATGCGCGACGCCATCGCTGCGGCGATGACGCGCTCCAAGCGCGAGATCCCACATTACTACCTGGCGACCTCGATCGACCTGGGCCGTGCATTGCAATGGCTGGCCGAGGTGAACGCGCAGCGTGGCGTGGCCGATCGGCTCATTGCCGGGGTGCTGCTCATCAAGGCGGTCGCGCTCGCGCTGCGGTCGGTGCCCGAGCTGAACGGCTTCTTTCTCGACGGCCGCGCGCAGCCGAGCAGCGAGATTCATGTCGGCACGGCGATCTCGCTGCGCGGCGGCGGTCTGGTCGCCCCGGCGCTGCTCGATACCGATCGCCGGTCGCTTTCCGAGCTCATGCACGACTATCAGGATCTGGTGCAGCGCGCCCGCGCCGGCTCGCTGCGCAGCGCCGAGATGATGAAGCCGACGATTACCGTCACCAGTCTGGGCGATCGCGGTGTCGACACGGTGTTCGGCGTCATCTATCCCCCGCAGGTCGCGCTGCTCGGCTTCGGTCGCCCGCTCGACCGGCCCTGGATACACGACGGCCAGATCGTCGCACGACCCATCGTGCACGCCACGCTCTCGGCCGATCATCGTGCGAGCGACGGCCATCGCGGCGGCTTGCTGCTCGATGCGATCGACCACCTGCTGCAGGAGCCCGACAAGCTATGAGTGACCGACTCGACCCGACGGCAATCCGCGCGCGCGTCCTCGATGAACTGGCCCGCGTGGTCCCCGAACTGGAGCCCGACACACTGCCCGGCAACCGGCCGATTCGCGACGAACTCGATGTCGATTCGATGGACCTGCTCAACTTCGTGATCGGTCTGTCGAAAGCGTTCGGCCTCGACATTCCGGAGGCCGACTACAAACGCATCGCGACGGTGGACGCCCTGGTGGAATACATCGACCGGCGGCTGCGATGAGATTCCGCAATCGAGCCGATGCTGCTGCCCAACTGGCAGCGGCGTCACAGACTTGGCGCGGCGCGCATCCGCTGGTGCTGGCGATTCCGCGCGGCGCGGTGCCCATGGCGCGCATCGTTGCGGATGCGCTACAGGGCGAACTGGACGTCGTCCTCACGCGCAAGATCGGCGCACCCGGACACGCCGAGTTCGCGATCGGCGCCGTCGGGGAATCGGGCTGGTCGATCATCGACGAGAGCGCACGCGACGTCGGCGCCAGTCAGGTCTACATCGACCGCGAGATCGCCAGCCAGCGTGCGTTGATGGCCCGACGCCGCCAGCAGTACACCCCGCATCGGGCGCCGATCGATCCGGCTGGACGCACTGTGATCGTCGTCGACGACGGTCTGGCAACCGGCGCGACGATGGTGGCCGCGCTGCACGACATTCGCGAGCGTCAACCGGCCACGCTCATCTGCGCCGTGCCGGTGGCTTCCCAGTCCGCCTTCGTGCGGGTGAGTGCGTACGCCGACAAGGTCGTATGTCTGATGACCCCGTCCGAGTTCTACGCGGTTGGCCAGTTCTACGACGCGTTTCCGCAGGTGAGCGACGAGGAGGTGATCGCCTTGCTCGCCCCGCCCGATGGATCGCTGCCGGCGCGTGGTACGACGCGCCGATGACGCCGGCGTTCGTCGTCGAAGCACAGGCGGCCGCCGATCTCGCGGAGAAAGTCACCGCGCTGCTCCGCGCCGAGACCTACGCCGACGCCCCGGCTGCGATCGACGCCATCGAGACGCACATGTCGTGGGTGTTTCGCACCACGCAGCACGCCTACAAGCTCAAGAAGCCGATCCGCTCGGCGTTTCTCGACTTCAGCACCATCGCGGCGCGTCGCCACAGCTGCGAAGAGGAGGTGCGACTGAATCGCCGGCTGGCGCCTCATGTGTATCTCGCGGCCGTGCCGCTCACACGCACGTCGAATGGCACGTACCGGATAGGCGGCGAGGGTCAGCCGGTCGATTGGCTGGTGCAGATGCGCCGGCTGCCGGAGGCGCGCATGCTCAGCCGGCTCATCGAGGCCGGTGCGATCAGCGATGCTGTCCTCACCGGAACGGCCCCCGACGCATGGGCGCTGCGCTCGGCGGCTGAACTGCTGGCCCGCTTCTACGCAGGATTGAAGCGCGAGTCACTCGATCCTCACGAGCATTTCGCAACGATCAGCGCTGAAATCGAACAATCGTGGCAGAGCCTGCGGTGCGAGCGCTACGCGCTTCCGCGCGAACCACTCGATCGTGCGGCGTCTTTGCAAGGAAAACTGCTGACGCGACTACGCGCATCGATCGAATCTCGAGCACGCGAGGGCCACATCGTCGAAGGTCATGGCGATCTGCGGCCCGAGCATATCTTCCTGCTGGACAACGGACCGGTGGTGATCGACTGCCTGGAGTTCAATCGCGCGCTGCGCACCCTGGATGCCGCCGATGACCTGGGCTTTCTGGCGCTGGAATGCGAGCGGTTGGGACTGTCCGGCGCACGCGCCGTGTTGTTCGAGGCCTATCGCCGCATCACCCACGATGATCCCCCCGAGGCGGTCGTGCACGCGTATCAGAGCTATCGCGCGGTGCTGCGCGCCAAGCTTGCGGTGTGGCATCTCGACGAACCGCGCTACCGCGATGGCGGGCGTTGGCGCGACCGGGCGATGCATTACGTGGCGCTCGCGCACAGTCACGGCGCGCTGGCCCTACGCGCATGACGCTGGCGGCCCCTTTACTCTTCACCCCGCTCTCTTCACCCTTCACGTCTCCAGCAACGCCACGATCGACTCGTCGCGATGCAACCGCCCGATTGCCTCGCCCAAGAGCGGCGCGATCGACAGCACGACGAGCTTGTCGCGCAGCCGCGCGCCGGTAACTCGAAACGGCGGCACCGAATCGGTCACGACCACGCTCGCCAGTGGACTGTCGCCCAGCACTTCATTGGCGTTGCCGACGAACAAGCCATGCGTGGCGACCGCGTGGACCGCCGTTGCGCCGCCTGCGACACATGCTGCGGCGGTACGGGCGAGCGTTGTGCCGCTGGCAATGAGATCGTCGATGATGAGGGCGACGCGACCCCGCACGTCGCCCACGAACGCATCGCCGCTCACCACACCCAGTGCGCGGTGCTTCTCCGCGAACGCGGCACCCACTGCCCGGCCCAGATCGTGCGCCAGCCGCAGCCGAAAGCGTTCGGCACGTTTGATGCCGCCCGCATCGGGCGACACCACTACGACTTCGCTGCTGCCCAGGCGCGGGACAAAGTGCGTGCTGAACAGTCCGGTCGCCTCCAGATGCTCGGTGCCGCAGCGAAACGCATTCTGGAACGCGGCGAGGTTGTGTACATCCAGCGTCACCACACGATCAACGCCGACCGCTTCGAACAGGCTCGCGACGTAGCGCGTGGTGGTCGGATCGCGTGGCTGCG
>CADECO010000390.1:0-5581 GCA_902825905.1 uncultured beta proteobacterium
CGACACCGCGGCCTTCGCGGCCTTCGGCAAGTCGGCATCGGCGAACACGATGTTCGGACTCTTGCCGCCCAACTCCAGCGTAATGCGCTTCATGTCGTCAGCGCCCGCCTTCAACAGCGCCGCGCCGGTGCGCGTTTCGCCGGTGAACGAGAGCTTGTCGATGAGTGGATGGCGCGCGATCGCCTCGCCTAACGCCGCACCGGGTCCGGGCAGCACGTTCAACACACCCGGCGGCACACCGGCGTCCAACGCGGCGCGACCAAGCATCAGCGCGGTGAGCGGCGTGTAGCTCGCCGGCTTGAGGATCACGGTGCAACCGACCGCAAGGGACGGTGCGCACTTCCACGCTGCCGCCAGAATCGGAAAATTCCACGGCGTGATCGCTGCGACCACGCCCACCGGTTCGCGCAAGGTGAAGTCGACAACGCCTGTGCCCATCGGAATCGTCGTGCCGAAGAACTTGTCGGCCGCGCCGGCGTAGTACTCGAACACTTTCGCGGCGGCTTCGACCTCGTTCTTCGAGTTGGCGATGGTCTTGCCGCCGTTGAGCGTCTCGATGCGCGCGATCTCGTCGGCATGTTTGCGCAGCTGGTCGGCGATACGGCGGAGATAGGCGCCGCGCTCAGTGGGCATCATGCCCGACCACTTGCCGTCGTCGAACGCCTTACGAGCAGCGCGCGCGGCACGATCGATGTCGTCGACGCCGGCCTTGGCCACTTGGGCAAGCACTGCGTCATCGCGCGGGCTGAGAGTGGGAAACGTTGCGCCAGACAGAGCGGCAACGAACTGGCCGTCGATGAGGAGATTGGATTCGATCGACATTGTCAGAGCAGGCTCTGTTCGCACCACTCGACCACTTCGCCGAGCGTGTGCGCATGAAAGTCGATCGCCGGCTCATCGGGCGTGGACTTACCAGGCGCGTACCACGCCGTCTTGAGCCCGAGGCGCTTCGGACCAATCACGTCGTTCTCCAGGTTGTCGCCGACGAACACTGCACGCGCTGGCTCACGCACGAAGCCATCGAGCAGCGCCTCGTAGGCGCGGGCATGCGGCTTCATCCAGCCCATCTCGCCCGATATCGTCACGCGGCTGAACGCGTCGTCCATGCCGAAACGCTCGAGCGTACCGAGCACCACGGCGGGCATCGGATAGTTGGAAAGCAGCCCGAGGCGAAATCTTCTGGTCAGCCGCTGCACCGCCTCGGCAGCGCCATCGATCAGCCGAGCCTGCGACAGCACCTGCATCGACAGGGCATGCGCGAACGCATCGATCTCCGCGTCGTCGAGCGCGCCCTCGGCACCGCACTCGGCCAAGGTCATGCGCAGACGATCCTGAAAGTTGTGTTCGCGCAGGGTCTCGGCCGATCGCTTGATCTGGTGCTTCGCCGCAGCGAAGTAGACGGCGATGAAGCGTTCGACGTCGAGCGGACGCGATCGCGCGGCAATGCTGGCAGCGTAATCGCGCTGGTACACCTCGCGCGCGCATGCCAGATGCGCATCGGGCGCGTTGAGCATGCCGGGAATGACGACGAGCGTGTCGCCCCAGTCGAACAGCACCGCGGGTCGATCGTCGGTCATCGAGCGTGCAGCAAGCTATGCGGCCGCGAGGGCTTCAGCCACCAGCCGCTTGGCTGCGTCGGCTGGATCCTTGGCTGCATACACAGCGCGCCCGACCACGCCGAACACACGCGCGCCGCGCGCGGCACGCACCACGCTGTCCATCGTGCCGCCTAACGGGCCGATCCCTGGGACGAGAAACGTGGGTTGCTCGAGCTGCTCGCGCAGACGTGATGCGTGGTGGGTGAGCTTGGCCACGGTGTTGCCGGGCACCACGAAGTGATCGGCACCCAGTGCGAGCGCACGGGCGAAGATGAGATCGAGCGCATTGTCGATCACGTACCCGCCGCCGCTCGCGTTGTAGTCGGGAAACGGCAGATCACCGCCGACGATGGGCAGCACGCGGTTCTTCATCGCCTCACCGACGAAGCCATCGACTGCACGCGGCCCGGCGATCGGAAACAGGATCAATCCGTCGACGCCAGCGGCGCGGGCCGTCGCGGTGAACTTGGCTGCCATGTCGGGCACGTCGGGCCCGGCCTTCTGGTGATCGTAGATGAGCGGCAGTTCGGTCACCGCGCGAAGCTGCTGGATCGCTTCAGCCAGACCGAGTCGGAGCACCGTGGTGAGTCCGACCTTGTAGCCGGCGACGCCGTCGACGCGCGTAGTGAGTTCGATGACACGCTTGCACTCGTCGACCGAATCGGCATCGAGCGCGACGACGATGCCGACCTTGCCCGGAAGCAGTCGGTCATAGCGGCGCGCCAGCGCTGCCTGTGCGAGTCGCCCGTCGGCGAGACGGTCCGCTGCAGTGGGACGTTGGACGGCGTAGGGGTCGCTCATCCCCGCCCCGCCGAGCGCAGCCGCTCGATCGTGCGGACCGCGCTGGGCTTGATGTCGCGTACGTCGAGGCTGATATCGAGCGCTTTCACCGTGTGGGTGAGATCGCCCACCGAGATCACGTCCACGCCGGTTTCGGCGATCGGCACGATGGTCGTCTCGTTGATGCCGCCGGACGCCTCGGTCATCGCGCGGCCGTTCACGAACTTCTGCGCGGCCTTCATCTCGTCGAGATCCATGTTGTCGAACATGATCACCTCGACACCGCAATCGAGCGCTTCCTTCACCTGATCGAGTGATTCACACTCCACTTCGATCTTGAAGGTGTGCTGCGCACGCGCGCGCAGGATCTCGATGGCGTTCTTGATACTGCCGGCGATCTTGATGTGGTTGTCCTTCACCAGGATGCAATTGGTGAGGTTCATGATGTGGTTGTGCGCGCCACCCACGCGCACCGCGTACTTCTGCACCATGCGCAGGCCCGGCCAGCCCTTGCGCGTGTCGGTAACGCGCGCCTTGGTGTGCTTGACGAGATTCACGTATCGCCGCGTCTTGGTGGCGATACCCGAGAGCTGCTGCACCCAGTCGAGCGCGGCCCGTTCGATCACGAAGAAGGTCGAGGCCTTGCCACGGATCTTGAGCAACACAGTGCCGGGGCCGATTTCGTCGCCATCCTTCACGCAGTGTTCGACCTGCGCGTCCGGATCGACCAGACGGATGGTCTCGTCGACGAACAGCAGCCCGCACGCGACGCCGCTCGCCTTGGCGTAGATCTGCGCGGTCTGGACGGGATCGTCGTCCCAGGTAAGAAAGCCGCCGGTGGTGTCGCCCAGGCCGAACTCCTCGCGCAGGCCTTGCTCGACGAAGGGGCGAATGATGAGTCGATTGAGATGCATGGTGATGTCCTCGAACGGGGAAGCGCCGGTGCAGCGGAGCGGGAATGCGCCTCGTGGAGAGGGCGGTCCGGCAATGCACTGGCGCGCGTCGTGACGATGATATGCGAGGAAGCCGCTACGGTTGTGGCCGAATCGCAGTCACTTGTGACGCAGCGCCTGCACCCGCCGGATCGCCCGCACGATGCCCACGTAGCCGGTGCAGCGGCACAGGTTGCCCGATAGCTCCTCGCGCACGCGGGCTTCGTCGGCATCGGGCAGACGGCTGACGATATCGTGCGCGGTCATCAGCATGCCGGGTGTGCAGTAGCCGCACTGCAGCGCGTGCTCGGCGGTGAAGGCCTCGCGCAACTGCACCATGACGGCGTCGTGCTCGAGGCCTTCGATCGTGCGAACTGCCGCACCATCGCACGCCACCGCGAAGGTGATGCACGAGCGCGCCGGCGCACCGTCGATCTCCAGCGTGCATGCGCCGCACACGCCGTGTTCGCAGCCGATGTTGGTGCCGGTGAGATGCAACTGCTCGCGCAGAAAGTCGGCCAGATTGGTACGTGGCTCGATGTTGCCGCTGACGCGCTTGCCGTTGACGGTGAGGGCGATGGTCTTCATGCGTTAACCTGCTGAGCGGCCCGGCGCAACGCGCCGAGGTGCACCTGGATTTCATACGTGCCCGCCTCGAATCCGGCAGCGCTTACCGCCGCGCGGCCGATGGCGTCGTCGAAACGTGGCAACAACGCGCTTGCGTCGGCGATCGGGTGCGGCGCCGCTTCGGTCGCGCCGATCAGACCGCGCGCGAGTTTGCGCACCGGATCGATCACGAACGCGCCGATCGCCTCGGCGAACTCACCCGGTTTGCGATTGACCTTGTAGTAGCTCCACTTTGCGGCGCTCGAGAGTTTGGGTACGCGCACACCCGTGATGATCTCGTCGTCGGCGAGCACGGTCGACAGTGGCCCGTTGGCAAGCTCGGAGGCACGAACACGGCGCCCACCCTTGGTACCGTGCACGAGCACTTCGGCATCGAGCAGCGCCATCACGTTGAGCCAGTCGGCGGCGGGATCGGCGTGCGCGAGGCTGCCGCCCAGGGTGCCGCGATTGCGCACGGCCCGATAGGCGATGCCGCGCGCAACCCGTCGCAGCAAACCGTTGGTGGGATCGGGCACGCGGCCATCTTCGATCTGCGCGTGCGTGGTGGTCGCACCAAGCACGATGGCGTCGGCCTCCTCTTTCACGCCGGCCAACTCGGGCAGACCGCGCACATCGACCAGCAGGCTTGGCTGCGCGAGGCGAAAGTTGAGCACCGGCGTGAGCGACTGGCCACCGGCGATGACTTTCGCTGCGCCGTCGCTCGTCGCCAGCAGCTTCACGGCCGCATCGAGCGAGCGGGGTTTTTCGTAGTCGAACGCTGCGGGCTTCACTGGCTGATCGTCCCCAGCGCCGCCAACACCCGCCGCGGCGTGATCGGGCATTCGAGAATCTCGACGCCGAGCGGTGCCAGCGCATCGTTGACCGCGTTGGCTATTGCGGCCGGCGGCGCGATCGCACCGCCTTCCCCAATGCCTTTCTGGCCGAAGTATGTCAGTGGCGACGGCGTTTCCATGTGATCGACGCGTGGCGCCGGAACCTCGGTCGCGCCCGGCAGCATGTAGTCGGCGAGCGTCGTGGCGAGCGGCTGGCCGTTGCGATCGAACGGCATCTCTTCGTACAACGCGGTACCGATGCCCTGTGCGGTGCCACCGAAAATCTGGCCGTCGACCACCATTGGGTTGATCAAGGTGCCGCCGTCTTCGACGATCACGTAGTCGAGCAGCTCGACCGTGCCCAGTTCGGTATCGACCGCGAGCGCCACGGCGTGGCAGGCGTAGCTGAACGTTCCGGTGTCCTGCAGCGTCTTGTACCCAACCGTCGCTTCGAGTCCACCCGGATCGACATCGGGCGGCAGCAGTTGCGGCTTGCGATACCAGACATGCGCGACCTCGGCGATCGTCATCTTCTTGTCGGTGCCGGCAACCTTCACCTCGCCGTGCTCCAGCACCAGATCGGCGGCGGGCACTTCCATCAGCTTCGCCGCGATGTTGCGCACGCGTTTTTCGATTTCCTTGCACGTCACGCCGACGGCGCCGCCCGACATCACCATGCAGCGCGAGCCCCAGGTGCCGGTGGAGAACGGCGTGACCGCGGTGTCGCCGTGAATCAAGCGCACGTCGGCCGGATCGATGCCGAGCATCGAGCTTGCAACCTGCGCGAGCGTGGTCTCCAGACTCTGTCCGTGCGAGTGCGCGCCGATGCGCA
>CADECO010000391.1:0-2498 GCA_902825905.1 uncultured beta proteobacterium
CCTCCTCGTCGATCCTCGTGCCCGGTGCCGGCGGTGGCGGCATGGGAGGAATGGGTGGCATGGGTGGGATGGGCGGCCTCGGCGGGGGCGGCAAGATTCAGATGCCGTGACGCGAGGCTCGCCCGCGGGCCTTCTTACTTCGAAGGAAGAACCGCAACGTCGATCAGCGGCACGCGCAGTCCTTTGATCGCACCGATCGAGTTCCCCGCGCCCGTCTTCAGATCCACCGTGTAGAGCGCATTGCCGGCCACCGCGAAGGCCATGTTGGTGCCGTTGCCGTCCGACCAGATGTCGAACGAGTCGGCTTTCACGCTCAATTTGCCCACCGCCTTCAACGTGCCGTCGTTCGGCGGCACCTGCAGCATCAGCATGCCTTGCGCCATATCGAGATTGAACAGCTCGGTCTGCTTGGTACCGGCGAACGAGTTGGTGTAGGCGCCGGCCATCACCATCGGTTTGTCATTGGCCCACGCAGCGCTCTTGTCGTAGTTGTGCGAGCCGTCGATGGCCACTTCACCGGTGTCGACGTTCACGCGGAAACTGGTGCCATCGCTCGACATCAGCCGCAGCCGGTCGGCCACCGGATTGAAATCGACGATCGCGCGACCCGCCACAGGAAACGGCTTGTTGAGCGCGACCGTTTTGGTGGCGCGACCACTGTCGATGTCGATCGTGTAGAGCGCGTTGTCGGTGGCCACGCCGTAGAGCTTGCCGTTGGCCGGGCGCACGTCGATGCCGATCAGCTTGCCCTCGACGCCGGTGACGCTGATCTGCTTTTCCACCGCGGCGGCACGATGGTCGATGAGGATGAGCGTGTTGTCGCCGGTGAGGCCCGCCATCGTCGCGGCGGAAGCGGTGGTGAAGGCAACAGGCGTGGCACTGAGCGCAGCGCCATACAGGCAGGTTGCAAAGATTCGCGTGAGCATCTTCGTTCTCCGTTCGAGAGTTGGAGCGAACCGGCCCCATGCCGATCCGTGTGCTCCGACTACTCGCGCGAACGACGACTGGATGCAGCGCGTGAGAAACAAACGATGCGCTACTGTGCGACCCTCCCGCGCGCTACTGCGCGACGGTAAGCCCTTTGTAGAGAATCTTGCCGCTCGGACGCGTCTTGAGCGGCGAGCCGCCATACGGTTCGAGCGTGATCTCGAACAGCTGGCCTTCCTTCAGACCTGGCAGGCTCTTGTGCGGAACGGTCTTGGCGCGATTAGGCTCGACCAGTCCGAGCGACACCGGCCCTTGCGCCTTGTCGATCAAGGTCCAGAACTGCAGCGATTGCTGCGCGCCGACCGTATCGCTCACCAGCGGTGTCAGGCGCACCGGCCTGCCGGCAGTGGCCTGCACGATCCAACCCGGTGAACGATCGGGCGCCTCCAGCACCGCGATGTAGGTGACGGGCGGCGCGACGATGTCGCGCATCGCGGGCACCAGTGCAACGAGAAGTGCCGCTGCCGTCGCAATCATCGCGCCGGTGCGCCAGAACGCGAGACTTTGCCACCACGATGTGCGCGGCGGCTCAACCTCGGGCCGCGGCATGGCGCGCACGAAACCCAGATCGCGCTCGATCCATGCCCAGAGCGCCGGGCTCACGCGCACCGGCGCGGCGACGGTGCTCACCGGCCACAGCCGTTCTTCCCAGTCGCGCACCGCGATCGCCAGCGCGCGATTGCGCGGCAGCTCGCGTTCGAACTCCGCACGCTCATTGCGCGTGAGCAACCCCAGCACGTATTCGCCGGCCAGCGCGTCGCGTTCTTCAGCGTCGGCGAAGTTCATTCGAGGCACGCCTTCAATGCCGCCAGCCCGCGGCGGATCCACGACTTCACCGTACCAAGCGGCGTGGCCAGGCGTTCGGCCACTTGCTCGTGCGTGTAGCCGTCGACGAACGCGAGCATCACGCTGGTGCGCTTGGAATCATCGAGTGATTCCAGACAACGACGGATCGCATGCTCGCTCGACACCCGCTCCAGACTCGCGAGCGGATCGTCGGCGGTGTCGGGAATCTGCTCGATCGCCTCAGTGTCGAGCTCGGTCTCGCGCGTGTCGTCGCGGATGTAATTGAGCGCGCGATGCCGCACCACCGTGTAGATCCAGCCGCGGCCGGAGCCTCGCGCGGAGTCGAATGTGCTCGCCTTCTGCCAGATCTGCAGGAAGGCGTCGTGCACGACCTCGTTGGCGACCTCGCGCCGGCGCACGATCCGCAGCGCCACGCCCAGCAGTCGCGAGGCCTCCTGGTCGTAGATTTCCTTGAGCGCACGTTGCTCGCCGCGCGCGCAGCGCACCAGCGCGGCTTCGTAATCGAAGCCGGCCAGCGACGAGGCGGCGAGTGAAAGCGAGGCGGCCAAGCGATGAACTCTGTTTAGAAATCAGTCGGTTGCAGGCCAACGGTGCAGCGATTGAGTGTAGCCGCGACGCGGCACGGCGTTTGACACTCGCCTCCGTCTACGCAATAACCAACGCCGTAGATGCAGCACCAAGAGAAAAAAACGCGAACCCCACCG
>CADECO010000391.1:2598-5577 GCA_902825905.1 uncultured beta proteobacterium
CTCGGCGCGCTGCACGGACTGCCGCTGCTCCTCAAGGACAACATCGACACCAGGAAGCTGCCCACCACCGGCGCCACCCCGGCGCTGCGCAACAACCGGCCGCAGCACGACGCCGCGATCGCCAAGGCGTTGTTTGCCGCCGGCGGCGTTCTGCTCGCCAAGTGCAACATGCACGAGCTGGCGTTCGGCATCACCTCGAACAATCCGACGTTCGGGCCGGTGCGCAATCCGTACGATCGCACCAAGATTCCCGGCGGATCGAGCGGCGGCAACGGCGCGGCCACGGCGGCGCGCATCGCACCAGCGGGCATCGGCTCCGACACCGGCGGCTCGACGCGCGTGCCGGCGGCGCTGTGCGGCATCGCGGGCATGCGTCCGACCGTTGGGCGCTATCCGGCCGAAAGCGTCGTGCCGATTTCGCGCACGCGCGACACCCCCGGCCCGATAACGCGAGACATCGCCGACATGGTGATGCTCGACAACGCGATCACCGGCGCGTGCGATGAACTCCAGCCCGCCAACCTCCAAGGCCTGCGCATCGGCGTGCCGCGCCAGCATTTCTGGGAGAACCTCGACCCCAAGCTCGCACCGCTGGCCGAAGATGCACTGCGGCGGCTGCGCAATGCCGGCGCGGTACTCGTCGAGGCGAACATCCCCAACGTCGCAGCATTGAACGACGCAATCGGCTTTCCCATCGCGATCTACGAAGTGATGCGCGACCTGCCCAACTATCTGGTGGATCACGGCTCGGTGACGATCCAGCAACTCGGCGCGCAGATCGCCAGCCCCGATGTGGCCGGACTGTTCAGCGCACTGCTCGCCGGCGTGACCCCACCGTCAGTGCCCGACGCGGTGTACCTGGAGTCCGTCAATGTCGGCCGCTTCAAACTCCAGCAGGCGTATCGCAACTACTTTCGCGCGCAGAACGTCGCCGCGATCGTCTTCCCGACCACTCCGCTCCCCGCGCGCCCGATCGGACAAGATGCGACCGTCGAACTCAACGGCCAGCAGGTGCCGACCTTCAACACCTTCATCCGCAACGCTGATCCTGCGGGGAACGCGGGCATCCCCGGCATCTCGATCCCTATCGGCCTTACCAGCGACGGACTCCCAGTCGGCATCGAGTTCGACGGGCCGGCGTACAGTGATCGGCAGCTGCTGGCGATTGCGTGGGCGGCGGAGAAGGTGATGGGGAAAACGCCGGGGCCGGCAATCTAAATCGACTCGCGATTGAGATCGGCGGTAACTGAGGCGCGGCAACAAAAGAAGGCGGTTGCCGCGCTGCGACTATCGGCTTCAGGAAGGGGTGACGAGCTAGTAGCAAAGGGCTCGAGTAACTTGTTTGCCCGAAGAAAGCGTTCATGACGCCAACAATAGTGGTGGAACATTTCTCTTCAAGTCCGGGTCGAAACATTGCGTCGATTGGGTTTTCTACTTGTAGTCGGGCGACACAGGCAATGTTGAGATGAAACCGGTCTTCGTCTTCGTCGATCTGCTTGAGGACTTCTTTTCCAAGCCGCCGCTTTCGGAGAGGAAGGCGTTGCTCTGCAATGCAGTGAATGACCTGTGCGCATTCGCGCGACGCAATTCCTATCCTATCGTCTGGGTTCGCCAGGAGTTCGAAGCCGATCTTAGCGATGCGTACCGGTCAATGCGCGAAACCGGCAATCGAATCACGATCAGGGGAACGGCTGGCTGCGCGGTCTTATCCGAGTTGGATCGGGATCACGGTGACTACGAGATCGTGAAGAAGAGATACAGCGCCTTCTTCGGCACGGGATTAAAGCAGCTGCTCGGAAAGCTCGAGTGCGATCGCATCGTGATGGGCGGGGTCAACACCCACGCATGCGTGCGCGCATCGGCGGTAGATGCATTCCAAATGGACTACCTGGTCATTCTCGCGGCCGAAGCCATCTCTTCGTACGATGACCAGTACCACCATGAGTCGATGCGCTACCTCGCGCAATCGATCGGAAAACCCATGAGCAATGCGCAGATCAAGGAGAGCCTGGGTGTCGCCTGACAAACGCATTCAGCCGACCTCAGGTCACTGAATTGCCGCGATTCGTCGTCCTTCTGCGCGGAGTGAATGTGGGCAAGGGCAACAGACTGCCCATGGCCGACTTTCGCGCAATGCTGGAGCGACTAGGCCACAGCGATGTGAAGACGCTACTGAACAGCGGCAATGCCGTGTTCACTTCGTCGAGTCGCAGCACCCGAAAACTCGCCGTCGACATCGCCGCCGCTACGGAAGAACAATTCGATGTGTCCACGCCCGTCGTGGTCAAGTCCGCACAGGAGTTCGCGGCGGTCGTCACGTTCAATCCGATCGTCCCGCCCGAGTCGGAGCATTCGCGTTTTCTCGTGGCCTTCGCCATGGATGCAGCCAAGCTCAAGGAACTCGGCGCCCTACGCTCGCTGATTGCGCCGGGCGAGCGTTTTGTCGTCACGGATCATGCCGCGTATCTGCACTGCGCCGGCGGTCTTCTCGACAGCAAACTCGGCGTGGCCATTCTCGGCAAAGCAGGCCGTTACGTGACCACGCGCAACTGGGGCACGGTGATGAAGATCGCAGCGCTGTTGGAACAGGGGTCGGCGCAATAGCCCGGCATCGGAGCACGCCAACGATGAAGCCTCAGCGGCGAGGACCCAGGGCTTCGCCACCTCAAGCCTCGACGGCATCATCACCACCAAAGACGTTTCATTGACGTGTCTGATCCGTCAACCTGGTATGCACCACGTCCGATCTGCTGCGTACCGATCTGCTGCGTACAATCAATCTCACCGGTTGTTCGATCGGAGCGGCAACCGTCGGCATCGAATCAAGCCCGCGCGGATTCGTCGAGCGACATTCCATGCGAGGCTTCCAGGGAGGAACGCATGTCACTCATCCAAGACTTCAACAAGGGGGTCGACAAAGGGTCTCGCGGCGAGCCCGTCGACTACACCCAGTCCATGGCCCAGATCCATGGGCACGAG
>CADECO010000392.1:0-5561 GCA_902825905.1 uncultured beta proteobacterium
AGAGGGTGCCGATTCGTATGCGATCTGTATGTCTGCGACTGCTAGCGTCCTGCCCGTGTGATCGCAAGGAGCCAAGCGCACGGCGATAACCCCGCGGTTATATCGCCGCGCGGCCCGGGGTCATAACCAGAAGTTAACGCCGCAGTCAGCCAATGGAGTATTCCGCCGCGCGCGGTCCAGCCCTAGATTCCGTGCGCAACGACATCACTGAATGGAACAAGGAGACCTCCCATGCAATCGAGCATCGCACATCGGTTTCTGAAATCCCCGCAGAAATCATCGTGCAGGCAACGAGGATTCGCGACTGCCGCCAAAGCGCTGGTCGTAGCCCTGGGCGTGACCGGGGTCAGCCTGGTGGCGACTACGGGCTACCAGCCGCGCCATGAAGCAACTGCGACGAGCGCTGTCGCGGTGGCCGGACCCGTCGACGCAACACAAAGCGCCTCCGACCCCGACGCCGAACTACGCGAGTGGCTGCGCGAACCCCAGCCGCCGACGTTCTGACCAGGAGCCGACCATGGCGTGGAACGACATCTTCGATCTTGCGGTCGCGTTCGCGCAGATCGTCGCGTGCGTGTGGCTCGTGTACGGAGCGGTGCTTGCGGCAAGTGCCGCGCGCCCGATCAGCCGAGAACCCGGGCGTGGCGCCCGGCGCGCTCGTGCGAGCGTGTCCGCAGCGACACCATTGCATTCTGGAATCACGAAGGCTCAGGGATAGCCGGTCATGACAGCGAGTAGCTCGCACGCCATCGGGCGCACCAAACGCGGCCGGGTCTTGCCCCGACAGCTCTACCTGCAGCTGCTCACCTGGGCGTTCACGCTCTTCAACTCGGTGCGACTGCTTTCCTACCTGCCGACGATGTGGGCGATTCACATGAGCGCCGATTCCAGTCAGCACTCGCTATGGACCTGGTGTACGTGGCTGGGCGCGAACGCCACCATGGCCGCCTGGTTGCACGAACACAACGGACGGCGCATCGATCCCGCCGTCGCCATGAATATCGCCAACTCGGCGATGTGTCTGACGACTGCCGTGCTAATCGCGGCATATCGGTTCTGACGCGCTGCGCGAAAGTTGAATCCCTATCGGCCCCTTTGGCCGAGGCACGCGCGAACGCCTTTTCGCTCCGCGAATCAGACCATGCGCATCGCTCATGTCGATGATGACTCCGTTTCGCTTGTGAGCCGCCGCGTGGGCGCCGTACAAACCGACGGTGCGGTCCATCATGCGAGGAGGGAATGTCATGCAAACACGTCGTACGCTGCTCCTGACCGGCGCAGCCAGTCTGCTTTGTCTCGGCGCTGCGCCATTCAAAACCGTTCAGGCCCAGGCAATCGAGCGACCGGCACGCGTCATCGTCGGCTTTCCTCCTGGTGGATCGGCGGATGTGATCGCACGCCACCTCGCCGACTGGTTGCGCGGCCGCTACGCAAGCTCGGTGATTGTCGATAACAAACCGGGCGCGGGCGGGCGCCTCGGCGTCGAGGCCGCGAAGAACGGGCCGGCCGACGGCAGCACGATTCTGGTCACGCCCAACCCGATGATCACGATCTACCCGCACCTCTACAAACAGCTCTCCTACGACCCGCTGCGCGATCTCGCGCCGGTCACGACGCTGGGCCGATTTCCGCTACTGCTGGTAGCGGGCCCGGCCATGCCAGCCGAAGTAAAGTCCGCTGCCGACCTCGTCGGTTGGGTGAAGGCGAATCCGGGCAAGGCGTCGTTCGGCTCGTCTGCGCCGGGTTCCACCCAACACTTTCTCGGCGCGATGTTCGCCAAGGCAGCGCGGATCGAGCTCGAACATGTCGGCTACAAGGGCGGTGGTCAAGCGATTCAGAACCTGCTCGGTGGTCAACTGCCGTTGCTGGTCGGCACGCCGGGCAACGTCATGTCGCACATCAAATCCGGCAAGCTGCGCGCCATCGCTTCCAGCGGCATGCAACGCTCATTGCTGCTGCCGGACGTACCGACGTTCAAGGAGGCGGGTTACGCCGAACTCGATGTGCAGGACTGGTTCGGCGTGTTCGTGCCGGCGGGCACGCCGCGCGAGATCGTCGCCCGGTTGAATCAGACGACGCGCGACATGCTGAGTACGAGCGAGACGCGGCAGGCGTTCGCAAAATTGATGATCGATCCCGGGGGAGAGTCGCCGCAGGAATGCGAGCAACTGGTGACGGCAGAGCATCGCATGTGGGGCCCGATCGTGAAGAACTCGGGGTTCACGGCGGATTGACTACAACATCCCCGCCTTGCGCATCGCTTCGATCAGCACTTCGGTGAGCGCGCCGACCTTATCGGGAATGCTCTGCGCGCCCGGCGCCGTGGCATTCGCCGACCACGTCAGCGCGTTCGATGCGACTTCGACCAGCGTCGTGCTCGCCGAGACGATCGACTCGGGCGCGCCGCTGCCGCCGATCGGAATCGAGATGCCGATGCCGCCGAACGAGATGCCGCCACCGCTGCCGCCGACTCCACCCACGCCGACGCCGACTTGGGTGCCGGAGTTCGCCGCGCCGTAATACGTCGGCGCCACGCGCGTGGTGGTGACCATTGATGCGCCGTTAGCGCGGGCGGCACGCTGGATCGCCTCCGGCGTGGCCTGCTCACCCGCCGGCAGCTCCGCGAGTTGATAGGCACGCAAGGGTTTGACGCCGCTCGCGCTCAGGCGCGTGGCCCAGTGGTCCTCGCAGATGCGGCGCAACGACTCGTCGCCGGCCGCGCACATCACCAGCACCGACGCGCCCTTCAACGAACGCGCAGCGTGATCCGGACTGTTCCACTCCGATTCGATTCTTGCGGTGGCGCAGCCAAACAGCAGCCCAGCGAGCGTAACCGGGACGAATGTCCGGATTGGTAGGGAAAGCAGTCGTGTGATCGATTTGGGTCGACGCATGGGATCGCAAACGTGGGCAGCTCACAGCTCCGCAGGATACGTCACACCGCGAACGGCCGGTTATCAAACGAAGTCTGTGGTCAGCGGACGACGAGGACGCGACCCGCCGACAGTTCCCGAAGAAATGCGTGCAAAGGCAAGACGCGAATCGGGCCGACCTTCAGGGGTTGCGACCCCAGATAGACGCCCCACGCGGCGCTGATCACACCGGCCGAGTGAAGATCGGCAAGCGCGCGACTGAACTCAGGTCGCCAACGGGTGCTCGCCTTGACTTCGATGCCGATCGAATGCCGCGCACGTGTCCAGATGAAATCGACTTCAGTTCCCGACGGCGTCCGATAGTAGGACAGCTCTCCGCCACAGTCTCCGTATGCGATCTGCGCACGCAATTCATGCAGGATCAGCGTCTCGAGCAGCGCGCCGCGTTCGGCCGGTTCCAGCGGCTCGCGCAAACGTCGGGCGAGCGCCCGCACCACGCCTGGATCGAACAGATAGAACTTCGGATGCTGCGCTTCCTTCACTTTCGCGCGCGGGCGCCATGCCGGCAGCCATGTGCCCAGCAATGTGTCGGTGAGGACCTCGAAATAGCCCTGCACCGTAGGGCGTGCCACCGCTGCGTCGCGCGAAAGCGCCGCCACGTTGGTCACCTGCGCATTCGCCAATGCAGCGACTTCGAGGAATCGCGCAAACGAGTCGAGACTGCGAACCAGCGCCTCCGCACGAATCTCCTGAGCGAAGTAGGTCTCCGCGTAGGCTTCGAGAAGATCGATGCGCGCGGCCGAACCGCGAGAGCTGCGTACCAGTGGAAGCATGCCGAACCTCAACAGATCGTCGACGTTCGGCTGTTCGCCCAGTTCGCCGACGGTGAGTGGAAGCATCTGGCGCATCACGACGCGGCCAGCCAGCAGATTGACTTGATCGCGGCGCAGGCGCCTAGCCGATGAACCGGTCAGCGCGAAACGCCAGCGCTGGGGTGCCTGCGAGAGCGCGTCATGGATTTCGTTCATGAGCGCGGGCAGCTTCTGGATCTCATCGACGACGACCCAGCTACGACGCGGCAACGCTTCGATCTCGTGCCGGAACTGCTGCGGATCGCGCATGAGCCGCAGCAGCTCGCGGTCAAGCAGCAGGTTGTACCAATGCGCCTTGGGCAGGCTGGCGCGCAGCCAAGTGGTCTTGCCGGTGCCGCGCGGCCCCAACAACAGAAAGGAACGCGACAGTGGGGTCAGGCTTCTTGTATACATAGCCAGCATTTTGACGGTAAAAATGCTGGCGGTCTATACACATGGACGCACCCGTCCGTCGGGGTGGTTCTCTCCGGATCAGTCTTATCCGACTGCCATGAGGATCGGATCAACGGAACGCGCTGACCCGCGCCTTGCCCGCACCATCCCGCCCGCTGCGCTCCAGTTGCGCGGACAGTTCGCCCCAGCGCTTGCGTGCCGCATCGACCGCCGCCAGCTTCACGTGCCCGAAGCCGCGAATCGTCTCCGGCACCGCGGCGATCGCTACCGCGACCGCGAGATTGTCCGCACTCAGCTTCGGCAGCAGCGCATCGATCAACGCACGGTACTCGTCGATCAGTGCGCGCTCCATCCTGCGATCGGCGGTGTGGCCGAACACATCGAACGCCTTACCGCGCAAGCCCTTCAATCGCGCGAGCAGCTGTAACGCGTGCCACACCCAGCCGCCGTACTCGGCCTTGACCAGATGGCCCTCGCCGTCTTTCCTGGCAAGGAGCGGCGGCGCCAGATTGAACTTGAGCGTCACCTCGCCTTCGAACGTGTCCTTGATGCGCTGCTCGAACTCGCCGCTCGTGTAGAGCCGCGCCACCTCGTACTCGTCCTTGATCGCCATCAGTTTGAACAGGCTCTTCGCCACCGCCTCGGTGAGCTTCGATCCCTTTTCGAGCTTCGCCTCGGCCTCGCGCACCCGCTGCACGAACTGCTCGTAGGTCGTGGCGTAGCGGGCGTCCTGGTAGTCGGTGAGAAACTTCGCGCGGGTGCGAATCACGGTGTCGAGCGAACGCGGCATCTGCAGCACGATGCCTTGCGCCGGCGTGGCGATGCGCTTGACCCGATCGAGATCGACCGCCGCACGTCGACCCCACAGGAACGCCTCCTTGTTCATCTCGATCGCCACGCCATTCAACTCGATCGCGCGCAGGATCGCCGCCTCCGAGAGCGGAACGCGCCCGCGCTGCCAGGCGAAACCGAGCATGAATAAGTTGGTCGCGATGGAATCACCGAGCAGCGCGGTCGCCAGTCTGGTCGCATCGACGAACTCGACCTGATCGGCGACCGACTCGGCGATGAGGTCGCGAACCCCGGCATCGGGAAACTGCCAGTCGGGTTGCTTGGCGAACGGTCCGATCGGTTGTTGATGCGCGTTGATGATCGCGCTGGTACGCCCGGGGCGCGTCTTGGCGATCGCATCCTGCGCGCCGGCGGTGAGCATGTCGCAGCCCAGGATCAGATCGGCCTCGCCAGTGGCGATGCGTTGCGCGCGGATCGCCTCGGGCGTTGCCGCGAGCCGCACGTGCGAGCTGACCGTGCCGTTCTTCTGCGACATGCCGGTCATCTCGAGCACCGACACGCCCTTGCCTTCAAGATGCGCGGCCATGCCGAGGATGCCGCCGATGGTGAGCACGCCGGTGCCGCCGATGCC
>CADECO010000393.1:0-3636 GCA_902825905.1 uncultured beta proteobacterium
CCGATGGCTACACGCTGCTGTTCGCACCGACGAACAACTTCGTCATCAATCAGTTCCTCTACTCGAAGATGGGCTTCGATCCGCTCGAAGCGTTGGCGCCGGTGACGTTGCTTTGCGACACGCCCTATCTGATCTACATCAACAACGCCGTGCCGGCGAGCACGTTCGCCGAGTTCGCCGCGCATGCCCGCGTCAATGTCGGCAAGCTCAACTACGGCTCGCCGGGTGCTGCGACGGTGCCGCATCTGTCGGCCTACATGCTCTCGGAATGGCTCGGCGCGAAGATGACGCACGTGCCGTACAAGGGCGCGAACCCCGGCGTGCAGGCCTTGCTGGCTAACGACGTGCAACTGTTCGTGATCAGCTACGGCACCACCGGCCCGCTGGTCGCTTCCGGCAAGCTGCGCGCACTCGCGGTTGCCGCCCCATCGCGGCTGCCGGTGCTGCCGAACGTGCCGACAACCAAGGAAGTCGGTCTGCCCGATGGCGTGATCCTGGGCAACTGGTGGGGCATCGCCGGCCCGCGCGGGCTGGATCCCGCGATCGCCCGGCGTGTCAGTGATGCGGTTCGCGCCGTGCTGAACGACGAAGAGGTACAGAAGCGCTACGCCAGCATCGGCATCGTGCCGGTCGGCAACACGCCCGCCGAATTCAGCGAGCGGATGCGTGGCGAGGCGGCCAGCTGGAAACAGGTCGTCGAGAAGACCGGCGCGCGAATCGATTAGGGGCGCTCGGCCTCGCCTGGTCCCCGGCAAAGGACCAACCAATGGAGCCGCAAGGCGGCAACGTTGCCGCCATCGACTCACTGGTCCGCCGCAAACCTGTCGACCAGCTCGCGCCAGCCCGTGCCGAGCACGGCGCGATCGAGCGTGGCGATCGATTGCAGCACTGGCAGGATCTGCGGGTAGACCGGCGTGGCCAGCGTGAGCACTTTGTCGAACACCGCCTCCGGTGGCGCCGGACGATCCGGCCCGCCGATCGCACTCAGACACTCCGCCTCGAGCTCCGCGCCATCGCGCAGCGCCACGACCACACGCGCCGGACGGTCGTGCGGGGGCGGCAAATCACGTTCGCGTGGCACGACGCTGACCCGCTCGCGCAATCGGGCAATGGTGGGCTCATGCAAAGTGGGCGCACTGAATGCGTCGGCGCCGCCTGTTCCAGTCGCCAGGGCGGCCGCCACGGCATGAGGCATCGAGAACTTGGCACCGAGCGTCGTGTGCGGACGCGGATTGACCAGCGCGATCGCCAGCGGATGGGTTTCGACGCGGACCGACTCGATGTCTTCCAGTGCGCCGCGCGCCAGCAGACGTGGTCGCAAATCGACGATCGCCTCCACTGCCGAATGCAGATGCTGGCAGCAGGCGTAGATCTTGGTGTAGCCGTCGAGGATGGCCCAGTGCTCACCCAGACCCTCGCCGAGCCGCTCCGGATGCGCGCTGCCTCCTAACACCGAGGTATACACGTCGTGGAAGGCGTTCGGCGAACCGGCAATGCCGCATTCGGCCCATTCCACCGCCATCGATCCCGACCAGGCGCCCGCCGCCGGCCAGACGTTGCGCGACAACGCGCCCTCTTCGAGGTGCGTGCGCGGCGAAGGTCCGACTAGCGTGGCGGCGGTGGTGATCGCATCGCGCAGCCGTTGCGCATCTGCGCCCCGAGCGAGGGCCACACCGGCTGCCGCGCCGATCGCACTGTAGCGGCCGTGTGATTGCATGTTGAGCGCGCGCTGCGTCCACGCACGGGCCACTCGCGTGACGATCTCGTAGCCGAGTACCAGTGCACGCAGCATGCGCCCCACCGGTAGGTTGGTGGCTTCCGCCTCCGCCATCAGTGCCGGCAACACGTACAGGCCGGCGTGACAGGCGGTGACGCGATAACCTTCATCGAGTTCCAGCCAGTCGGCGGCCACACCGTTCGCCACCGCGGCCGACCATCGATCGGTGCGTGAACGACCGCCGCGGAAAACCGTTGCCTCGGCACGTTGCGCTCGCGCGATCATCCGATGATGGAACGCGGCAACTTCCGGCTCGTCACGGGCACCGATCATCGCCGCGAGATCGTCCGCCAGCACCCGCGCCGCGCGCGCCATTACCGCGGCCGGAATGTGCGACTCGGTCGTGGCAGCCGCCCACTGCACGAGTCGGTCCGTCTGGGCCGCGCAGGCAACTCGCTCGGAATCATCAGCAGTCATCGCCCGACCTTAAGCGGCACGGTTTCGCCGTGTCAATGACGCCGCGTGGTGATGGCCGATCACGCGCCCCGGAGATACCATCGTCGAATGGCGAACGAATGGGATATCGAAACCGACGTTGTCGTGGTCGGCGGCGGCGGCTGCGGCTGGATGGCCGCGTTCGCAGCCGCACGCTCGGGCGTCGAGGTGCTGCTACTGGAGAAGGACGCGCGCCTGGGCTGCAACACCGACATTGCCAGCGGCTCGATCGCCGCTGCGGGCACACGGTTCCAGCGCGCGCACGACATCGTCGATTCACCCGAGCAGATGGCCGACGACATCCTGCGCAAGAACCACGGCCGCGCTGACCGCTCGATCGTGCTCACGCTGTGCCACGCGGCAGTGCGGGTAGTCGACGTGTTCGTCGACGAGGTCGGGCTGCCGCTCGAGCTCAATCTCGTGGGCAACCGTGCCGGCCAGTCTGCGCTGCGCCTGCACAATCCGCCGGGACGCTCCGGCGCCCGTCTTACGCAGGCGTTGCGCGAGGCGCTCGCAACGCGCGCCAACTTCACCCTGGCCGACCGCACGCCCGGCGCAGGTCTGATCACCGACGGCGACGGTGCCGTGATCGGCGTACTCGCTGGTGCCGACGGCGCGCAACGTATCGGCGCGAAAAAGGTGATCCTCGCAACCGACGGGTTCGGCGCCAACAAGTCGATGCTGCGCGCTCATGTCCCGGAGATGGTCGGCGTCGAATACATCGGCGCACAGGGCAACACCGGCGACGGCATTCGCTGGGCGAGCGCACTCGGCGCGCAGACTGCTCACATGGGCGCATACCAGGGACATGGTTATCTCTGCGCCGGTTATGGCACCCGGCTCATGCCGGAGATGCCGTTCCTCGGCGCGATCATCGTGAACGTGGAGGGCGAGCGATTCGACCGGGAAGACCAAGGCTACTCCGAGCTCGCTGCCGTGCTGCTGCACCAACCGCGTGGCGTCGGCATCTGCATCTTCGATCAGCGGATCCACGATGTCCTGGCGCCAACGAACCATTTCCGCGATTCGATCGCCGCAGGCGCTCTGCGCAAGGCCGATTCGCTCGAAGCGCTGGCCGAAATGTTCAAGATCGATCCGGTACGGCTGCGCGCAACGATCGAAGCCTATTACGCAGGCGTACGCGAAGGCCGCGATCGCTTCGGCCGCAAGGCGTTCGGCGAACCGCTGGCACCGCCGTTCTATGGGGCGACGATCACCGGCGGCCTGGCTCACACGCAGGGCGGATTGGTCGTCGATGCGCACGCGCGTGTGCTGCACACCGCGGGCCATGTGATCCCCAATCTCTACGCGGGCGGTGGCACGGCGGCCGGCGTCTCGGGCGAAGGCGCTGATGGTTATCTCTCGGGCAACGGACTGCTCACCGCCTTCGGATTCGGGCTGATCGCCGGCGAGCATGCCGCGGC
>CADECO010000393.1:3736-5553 GCA_902825905.1 uncultured beta proteobacterium
AGCGAGACGTTGGGGCAGCAGATCGTGGTCGAGAACCGTCCAGGCGCGGGCGGCGTCACCGCAGGTGAGCAGATCGCCAAGGGTGCGGCCGACGGTTACGCCATTCTCGTGGGCGCGGCCGGCCCGCTCACCATCGCACCGAGCCTGGCCGAACGCGTCGGTTACGACACGGCGAAAGACTTCGCGCCGATCGCGTTGGTCGCATCCAGCCCGTTCGTTCTGGTGGTGCATCCATCGGTACCCGCGAGAACGGTTGCCGAGTTCATCGCCTACGCCAAGGCCAATCCGGGCAAGATCAACTTCGGTTCCTCCGGCAACGGCGGCGCACCGCACCTGGCCGGTGAACTCTTCGCCCGCATGGCGGGGGTCGAGATGGTCCACGTGCCCTACAAGGGGCTCGCGCCGGCGATCACCGATGTACTGAGCGGGCAGATCCAGGCATCGTTCGCCGATGTGGGCCTGGTGCTCGCGCATCTGAAGTCCGGCGGACTGCGCGGAATCGCGGTCACCGGCAACAAGCGCTCCTCGTCCTTGCCGGATCTGCCGACGGTGGGCGAATCCGGATTGCCGGGCTACAAGGCCGAGACCTGGTACGGGCTGCTTGGACCAGCCGGCACGCCCGCACCAATCGTCACGCGACTCAACGATGAAGTCGTCAAAGCCCTGCAGACCGTGGAAATCCAGAAGCAGTTGCAGACGCAAGGGCTCGAAGCCGCGCCGATGACGGCGGCCCAGTACGCGACGCTCATCCGGGAGGACCTCGACAAGTGGTCGAAGCTGATCCGCGAAGCAAAGATACGTCCGCAATGAGCGCACCCGTGAAGACGCGATCGAGATGAAGATCTGGTACCAGAGCCTGGTCGATGGCGGTCGAGTGCCGAGCTATTTCGACGGCCTGGCCGCGCGCGCCCGTGCGATTGCACGACCGGGTGTCGATGTGCGGTTCGTGAGCATGCCCGAGGGCACCTATGGGCCCCATCCGCCGGCCGACGTGCTGATCTATCCCTATCTCGCATCGCTGCACGACCAGGTGATTCTCGATCACGCGCTGCGTGCCGAAGACGACGGCTTCGACGTCTTCGCGATCGGCTCGGTGCAGGATCCCGCGATCGAGCAGGCGCGCTCGCTGCTGGACATTCCGGTGGTGGGCTATGGCGAAGCCGCGATGCACTTCGCGTGTCTGCTCGGCAGCCGCTTCGTCGTGATCGCATTCCAGGCTGGCTTCGATCAGATGATGGATCTGCGCGTGCAGCGCCTGGGCCTCGCCGGTCGCGCCCTGCCCACGATGTTGATGGATGCAACGTTTGCCGATGTCGGACAGGGACAAGTCGATCCGTCGCGACTGGTGGAACGCTTCAGCGCGACGGCACGCGAGGCCATCGCACGCGGCGCCGAGGCGATCATCCCCGGGCAGCTCTATCTGAGCGAGGCGATCGCCCGCGCGGGCGTCACGCGCATCGATGAGGTGCCGATCGTCGACGGCCTGGCCGCAACCCTGAAAATGGCCGAATCCATGGCTGATCTGAAGCGCCTGGGCATCGGCGTGACCCGCCGCGGATACACCCACGCCCGCCCGCCGCGAGAACTCATCGCGTTCACGCGAAAACTCTATGGTCGAAGGCCCGGCCCGGAAACGCCGCCACGGGGCGGATCGAATGGACCGGACGAGGACAGCTAGATTAATCATGCGTCGATCGTCGCCAACAAAGAAGAGGATCTCCATGCAAACCACTCCGCGATCGACACGCATCTGCGCTGTCATCGTCTGCCTGCTCATCACCGCCAGCGATGCGGCGTTTCCCGACAACCCGGTGCGC
>CADECO010000394.1:0-5496 GCA_902825905.1 uncultured beta proteobacterium
CCAGCTGCGCGTCTGTAGCGGGGTGGATCCACCGCACGCCCTAGAGCATAGCCTGGCGGTTCGTGTTCTTCCTCGCTGTCGCCCCAGCTCGCCTGGCTTATCTCACCGTGAGCGTGTCGTCTCCGGTCGAGTTTCTCAGACTGGCGCTCGGTCTCTTAAGTGCGGCGGGCACAGGCGCCGATGGATTCTCCGCGCCCGCGCTGTTCGGTGCACTCATCGGCTCGGGCAGCGAGGGTGCGGTGGCCGCAGGCTACGGCTTCGGCGCCGCACTGGTGATCATCGCCGGCGCATTCGCCCTGCGCTTCGGCGTGGATGCGGAACGCAAGCCGCTGGAAGAAGTGGCGCGTCCGCTAAATGCTCGCTGAGCCCAAATAGCTTCAGCCGCACTTCGCCGATGTGTCTGGATACCGCGCCGCCAGCACGTCGCGGAGCCTGCTTCGGCGCTGTTCCATCGGGTCAGCGCCGGAGTCGATGACCTGATCCGCGACCGTTTGGCCGAACGCATCGAGCGCCGCGCGATCGGCGAGCGCGGACGCCGCGGGCCACACCGTGTCCTGGCAATAGGTGCCGATCACGCCCGCGTGCGCAGGTGCAGCGCGGTGCGCCGCGCGTCCGTCGGACCGGATCGCGTTGCGCACCAGTCGGCGCAGCATCGCCACGCCGCGATCGGACGTGCCCAGATTCTCCAGCGCATGCACCGCGATCGGCCGCTGCGAGACCTGCACCTCGTAGTCGCCGGGAACACGCTGGCGCTCGGCGTAGGACCGCTCCTCCTCGGTCTGGCCGATGAAATCGATGGTCTGTTTGCCGACCTTGGTGGCATCGCCCAGACCCTTTGGATCGAGCTCGTGACGAAAGTAGCGCCAGCCGATGGTCATGGTGTGCGTGTCGTCGATCGGCACCATCCAGCGCAACATCGACGAACGCTGCAGGAGCTTGGTGCGATCGGCGGCTTCCCAGATTGCGCCGGTCTGATTGCCGTTGGGCAGGATGGTCTCGGTGCATCGCGTCCACCAATGACCGTTCCACAGTCGCGTCTGCATGTTGACCATGCCGATCGGTGTCTCGCGATAGTCGATCACCTGCTCGGCGCCGGACGCTTCACCGAACTGCTGTCCGGTCATGCGCGTATGCAGATACACGACGTGCACCGGATCCTGCGTGTTCTCGAACACCTGCAGCCAGTTGCACGGAATCGTGAGCGAGAACGGAATCGCGCGCGTACCGGCGATGTCCTGCGTGTCGTAGCGTGGCAGCTCGGGCAGATGATCGGGGTGGCCGAGGTACGCGAACACGATGCCATCGGCTTCGCGCACCGGATAAGCGCCGTGCGCAAGACGCGCGCGAATGCGATCGGTCGGTTCGGCCGGCGTGCTGAGGATGCGGCCGTCGATGTCGTAGTGCCAGCCGTGATAGCAGCAGGCGATGCCGCGCTCCTGGATGATGCCGTACTCCAGACTCGCGCCGCGATGCGAGCAATGCCTGTGCAGCAGGCCCAGGCGCGCCGACCCGTCGCGAAACAGCACCAGGTCTTCACCGAGGATTCGGACGGGCAGCGGGAGATCGAGCACTTCGCTCGCCATCGCGATCGGTTGCCAGGTGCGGCGCAGCCATTCGCCGCACGGCGTGCCGGGGCCGACGCGGGTGAGTTCCGGGTCGGGTTCGGGCACCTCGCGGCGAAAGTAGCCGGCGTATCCCTGCGGCGGGGTCGCGGCGTCGTTCATGGGTTTGCCCAGGCAGTCACCTCGACTTCCACCAGGATGTCGGGATCGAAAAAATTCGCCACGCCGATGAACGACAGCGCCGGCCGGCACGCGGTGACGACCTCGGCGTGCGCGCGTGCGGCATCTTCCCAGCGGCGGGTGTCGAGCATGTAGACGCGGCTGGCGACGATGTCGGCCAGGCCAAGGCCCCCATCGCGCAGCGCGCGTTCGATGATCGCCAGGCTCGCGCGCGTCTGCCCGTACACATCGCCCTTGCAGACGATGCGCCCGTCGGCATCCGCAGGCGAGGTGAGCGAAGTCTGGAACAGCGGACCGACTCGCACCGCGCGCGAGTAGTTGAACTTCACTTCCCAGGGCTTGCCGCTGGTGATTTCGAGTCGTGGCATGAGGGGCGCTGTGCGTGCGATGAAAGCCCATATACTACGAACACAAACTGCGAACACAAGCCGTCAACACAATCAGGCCCGCACGGCGGGCTTCGACAAAGGGCAGGAATCGGGTTGAGTGCCATCGCTCCGATCATCGAGATCGATCGTGTCTCGAAATTTTTCGGCAAATTCCAGGCGTTGCGCGACGTCTCGCTCGTGGTGCGTCCGAGCGAGAAGATCGTCATCTGCGGGCCGTCGGGCTCGGGCAAATCGACGCTGATCCGCTGCGTCAACCGGCTCGAGCAGCACCAGGCCGGCCGTATCGTCATCGATGGCATCGAGCTCAACGACGACGTGAAGAACCTCGCCGCGATTCGCTCCGAAGTGGGCATGGTGTTCCAGAGCTTCAACCTGTTCCCGCACATGACGGTGCTCGACAACCTCGTGCTCGGGCCGATGCGGGTGCGCAAGCTCGCGCGCAGCGAAGCCGAGAGCGTGGCCATGCACTACCTGGAGCGTGTACGCATTCCCGAACAGGCGAAGAAATTTCCCGGCCAGCTCTCGGGCGGGCAGCAGCAGCGCGTGGCGATCGCGCGATCGCTGTGCATGAAGCCCAAGGTGATGCTGTTCGACGAGCCCACCTCCGCGCTCGATCCGGAGATGATCAACGAGGTGCTCGATGTGATGGAAACGCTCGCGCGCGACGGCATGACGATGCTGGTGGTCACGCACGAGATGGGATTCGCCAAGCGCGTGGCCGATCGCATGGTGTTCATGGATAAAGGCGAGGTCGTCGAGACCGCACCGCCTGCCACGTTCTTCAGCACGCCGGCCACCGACCGCTGCAAACTTTTTCTGGCGCAGATCCTGTCGCACTGAGATGAAAGCGCCTCAGCTCCTCTCACCGAACACGCGCCTGGCCCTGATCGCCTTGGGCGCGCTGCTGCTCGCCGGCTGCGGCCAGGGCTACACCTGGGGCTGGTTCGTCGTCTCGCCCTGGACCGACAAGGGTCAGACCAACATCCGCTTCCTGCTCTCGGGCCTGGGGTGGACCGTTGCGCTGGCAATCTGCGCGATCACCTGCTCGGTACTTCTCGGATTGCTCGTCTCGCTGCTGTCGCTGTCCAAGCGCAGGAGCGTGCAGTGGCTGAACCGCATCTATGTGGAAGGCTTCCGTGCCATCCCGATGCTGGTGATGGTGCTGTGGGTGTTCTACGGCCTGCCGGTGGTGCTGGGCATCAAACTCGATGTGTTCGCGGCCGGCATCGTCGCCCTGGCGCTCTGCGACAGCGCGTTCGAGGCGGAGATCTTCCGCGGCGGCATCCAGTCGATCGAACGCGGCCAGCATGAGGCGGCCGACTCGATTGGGCTGTCGTGGCTCGACAAGATGCGCTTCGTGATCCTGCCGCAGGCGATCCGGCGCATCCTGCCGCCGCTCGGCAACCAGTTCGTCTACATGCTGAAGACCTCGTCGCTGGTGTCGATCATCGGTCTGGCTGAACTCACCCGCAAGGCGAACGAATTGGTCGTCACCGAGTACCGGCCGCTGGAGATCTACACTTTCCTGATCCTCGAATATCTGGTGCTGATCCTGATCGTGTCGTGGGGCGTGCGCAGGCTGGAGCGCAGGATGGGCGCGGCTGACGTGCGGCACGTCTGAGCGATTCGTCGCGGAGCGCGATGACCGCTTACGTTCTGCTCAAATGGCTGCACCTCACCTCGGCCGCGGTGCTGCTCGGCACCGGCGCCGGTATCGCCTTCTTCACCTGGATGGGATACGTGCGTTGCCGGCGCACGCGCGACCTGGCCGGCTTGCGCGAGATTCTCGAGATCACGGTGATCGCCGACTGGGTCTTCACCACCACCGCGATCGTCGTCCAGTTCGGTTCGGGCATCGCGTTGATGGCGATGCTCGGCGTGCCATGGTTTACCACGTGGAGCGCCATGGTCATCGCACTTTTCCTGCTCGCGGGTGCGTGCTGGGTGCCGGTGGTGATCATCCAGTATCGGCTGCGCGACATCGCGCGTGCCGCATCGTCGTGGGGCGACCTGGGCGAGGAGTTCGCGCGCCAGTATCGGCTGTGGTTCGCCCTCGGGATGCCTGCGTTCGCCGCGGTGATCGCGCTCTACGGGCTGATGCTGATCAAACCCGGATTCGGGGCGGCGCTCTGAGCCAGCGATGCAGCGTAGCCGGGGCGACGTAGTATCTTCCAGCGTTGGCCGCCGACGTGCGGCGAGAGGGTCAGACCGGTGTTGCTTCAGCACAGTTCATGGCGGCAGATCGAGGCGTACCTGCAGCGCTCGCGCGGTATCGTCGTGCCGATCGGCTCGACCGAGCAGCACGGCCCGATCGGCATGATCGGCACCGATGCGATCTGCGCCGAGGTGATCGCGCGCGGCATGGGCGAGCGTCGCGGTGTGCTGGTCGGCCCGACGATCGCGCTGGGCTCGGCGCAGTTCAATCTGGCGTTCCCCGGAACGATTTCGCTGCGCGCCTCGACCTTGATGGCGGTGGTGGAAGACTACGTGCGCTCGCTTGCGCGCCAGGGCTTCGAGCGGTTCTACTTTCTCAACGGACACGGCGGCAATATCGGCCCCGCGCGTGCTGCATTCCAGGACATCTATGCGTCCTATAGCTTGATGGGCACGGCGTGCCCGCTGCGGTGCCGATTGCGCAGCTGGTGGGAATTTCCGAACGTCGATCGGCTGCGCCAGACGTTGTACGGGGCGGCCGAAGGCATGCACGGCACGCCAAGTGAAGTTGCGATCACGCAGTACGCCATCCGCGCATTGCAAGCGGATGGATCGTTCGCCGCGCCCGAGCCGCTGCCGGCTGCCTTCCTGCGCAATCATGCGGGCGACAATCATTGGGACGCGCGCACCCATCGTGACGCGTTTCCCGACGGCCGGGTGGGCTCCGATTCGGCGCTGGCCAATCCCGAACACGGTCGCGCGTTGTTCGACGCAGCCCTCGACGATGCGGCCGCCGACTACGGCGATTTCTTGAACGAGCAATAGCCCATGGCAAACGCACCACGCGATCGGCAAGGTGTTCCACAACGCGATTCCCAGCGCGACGCGCTGCTCAAGCCGGACTGGCAGTACATCGAGAAAGTATCGCTGGAAGATTTCACGGTCGAAGACTGGACGGTGATGAACCGCCAGCGCGCGACTTACCTGGCCGAGCAGCAAGCCGCGCAAGCGCTGCGGATGCTGGCCGATTCGCGCGACGATCCGACATTCGGCTACATGGTCAACAACTACCGCCACTGCCTGCAATCGGCGACGATGGCGATGCGCGATGGCCTGGATGAGGAAACGATCGTCGTGGCGCTGCTGCACGACATCGGCTTCATCGTCTGCCCCAAGTCGCACGGCGAGTTCGCTGCCGCGTTGATGGGCGC
>CADECO010000395.1:0-5484 GCA_902825905.1 uncultured beta proteobacterium
GTATCCAGCTGCCCACGCCAGCGCGCGTTCGATCCGCGCGCGACTGTCAGTCATCGCATTGCTCGCCTGGCTCGTGCTGATCGTTGCGCCGTCGCCCGCACGGGCCAATCCACTCTCCGACGTGGACGTCCCCGGTCCGCTCCGGCCATGGGTTCCGTGGGTACTGCACAACGCTGACGAGCGTGCGTGTCCGTTCCGCTTCAACAGCGATGGTGGCGATCGGCACTGCGCCTGGCCGGGCCGCCTGAGCCTGGAGTTGGACGCGCGCGGCGGTCGCTTCAGCCTAGATGTCGAGGTGTTCCGCGCACAGTGGCTCGCGCTGCCCGGCGAAGCACAGTTCTGGCCGCAGCAGGTGACGATCGACGGCAAGTCCACCGCCGTCACCGCCGCAGAGGGTGTGCCAGGTGTGATCGTGCCGGTCGGGGCGCATGCGATCTCCGGTCGCTTCGAGTGGGACACCTTGCCTGAGAACCTAAAGGTACCGGCCACGATCGGTCTGGTCGCGCTCAGCATCGATCGGCGGGTCATCGACGCGCCGCGAATCGACGAACAGGGCAGGCTGTGGCTGCAAGCCAGCGCCGATGCGGGCGCAAGCGGCGCGCGCCTGGAAGTGCGTGTCGAACGGCTGCTGACCGACGGCATTCCGTTCCGGGTCGCCACGCGATTCGCGCTGACCGCGTCGGGACGTAACCAGGAGGTGGTTCTCCCCGGGGCGGTATTGCCCGAGTTCGTGCCGTTGTCGCTGACCAGCGCGTTGCCGGCGCGACTCGAGCCCGACGGCAAACTGCGCGTGCAAGTGCGTGCCGGCCGCTGGGAGGTGCTCGTCGCCGCGCGGCGCATGGCGCCGGTGCAGACGTTGACGCTGCCCAAGGAGATCGCCGGCAGCGAAGAGGTGTGGTCGTTCGCGCCGCAGAACGTGCTGCGCGTGGTGAACGTCGAGGGCGGTACCCAGGTCGATGCGCAGCAGACGCAGGTGCCCGATAGCTGGAAGCGTTATCCGGCCTATCGGATGCAGGCCGGAGATGCGCTGCGTTTCAACGAGCTCAAGCGCGGCGATCCGCAGCCGGCGGCCGACGCGCTCAACCTTGCGCGCAACGTCTGGCTCGATTTCGATGGCGGTGGTTACACCCTGCAGGATCGCATCAGCGGCACGCTCTCACGAACCTGGCGGCTCGAAGCCGCATCGCCGCTGGTACTGGGGCGCGTGGCCGTCGATGGTCAGGATCAGCTCATCACCCGCGGCGAGAAAGAGGCCGGGGTCGAAGTGCGCCGCGGGCGCGCCAACGTCCTGGCCGACAGCCGCATCGATGCGCCCACGCGCACCCTCGCCGCCACCGGCTGGCAGCACGACTTCCAGTCGTTGTCGATGCGGCTCAATCTGCCGCCGGGCTGGCGCCTGCTGACGGCGACCGGTGCCGATCACGTTAGCGGAGCGTGGCTGTCGCAGTGGAACAACCTGCTCGATTTCTTCATCGTGCTGGTCATCGCGCTCGCCTGCGGCAAGCTGTGGGGCTGGCGCTGGACCTTCATCGCGGCGGCGGCTCTGGCGCTGACGTATCACGAGAGCGGCGCGCCGCGCACCGCGTGGATCGTCGCATTGGTGGCCGTCGCGCTGGCGCGTGTAGTGGTGAACCTGGGCAAGCTCGGCACCGGCGTGCTGTGGTTGAAGCGGCTGACCTGGCTCGGACTCGCGCTGGTGATGATTCCGTTCCTGGTGCAGCAGGTGCGCCAGACGCTCTATCCGGTGCTCGAGCTTGGTGGCGGGCAGATGGGCGCAGTCGTTGCCTCGGCTGAACCGGTCGCGGCGCCGGCAGCACCAGCTGCAGAACGGCCACAGGCACCACCGCAGCCGATGGCTGAGAACGCGCGCGTCGCGCCTGCACCCATGAACGATCAGGAGTCCGAGCGCCGCGACGCGCCGGCCGAGGCGGGCGCATCCGCCGAATCCAAGCGCCGCACCACCATCGCCCAGGCGCAACAACCGCAGTACCAGACGCAACGATCGATGCAGCTCGATCGCATCGATCCGAAAGCGAAGGTGCAGACCGGCCCGGGCCTGCCGAGTTGGGGTTGGCGTGCCCATACATTGAGCTGGAGCGGACCGGTGCAGCAGGCGCAGGAAGTCGAGCTGTGGCTGGTGTCGCCGGCGATGAATGCACTGCTCACCGTGCTACGTCTGGCGCTGGTGCTGTGGCTGCTCGCGCGCATCGCCGACTACGGCTGGCGCGTGCCGCGCTTACCCACTTCGGGGGCAGCCGCTGCGTCGATGGCATTGCTTGCGCTGGTGCTCACGGCGTCTCCGCCGGACGCCCGCGCTGAAGCCACGCCAAGTCCGGAGATGTTGAAGGAACTGAAGGACAAGCTGCTGCAGCCGCCGGAGTGCCTGCCGCAATGCGCCGAGATCGCACGCATGCACGTTGCCGCCGACAACGACACACTGCGACTGCGCTTGGAAGTGCACGCGCAACAACCGGTCGCCGTACCTTTGCCGGCCGCTGCACGGCAGTGGCTGCCGCGCACGGTGCTGCTCGACGGCAAACCCACGGCCGGATTGCTGCGTGACGACCAGGGTGCGCTCTGGGCGCGTGTGCCCGCCGGGGTGCATCAACTGGTGCTGGAAGGCTCGTTGCGCGAGTCAGACGCGGTACAGCTCGCCTTGCCGCTCAAGCCACGGCGGGTCGAATCGGAGCTCACCGGCTGGTCACTCGAAGGCGTACGCGAGCACGGTGCGGCCGACACCGCGTTGCAACTCACCCGGCGCGATCGGAACGGCGCGAGCACATTGCAAGGCGGCAGCCTGCCGCCGTTCGTGGTGGTGGAACGCACGCTCGAGCTGGGGCTGGAATGGACGGTCCACACGCGCGTATCGCGTCAGACGCAGGCGAACGTGCCGGCGGTGATCGAAGTGCCGTTGCTCCCGGGTGAATCGATCACCAGTGCCGAGCCGCGGGTGCAGAACGGCAAGGCCCAGGTCAGCATGGGCCCGCAGACCCAGTCGATCGAATGGGAGAGCGCGCTCAGCGAGGCGGCCGAACTCAAACTCAGTGCCGCCACCGACGCGCGCTTCGTCGAAATCTGGCGGCTCAACGCCGGCACGCACTGGCGCGTTGCGAGTTCGGGCATTGCGCCGGTGAGTCATCAGGACGCCGATCGCTGGATGCCGCGCTGGCAACCCTGGCCGGGCGAGTCGATCGCGCTGAAGATCAGCCGGCCTGAAGGCATCGAAGGGCAGACGATCACCATCGATCGATCGCAACTCGCGCTGCGTCCGGGCATCCGCGCCACCGACGCCACGCTCACGTTCACGTTGCGATCCAGCCGCGGCGGTCAGCACACCATCACGCTGCCGCCGCAGGCCACGCTGCAGCGCATCGCGATCAACGGTCAGTCGCAATCGATCCGCCTGGAAGAGCGCGTGCTGCGATTGCCGCTCACCCCGGGCACGTCGAACGTCGAGGTGCGCTGGCAGGAACCGCGCGGCATCACGTGGCGCTATACCGCCGCCGAAGTCGATCTCGGTACGCCGAGTGTCAATGCGCGCACCCAGATCATGCTGCCGCGTGATCGCTGGCTGTTGATGGTGAACGGCCCAACGGTCGGGCCCGCGGTGCTGTTCTGGGGCGTGGTGATCGTCATCATCATCGTCGCCATTGCGGTGGCGCGCGTGCCAGGTAGCCCGCTGCGTGCGTGGCAGTGGACGCTGCTCGGACTGGGTCTCACGCAGGAGTCGATCGTGGTCGGCGCGCTGATCGTCGGCTGGTTCTTCGCGTTCGCGCTGCGCGAGCGCCTGGCCGATGCGCTGGCCGATTCACGCTGGCGCTTCAATCTGTTTCAGCTTGCGCTGGTGGCGCTCACACTGGTGGCTGCCGTAGCGCTGTATTACGCGGTGCGGCACGGCTTGCTCGGCACGCCCGAGATGCAGGTGGCCGGCAACAACTCGGCCGCGTATCGCCTGGAGTGGTACCAGGATCGCAGCGGCAACACCTTGCCGACGCCGACCGCCACGACAGTGTCGATCCTCGTCTATCGCGGCTTGATGCTCGCCTGGGCGCTATGGCTGGCGTATTCGCTACTCAAGTGGTCGCGCTGGGCATGGCGCGCATTCAGCAAGGGCGGCGTGTGGCGCAGGATCGCGTTGGTGCTGCCGGGGCGGACGCATCAGCGTGCAACGCCGCAGCCGCCGGCGCCGCAATCGTCGTCGTCGTCGTGAGTGGATGGGTGCGGTGGCGAGCCGCGGCGGATCGTCACTCGGCGTGCTGCGTCGATCAGCCAGCGAAGCGCGGGCGAGCCTGATCAGCCGGCAGGCGCTGGTTGCGTACGCGTCGCCAGATGCATGCGCAGCAGAAGCACGATCTGCAACGCCACCAGCGTGATCCATGCGGTGTAGTAGCCCTGCGTGTCGTAGCGACCGTCGAGCACCGGGTACAGATTCAGGATCGCGCCGATCAGCCACTGCGTGATGAACGCAGCGGCGAAGCACAGCAGGTTGAGGCAAGTGTTCGCGCGTCCGGTCAGTGCGCTGCTGAACTCCCGTCCTACGATCGCGAACATCGGCAGCATCGAGTTGGCGGCATAGGCGTAGACCGCCCATGTGAGCGTGGGCAGCCAGCCCGGCGCGAGCATGATCACCACCTGCGCGACGAGGCCGAGCGCGATCGAAAGCTTCACCGGCGTGATCGGTGCCCAGCCACGCGCCACGAGCCGATCGCTGATCAGGCCGCAGGTGAAGAATCCCACGACCATGCTGACGTTGAGAATCGTCAGCACGTTGCTCACCGCGATGCGCTCCAGGCCGGCAACATCGCGCAGCCATGTCGCCGCCCACAGCGACTGGAACGACAGGAACACACCGAGCAGTATCGATGGCGTGATGCCGAGTACCCAGAAACGGCGATTGCTATAGATGATGCGCACGCCTTGCAACAGCTGCGCGAGCGACTGTCCGGCCGCATTCGGTCGCACCCAGCGTGCCGTGGCGAGTGCGGCAAATCCCAATGTGGCGGCCAACGACGCCCCGACCAGGAACGTGTTGCGCCAGCCGATCGCTTCGACCGCGAGTTGCACCGGCGTGGCTGCGGCAATGGCGCCGGTTCCGCCAACCGCCGTGGCGAAGCCGATGTACGTGGCGACCTGCGCCTGCGGTGTCCACATCGACACCGCCGACAGGCAGGACATGAGCATGCCGGCCGCGCCCAGTCCGAGCAGCGCGCGTCCGACGATCATCTCGCCCATGCCGTGCGCGAACCCGAATACCGTCGCCCCCGCGCCGATAGTCAACAGCAGCGCCCCGCACACCCGGCTCGGCCCGAACCGGTCGAGCGCCATGCCGATCGGGATCTGCGCGGCAGCGAACGTGAGGAAGTAGGTGGCCGTGAGCATGCCCAGTTCACGTGGACCGAGCGCGAACTCGCCGGCCAGCAGAGGTCCGACCACCGCGTTGATGTTGCGAAAGAAGTACGACCAGAAATAGCCGAACACGAACGG
>CADECO010000396.1:0-2833 GCA_902825905.1 uncultured beta proteobacterium
CGCCTCTTGTCGTGCCGCCTCTTGTCGTGCCGCTTCTTGCCGCGCCGCCTCCAACTGATCGGCGCGTTTCTGTTCCTCGCGATCGTCGGGAACCACTCGCTCCAGCACGACCTCACTGGCGCGTTGGGGCGGGGACGATGCCTCCGGCGCTGGCGGGGTCGTCGCTGCAACGGGAGGGATAGGTGGTACTGGTGCGGGCCGGGCTGCTGGCTCGGTCACATCGGCGTTTGCTGGCTGCGGCTTGACGGGCGCGGTTGGAGCGGACGGTTTTGCCACCGGCCGTTCGATCGCTCGCGGCGCCGCCTCCGGAACAGGCGCGGGCGCAGCTTTCGCAGGCTCAGCACGCGGCGGGCCGATCACAACGCGAAGATCGAGCACCGCACCGCGCCGTTCGCGCCAGGGAAAATCAAAACCGGGCAGACCACGCCCCACTCCACCCAGGGTCAAGCTGACCAGCATCGCGTGGAAGACGAGCGACGCCAGCAGCCCGTAGCCCAGCCGCTCGACGTCGCGACGCTCGAGTGCCTGCAGGCCCCATGATCTTGGCGGCGCCGGCTGCTTTGGCGCCGGATAGCGTGGTCTTGGCCGGTTCTTCGCCGCGTGCGCAGCGCCTTGACGCGAGTGCGCAGGCCGATTCTTGCGATCGGGGCGAGCCGGCGGCGATGCAGGATGCTTCAAGGCGGTGGTCTCGTAGCGGCACCCTTCTGTACATCGCGGGCACTCGATGCGTCCAATGCTTTCGACGCGAATTCATCGAGGACCGCACCTGCGTCCGGACGTGTCACGGCGAGGCAAACCTCACCGGGAGCTGGCCGATCGATTCCCCGACGCGTGACAGCATAGATTGGGATCCGATCGGCGCATCGACCGCGCGGCCGGGTGACGGCGACCGCTCATGTCGGCCGCAGGCCGCCTTCGATCCCGCGCGAAATATCGGGCCTTGAATCTACCGGGCGCCGCGAATCAGTTCCGACAAGCGCTGCCGCTGCCGCCCTGCCGCGTCGAAGTTGTCCGGGGCAAGCCAAGTCTCGTAGGCACGGCGCAGCGCCGGCCATTCCTCGTCGATGATCGAGAACCACGTGGTGTCGCGCGTGCGCCCTTTGACGATCACCGCGCGGCGGAAGTGCCCTTCGTAAGTGAAGCCGAATCGCAACGCGGCCGCGCGAGACGGCGCATTGAGCGCGTGGCACTTCCATTCGTAACGACGATAACCCAGATCGAACGCGTATTTCATGAACAGATACTGCGCCTCGGTCGATAGCCGCGATCGCGCCATCTCGGGGCCCCAATAGATGTTACCGATCTCGATGACGCGGTTGGACGGGTCGATGCGCATGAGCGTCTGCCGGCCGAGCGCGCGGCCGCTGGTCTTTTCGACGACGGCGAAGTACAGCGGGTCTTCGCTCTTGGCCTTGTCGGCGATCCAGGTGCGCATTTCATCGAGCGAGAGTGGTGGAGTCTCCGCCAGGTAAAGAAATCGCCCCGCGGAATCGGCGGGCGTCGAGGCGCGATGCAGATCATCGGCATGACGCGCGGCATCGAACGGCTCGAGGCGACAATAGCGACCTTCGAGCGTGATGCGCTGCGGCCGCGGTGCGGGCGTTGCGTGCACGACCTTGGGGCCGATCGGCAAACCACTCGCTGCATCGGTCTCCCGGGGGACTTGCGCATCGAAATCGGTCATGTTCGCGGTTTCTCATTCGGACGGATCGCCGATCTGTATCACGAAACGGCGGCGAGCGCGGTGCCAGCAACAATCGAGGCGCAATGGCCCTCGGCATGCATGCCCGCGCATTGCGCTCACCCAGATTGCCGCCGGTTCGCTAACCTCCGCAGCGTCAACACCGAGGAGACACCATGAAGGCACGCATCGTTTCAGCAGCCGCTGCGGCGAAGCTCGTTTCAGCAGCGGTTGCGGCGAGCGTATCGGCCCTTTGCGGCATCAGCTTCGCGCAGGCGCAGGAGCCGATCAAGGTTCAGGTCGCCACCGGGCACGCGCCGATCTTTCTGTGGGTGAAGCACATCCGCGAATCGTTCATGCCCACGGTCGATGCGGAATTGGCCAAAACCGGCAAGTACAAAATTCAATGGAACGAAGCCTATGGCGGCACGCTCGCCAAGATCGGCAGCGAGGTCGAGACGATGCAGCAGGGTATCTCCGATTTCGGCACCGTCAATCAGGTGTTCCAGAACGCCAAGCTGCCGCTCAACAACGTGACGTTCTTCGTGCCGTTCGGGCCAAGCGATGCGAGCGTGGTGCTCAAGGCGGCGGACTACGTCCAGACGATGCCCGAGCTCGCCGCCGAATGGACCAGGAACGGCGTGGTGTATCTCGCGCCGGTGGTGATCGACAACTACAACATCGTCACCAACTTTCCGTTCACCAGCTTCGATCAATTGAAGGGCCGCAAGATCAGCGGCGCAGGCCCCAACCTCGCCTGGTTGAAGGGCACCGGCGCGGTGGGCGTGCAGACCAACCTCGGCACGCTCTACAACGATCTCAAGACCGGAATCTTCGACGGCACGATCCTGTTCATCACCGCCGCGGTGCCGGCCAAGCTCTACGAGATCGCACCGCACTACAACAAGGTCGACTTCGGCGCGATGTTCGTCGGCGCGCTCGGCGTCAACAAATCGCGTTGGGAGCGATTCCCCGAAGAGGTGCGGGCGGCGTTTCGCCGTGGCGCCAATGCCTACAAGGCCAACTTCATCCTCGAGCAGACCAATCGGATCAGCTCCTCGTACGACGCGTGGGCGAAGGCAGGTGGCAAGGTGTCGGAACTCTCGGCCGCAGAGCGTGCGAAGCTGATCAAGACGATGCCCAATCCGACCA
>CADECO010000396.1:2933-4088 GCA_902825905.1 uncultured beta proteobacterium
CCGCTCGCTCGCCAGCCGCGCACCTTCGGCGAGCGAAGCGAGCTTGACCCACACCACGCTATCGGCGACCAGATCGGCGCCGGCGAAAGTGCCGAACCCGCAGTCCACCGAGGCGATCACGCGCGTGCGATCGCCCACCGCGTCGACCGCGCGCTCGATGCGGTCGGACACCACTTCGGGGTGTTCGACGTAATTGGTGGTGCTGTCGATCACGCCGGGCAGCAGCAGCATGTGCTCGGGAAAACCGACACGCTTGATCGCCTTGTACTCGTGTTCGTGGCGCGGATTGGCCATCTCGATCGACAGTGCACCGACCTTGGCGCGATACAGGATCGGCAGCAGCGGCTCGAGCGCGACGTCGTGCGTGTGCGGGCCGTCGTGGTTGCCCCAGCACACGTGCAGGCGGATGCGATCGGCCGGGATCGACGCGGTGGCCTCGTTGATCGCCTCGACGTGCAGCGCTGCGATCTCCAGGAACTTGTCTAGCGACTCGTTCTGGAACAGACGCGGGCGCTCCATCGCCAGATCCGGCGCATCGATCTGCAGCAGATGGCCGCTCGCGTGGATCAGCTCGTATTCCTTGCGCATCTCGCGGGCGAGCGCCGTCACGTACTCGGCGTGACTGGCGTAGTGCGCGTTGAGCAAGGTGCAGGCGATAACACCGGGCGAGGCGGTGCTCATGAACGTTTCAGTGAAGCGCTGCGGCTTCGCGCGCTGAGTCGCTGCATGCAGCCATTCGCATTCGCGGCGCGTCTGCTGCTCGCCGACGTAACGCACCGGGCCGATCGCCTGCGGCGGATTCTGGATGCGTGACGACATGCGCCGGCGCTGCACCAGCATCTGCGCGTAGTCGGGGTGATCGAGGATGTCGCGCGAGAGCGGACGTTTGCCTTCGCCGCCGAAGCCTTCCATGCGTTGCGCGACGTAGGTGGAGAACCCCACGCGCGGCTGCTCGCCGTCGTTGCCGACATCGACGCCGGCCTCGATCTGCTTGTTCACCACCCGATCGACTGCCGCGAGCGTCTCGCGTTCGAGCTCCGCAGGATCGATCGCCTCGCCGCGCTCCTGCCTGATCAGCAGATCACGCAGCACCGGATTGCGCGGCAGGCTGCCGACATGCGTGGTGAGGATGCGTCGTTCGCTTCGTTGCATGGC
>CADECO010000396.1:4188-5482 GCA_902825905.1 uncultured beta proteobacterium
GCTACTTCAGGATCCGGAACAGATTGTGATGATAGTCGGTGAAGATCGGCAGATCCTTGCGGTCTTCGATCTGCGTGACGCTCTCTGCGTCCTTGAAGCGCGGTGAATCGAACAGCGCCGCGTTGCGCGTGACCACGACCTGATCAGTCGAGGAGAGCCAGTACTCCGGCCCGTCGGTGTACGACGGTGAATCCGAGACCAGCCGCGTATGCAGGCCGAACTCGTCGGCGAGCCGCTTGATGACCGGCATCAGGTCGATGTAGCGGTTGGTGGCCTGGAACACGATCACGCCGTTCTCGTTGATGTGCTTCACGTAAAGCGCCATCGCCTCGCGCGTCACCAGGTGCATCGGGATGGAATCGCCGGAGAACGCATCGATCCCCAGGATGTCGTAGCGCCGCGCGGGCTCGCGCTCCAGACTCAGTCGACCATCGCCCAGCACCAGTTCGGTTTTCGCGCCGGTGTCCTTGAGGAAGGTGAATTCGCGCTGCGCGTAGTCGATCACCTTCGGGCTGATCTCGTAGAACACGAACGTATCGCCCGGTCGCCCATAAGCCGCCACCACACCAGCGCCCAGGCCGATGATCCCGACGTTGCGCTTGTTGTCAGGCGGCAGGCTGGCGAACAGCCGCCCGTAACCGGAGTTGGGGCCGAAGTAGTCGCTCGGTGTGTTCTTGAATTTGTCGCCCAGCAATTGCCCGCCGTGGATGATGGTGCCGTGATACATCGCGCGATATGGCACCGGGTTGGGCGTGTCCTTGGTGCGAACCACGCCGTAGAAGTCGCGGCCCATGACGCGCACGCCTTCCATGTACTCCGAGAAGCCCATGCCCACCAGCACCACGGTGCCGACGAACGCCGCCAGGCCGACCAGCCGTGGCCAGCCTGCCATCTGCAGCAGCACCAGGAGCGAGAGCAGCGCCAGCACGATGCCGATCTCGAAGTAGCCGCGCAACGCGAGCGGCGCGACGATCGCCACGAGCACCGCACCGAGCGCGCCGCCCAACGACAGCATCAGGTAGAAGCGGGTGAGATAACGCGGATTGGGTTTGAGGCGCGCCAGTTCACCATGGCAGAACATGCACGCCACGAACAGTCCGGCGAAATACAGGATCGAGGCGGTGCGCAGATCGGTCGAGGGGATGTAGTGCGCCATCAGCGGCACGCCGGGAATGAGCAGCGCGATGTACAGCCAGCGCTTGTACCAGCGCGGATGATCGAAGCACAGAATGAACGTGATCAGGTACAGCGAGAGCGGCAGCACCCACAGGAACGGCACGCTGGAGATGTTCTG
>CADECO010000397.1:0-5471 GCA_902825905.1 uncultured beta proteobacterium
TTCATCGGCGACAGCGTCGCGGTCTGCCGGGCGATTTCCGGGTCGCGCAGCTTGCCGCCTGCGATGTTGGTGAGGAACGTGCCCGGTGCGATCGCATTGACGCAAATGTTGTAAGGCGCCAGTTCCACTGCGGCATGTCGCACCAGATTGGCCACCGCAGCCTTGGTCGCGACATACGCGTAGCCGCAGATCACCTCCGAGCGCAACCCGGCGATCGAGGACGTGACGATGATGCGGCCCGACTTGCGCGGCTTCATGTGCGCGGCGGCAGCCTGCATCGTCACGAACACGCTTGTCAGGTTGATGTCGAGTACGTTCTGCCAGCTTGGCAACTGCACCGCGGTGAGATTGCCGACCTCGGTCAGATGCCCAGGGCCGGCGCTGATGCCCGCATTGGCGAACACGACGTCGAGGCGGCCGTTACGCGTGGCGACATCATCGATCGCCCGGCGCAACGCATCGCTGTCGCGCACGTCGACCGCCGTCGTCGCGACCGAGCTGCCGCGCGCGCGCAGCTTCGCCGCCGCGGTCTCCAAGCCGCCGGCATCGACATCGAACATGGCCACGCTCGCGCCGTTGTCCGCCATCACCTCGGCCATGGCCAGGCCCAGGCCACTGGCCGCGCCGGTGACGATCGAAATCGATCCGCGCACGTCGAAGAGCTGTTCGAGTTTCATGGGTGCCTCCGGGGATGAGTACCTCTGATTGTCGCGCGGGCGGGTTCGCGCGACACTCGCCCGATGTCGTGAGCGGGAGCGAGGGGCTAATTCCTGCGCCCCGACCGCAGCGCGCGAATAGACAAGGCGTGCGTACCGAGACAAGGAGCGAATGATGGACTTCAACGGCAAGGGCGCGGTGGTGACGGGCGCCGCTTCGGGCATCGGTCTGGGCATCGCGCGCTCGCTGGCCGGCGCCGGCTGCTACGTGGCGCTGCTGGACATCGAAAGCGACGCACTCGAACGCGCGCGAGCCGAGCTTGCCGCCAAAGGCGCGCGGGTGTTCGCGCGGCGCACTGACGTGTCCGACGCCGCTGACATGGCGCTTGCCGCGCAAGAGATCGAGGAGGCGCTGGGCAAGGTGCATCTGCTGTTCAACAACGCCGGCGTGGAGATCGGCGGCACGCGGCTCGAAGATTTGAGCGATGCCGACTGGCAGTGGTTGTTCGGCGTCAACGTGTTCGGTGTCATCAATGGCGTTCGTCGGTTCGTGCCGTTATTGCGTAAACACGGCGAGCCGGCCCACGTGGTCAATACCGCATCGCTGGCCGGGTTCTGGGTCAATCCCGACTTCCGGCTCGGGCCGTACGCGGCGACGAAGTACGCGGTGGTCGCGCTCTCGGAGGGCTTGGAGCAGGACTTCGCCGGATCGAATATCGGCGTGTCGGTCTTGTGCCCCGGAGCCGTCAACACCGGCATCACCCGATCGGGCCGCAATCGTCCCGAGCGTTTCGGCGGGGCATACGAGCGCGCAGGCACGGAAGGGTTGCAAGCAGCCCTCGCACAAGGACTTACGGGTGACCAGGTCGGCGCGCGCGTGTTGCGTGCGATTCGCGATCGCGAGTTCTATGTGTTCACGCACGAGGCACCGAAGAAGTGGTTCGAGGCACGCTTCGCACGCGTGCTCGCGGCGTTCGCGCGCGTGGCTGGTTGAGCCTCGCTCGGTAGGCGGACTGATGCGCAACTTCGCATGCGATCGAACGCGAGGCTAGTGCCGCAGTGAGGTTGTGTCGAAGTGCCGGCGAGATGAGTTGCGTTCGCTGCGCACCAGTTCCACTTGCGCGACGCATTTCACGATCGATTCCATCCGCATCGGTGCGCGACGGCACAAGCGTTCGCATGGCACAGACGTAACCAGATCGCTATGCGACATTGTCAAATACGTCTGCAGCGCTCGCGCGCGTGAACTAATGCGCGCGACCCCAATCGATCGAGATTCGGCGCATGAGCGATCGCTTCCCCAAGATCACGGTGGATCAACTGACTGTCGGCATGTTCGTGTCCGATCTGGACCGGCCATGGCTCGACACGCCTTTCATCGTTCAAGGCGTGCTGATCGAGGCCGAAGACGATCTCCAGGTGTTCCGCGAGCTGTGCCAGTACGTGTACATCGATCCGCACCGCTCGACGGTCAAGATCAAGATTCTGGAAGACGAATCATCGCGTCCGCGCGAGGTCGCGAGAGCACTCAAGGGCAAGGCGACCGAATACGTCGTCATTGATCGGCGTGCTCAGCCGGCCGAAACCGGCAAGACCCTCGAAGACGAGAAGGTGGAAGTCGAGGAGAAGGTGTCGCTGAACAGCGCGCGTGCTGCGCTGTCCTTCGGCGGCTGGCGCCACGGCAACGTGCCGCGCGCGGAGCCGCGACCTGTTCAGCCGCCGAAGACCGAACCAGTTCCGGCTCAAGCACCGGTACCACCCGCGACTCCACAGGCTCCCGCTCAATCGGTTGCGCAAGTTCACGCCCAGGGTACGCCGCAGACGCAAGCCAGTGGCGGCGTTTCAGGGCCGGTGGGTTCCGCCGCTCAGCAGACCGCTCAACAGACAGTAGGCAACCAGGCCGACGCCCGACTCGGTCCGACCACTCAGCAGCCGTTGCCGAGCGATCTCGAGCCCAACGTCAACGCGCTGCGCACCGGCGCTGAAGGCCGGATCGTGAATTCGTCGGAGTCGGTGCGCAAGCTGGCGCAGGCGATCGCACGCCTCGAATCGCGCCTGGCGAGCATGGGCAATACGCAACCCGGACAGCCGGGGCAACCCGGTCAACCCGGCACTGCCACGGACGGTCCGGTCCTGCCGGTGCCGCAGACGCTGGTTCCGCCGACGGTCACCAAGCTCGTCGAGTATCGCGAGGAGCGTGCGATCGAGGCCGAGTTGCCGCGCGCGCAGCAGACGCTCGCCAACACCGAGCAGACGCTCGAGCGGATCGTGCAGGACATCGAGATGGGCAACACCCTGCACATGGACAAGGTGCAGCAGACCTCGAACGATCTGGTCGACACGATGGTTGCCAACCCCGACGCGATGATGTGGGTCGCACGGCTGCGCAACACCGACAAGAAGACCTACGCGCACGGCTTGCGCGTGGCGGTGTACCTGCTGGCGCTCGGCCGGCACATGGGCTTTCCGCGCAACGAGCTGCGCAACCTGGGCATGATCGGCATGCTCATCGACGTGGGCAAGGTGCGCGTGCCGCGCGAACTGCTCGACAAGCGCGGCAAGCTCACCAACGCCGAATACGAAGAGATCAAGCGCCACGTCGATTACGGCCTGGAGATCCTGCAGGGCACGCGCGGCATTTCACGCGAGGTGCTCGAAGGCATCGCTCAGCACCACGAGCGCATGAAGGGTCAGGGCTATCCGCAGGGTTTGCGTGACAACCAGATCTCGGTCTACGGCCGCATGGCCGGATTGGCGGATTGCTTCGCGGCACTCGTCTCGCCGCGACCCTACGCCGAGGCGATGGCGCCGAGCGATTCGATGCTGCGCCTGTTCGAGTGGAGCGGCGAATACTTCCAGCCCGCGCTGGTCGAGCGCTTCGTACAGGCGATCGGGGTCTTTCCGGTCGGTACGCTGGTCGAGCTGTCCACCGGTCATGTAGGGGTCGTGCTGCGGCACAACCGTCTGCGGCGGCTGCAGCCGAAGGTGCTGCTGCTGACCGATTCCCAGAAGAAGCCGCGCTCGCAGCCGACGGAAGTCGATCTCCTGCGCGACGGCGCCCGGGTCGACGGCGAGCCGGTGCGAATCGTGCGCGGCCTGCCCGCTGGAGCGTTCGGCCTGGATGTCGACGGCTACACCGCCTCGGCCCAGCCGGCGATGCTCGATTCCAACTGAGTTCGACTCGCGCGGCGCATCGATTCCATGTCCGATAACGCCGTCGTCGCACTCGAGACGTTGCCGCATGCGCTGGCGCCTGCTGCTTTTGTGGCGCATCTAGATGCACTTGCGCGGCGCGGCGACTCGCTCAGCGCGATGCTGGCGATCGAGTTGCGCCAGACCGATCGCATCGGGGCACTGATCGGTGCGGCGCACGCGCAACGGCTGGTCCAGCGTATCCATCAGCGCCTGGGCGAGTTGCTCCAGCCCGGCGATCGCTATTGCATGGTGTCGGCCGATGAGCTTTGGATCGCGCTGTACGACATCGCCCACGAGCGGTTCGCCAGCGTGACGGCGCATCAGGTGCTGCGCGTGCTCGCCGGCGCGGCAGACTCGAACGAGGGGTACATCGGTCTGCATCCGTGCGTCGGCGTGGCGATCGCACCCGCGCACGGCCGGACCAGTCTGCAACTCATCGAGGCTGCCGATCTCGCACGCCGCGCTGCGCATCTCGATGATCAGGCCGTAGTCGGATTCCAGCCCGAGCACATGGCCTCGCGTGCCGATCCGCTGCTGCTGGACGAACTGCGCGACGCGATCCGCGGCAACTTGATTACGGTGGCATATCAGCCGCAGATCGACCTGCGCACCGGTCGCTGCTCAGCCGTTGAGGCATTGATGCGCTGGACGCGGCGCAACGGCGAACGTGCCTCGCCGTTGGCCGTTGCGGAAGTCGCCGAACGGACCGATCTGCTCTATCCGCTCACCGAGCTGGTGCTCAACACGATCCTGCGGCAGTTGGTCAGCCTGCAGAATGACGGCATCCGATTGCGCGTCGGCGTCAACCTGTCCGCGCGACTGGTGGGCGACAACGATCTGCCGGAGCTGGCGCTGCAGATGCTCGATTCCTGGAACGTCGCGCCCTCGCCGGTGCCTGGGGCGCCGGTCAGTTGCACGAAGCTGGAGAAACTCTCGCCGGTGACGGTCAGGATCTTGGCGACCGATTCGGTCGAAGGCCAGCGTGGCCGGCCCTCGCGCGTGATGCGCTTGCTGGGATTGAAGGCGGTGGGATCGAGGCCCGCCCGCCGGGCCAAGCCGGAGGCCGAGAGGCCATGCTTGGCAGCCAACCGGTCGATCCCGCGCCACACGTCCGCGTGCTGCAACATGGGAACGAGCCCCGCTCGCGCACTGCTTTCAGCTGGGCGATCCACCGGAGCGCCCTCCACGCCATTATTCAGCATTTTCAACCCCTCCCAACCTCGAACCACGGCCGCAACTGGGCTGCCCACAGGCCCGATGCCCCTTTAGCGAGAGGCAATGTACTCCCATCGTACCTGAAAATATTCTGCGCAGAGGTATAGGTAGCCCAACGGTATAAGTGGGGGTTCTGACCGATCGCTGGGCTTCGGTGTGGAGTTGCCGACGAAACGACGGCGATTTGGCCGGATCGCGGTCCCCTGCTATAAGGCCGGCCGGGAGCTTGGGGATTGTAATCCATGGACTTTTATTCCGCCGCGCGGCCGTTCCTGTGGCGGCTCGATCCGGAACGCGCCCACCACTTGGCGCTCTGGCTCCTCGGCCGCGGCCTGGTACCCGCGCCGGCGGAGCCCGACGATCCCCGGCTTCAGGTCACGACCCTCGGCCGGCGCTTCGCTAATC
>CADECO010000398.1:0-1565 GCA_902825905.1 uncultured beta proteobacterium
AGATAGCCGGCATGAGGACCACCGAACCCCAGCGGAACGCCGAAGCGTTGCGCCGAGCCGACCGCGATCTCCGCGCCGAGTTCGCCTGGCGAGGTGAGCAGGCACAGCGCGAGCAGATCGGCCGCCATCGCGACGATCACGCCGCGCTCGCGTGCCGCTGCAATCAGCGCGCGATAGTCATGAATCGCGCCGGTAGTGCCCGGATACTGCAGCAGCACGCCGAACACCTGCGCCTGCTCCAGATCGCGGAACGGATCGCCCACTACCAGTTCGATGCCCAGTGCCTGCGCGCGCGTATGCACTACCGCAATCGTCTGCGGATGGCTGTCTGCCGCCACGAAGAAGCGCTGGTGCGGCGAATCGCTCACCCGCTGCGCCAGCGTCATGGCTTCAGCCGCCGCGGTGGGCTCGTCGAGCATCGATGCGTTGGCGATAGGCAAACCGGTGAGATCGCCGATCATCGTCTGGAAGTTGAGCAGCGCTTCCAGCCGCCCCTGCGAGATTTCCGGTTGATAGGGCGTGTACGAGGTGTACCAGCCCGGGTTCTCCAGCACGTTGCGCAGGATCACCGAGGGCGTGTGGCAGTTGGCGTACCCCATGCCGATGAACGAGCGCAGCGTGCGATTGCGCGCGGCGATTGCGCGCAGGGCGGCAAGCACTTCGGGCTCGGTGCGTGCGGCCGGGAGTTCGAACGATTGCGTGCGTCGCAGTGCCGCGGGTACCACTGCGTCGATGAACGCTTCCATGCCCGGATAACCGAGTGCGGCCAGCATCGCGCTGCAATCGTCGGCGCGCGGACCCAGATGCCGTGCGACGAACGCGTCGTGATCTTCCAAGGCAGCCAGCGGCTGCATGGTCGTGGCGGTGTTCATGCAGGTTTCGCGATGGCCTGATAGGCAGACTCATCGAGCAGGCCTGTCACCTGCGCAGGCTGGTCGAGCTTGAGCTTGAAGAACCAGCCGGCGCCGAGCGCATCGCGGTTGACGGTGGCCGGATCGTCCTCCAGCGCTTTGTTCACCTCGATGACCGTGCCGCTGGCCGGCGCCTTGCAATCGGCGGCCGCTTTCACCGATTCGATCACCGCGACCTCTTCGCCCTGTTTCACCGTGCGGCCGATCTTGGGCAGTTCGACGAACACGATGTCGCCGAGTTGTTCCTGCGCGAACGGTGTGATGCCGACCACGCCGACGTCGCCGCCTTCCAGGCGAATCCATTCGTGATCTTGGGTGAAGCGTACGGTCATTGCTGGTTCTCCCGGACGTAGCGGTGCGGCACGAAGGGCAGGGGGACGACGCGGCTCGTGCGGTCCTGATCGCGCACGCGCGCGTGGAGGAGGGTGCCGATGGCGGCGTGGGTGTGATCGACGTAGGCGAGCGCGATCGGTCCGTCTATCGTGGCACCAAAGCCGCCGCTGGTGATCCGGCCGACCGGTTGACCCTGCTCGTCGGTCAAGGCCTGTCCGGCGCGCAGCGGTGCACGACCGTCCGGGCGCAGACCCACGCGCCGGCGCGCGCAGCCTTCGGCCAGTTCGCGTTCGATGCGTGCGCTGCCCGGAAAGCCGCCGG
>CADECO010000398.1:1665-5462 GCA_902825905.1 uncultured beta proteobacterium
GTGATGGACTCGTCCAGATCGTTGCCGTAGAGGCACAGGCCCGCTTCGAGGCGCAGCGAATCGCGCGCCCCCAGCCCGGCCAACGCGACATCGGGCTCGGCGAGCAACCGCTCGGCCAACGCTGCGGCCCGATCATTCGGCACCGAGATCTCGTAGCCGTCCTCGCCGGTATAGCCCGATCGCGAGAGCACGCATTCGGCGCCTTCGAACGGAAGACGCAGTACGTCCATGAATCGCATCGGTGCAACCGGCGGCAGAATGGGAGCGAGCACGCCCGCCGCTGCGGGGCCTTGCAACGCGAGCAGTGCGCGATCCTCGTGCGCGGTGATCTGCAGGCCGCGGCCGCCGAGGCGGGTTTGCAGCCATTCCAGATCGTCGTGCTTGCGCGAGGCGTTGACGATCAGCCAGAAGCGCTGCGGGTCCAGCCGCGCGATCATCAGATCGTCGAGCACGCCGCCGGCATCGTTGGTGAAGAACGTGTAGCGCTGTCGGCCGATCGGGAGGTCGCGCAGATCGGTGGGCAACAGCGCTTCGAGCGCCTCAGCCGCCTGTGCACCGACGACCGAGATGGCCCCCATGTGCGACACGTCGAACAGGCCGGCGCGCGTGCGCGTGTGCTGATGCTCGGCCAGGATGCCTTGCGGATAGTGAATCGGCATCGCATAGCCGGCGAAGGGCGCCATGCGCGCGCCATGCCGCCGATGCAACGCGGCCAGGGGAAGTTCAACCAGGGGATGCGACTGCGGCGACTCGTTCGACACGACTCACCTCCCCTGCTGGAGGGCCCACTGCCGGCTTGGCAGGACCTTCCACCAGCTTATCAAGCCAAGCGCCCTCGCGCGAGCCGCCGTGCGCTCGCTACTTCACCAGCGTCACCGGCACATCCACCAGGTGCACGACCTTGCTCGCGACCGATCCGATAATGAACGTGCCAATTGCCCCCATGCCGCGCGTGCCCATGACGATCGCATCGACCTGCTGCCGCTTGGCGATCGCCGCGATGGTCTCGCCGATGTCGCCGATCTCCATCAACCGCGTAGCCTGACGGCCCGCGCGCTCCAGGATCGGTTTGGCCACATCGAGCGCACGCGTCGCGGCATCGCGCGCCATCTCTTCGAGCTTGTCGGCCTGGATGTAGATCGCCACTTCGCCATAGACGATCGGATGCTGTACGTTGAGCAGCAGCAGATCCTTCTCGGCCGCATTGGGGTACGCCTTCAGGGCGTGCGCCAGGGCATGCTCAGCGTGCGCCGAACCGTCGAACGGAATCAGGATCTTCATGGTGGTGTCATCACGAGTTGCGGCTCGATCACTACACCATGCGCCTGCGAAAGGACGATTGCGAATAGTCAAAGTAGGGGAATTTCCGATCCGCACCATGCGCCATGGACAACGCCGCGGCTCGCTCAGCTGATGGTCTGCCCGATCGCGCCGCGATTACCGCGCGTGTGCTCGAGGTCGCGCGCAGATTGCTCGCCGAGATTCACGGTACCGAACCGGCTGACGCGGCGGTCGGGCTCGACAGTTCGTTCGAGCGTGAGCTGCGCCTTGACAGTCTGTCGCGCGCCGAACTGCTGGTTCGGCTGGAGCGGACATTCGCCGTCGATCTTCCTGAAGATCTGCTCGCGCGCGCGGAGTCGTTGCGCGATCTCGTTGCGGAAATTACTGCTGCGCTCGATACGGCGGGTGGTGAGACAGGGAAGCGGACTCGTCCGACAGCCTCGAGCATCGCGACACGACCCGCTGCGCCGTTCGATGCTCTCGATGCGCCCCGCGCAGGCACGGCCGGCCGCGCACCCGTCCCGGAATCGATCGTCACGCTCGTCGACGCGTTTCGCTGGCTGAGCAACACGCAGCCCGAGCACGAACATATTCGCACCGTCGCGGAAGGCGCGGCGACGACGATCACGCATCGCGCGTTGTGGCAGGCTGCCGAAGCCATCGCCGGCAATCTGCAGGCTCGCGGATTCGAGCCTGGAGAGACGGCGAGCATCATGCTGGCGACCGGGCCGGCGTACTTCCAGGTGTTCCTTGGCATCCTGCTTGCCGGGGGCATTCCGGTGCCGATCTATCCGCCGACGCGAGCGGCGCAACTGGTGGAGCACGTGCGGCGTCACGCCGGCATCCTCACCAATGCGCGGGCGGCGGTGCTCATCGCCGATCGGCAGACGCGCTTCGCCGCGCAACTGCTGCGCGCCCATGCACGCACGGTGCGATTCGTGTTGAGTCCGGATGAGCTCACTTCGCGGTCGCGCACACCGCAGCCGGTCGCGATCGCTCCCGACGACATCGCCTTCATCCAGTACACCTCCGGGAGCACCGGCGATCCGAAGGGCGTGGTGCTGACCCATCGCAATCTGCTTGCCAATCTGCGCGCGATGGGCACGCTGGTGCAGCCGCGCCCCGACGACGTGTTCGTGAGCTGGTTGCCGCTCTACCACGACATGGGGCTCATCGGTGCATGGTTCGGCTCGATGCTGCACGCGATGCCGCTGGTGGTGATGTCGCCGCTCGCGTTCCTGTCGCGTCCGGCGCGCTGGCTTCAGGCCATGCACGTGCACGGCGGCACGATCTCCGCCGCGTCCAACTTCGCCTACGAGCTGTGTGCGCGTCGCATCGTCGATGCCGAGCTGGCAGGCGTCGACCTGAGTCGATGGCGCCTGGCGGTCAACGGCGCGGAAGCGGTCATGCCGCAAACCTTGCGGCGCTTCGCCGAGCGGTTCGCGCCGTTCGGGTTGCGTCGCGAGGCGCTGACGCCGGTGTACGGGCTGGCCGAGTCGTCGGTGGGATTGGCATTTCCGCCGCTCGAGCGCGGGCCGTGGATCGACCGCGTCGATCGTGAACGGTTCGTCCACGACCGGCGCGCCCAACCGGCTGCGCAGGATCCGCACGCGCTCGAATTCGTGTCGAGCGGGCGTGTGCTGCCGGGCCACGCGCTGCGTGTCGTCGATGAAGATGGGGTTGTGCTGCCGGAGCGCGCCGAGGGTCGTATCGAATTCCGCGGACCATCGGCCACGCGCGGCTACTTCCACAATCCGGCGGCCAGCGCGCGCCTGATTCGTGACGGCTGGCTCGATACCGGCGATCGAGGCTATCTCGCACAAGGTGAGTTGTTCGTCACCGGTCGCGTGAAGGACATCATCATCCGCGCTGGACGCAATCTCTACCCCCATGAGATCGAGGCCGCCGTCGGTGAGGTCGAAGGCGTGCGCCGCGGGTGCGTAGCGGCATTTGGTCGGGCAGACGTCGTTGCCGCAACCGAGCGCCTGGTCGTCGTGGCCGAGACGCGGCTCACTGATTCGCCGGCGCGCACGCGTTTGCGCGCGGCGATCGGGCAGGCCGTGGTCGAGGCCATCGGCGAGCCGGCCGACGAAATCGTTCTCGCCGAACCGCATGCCGTACTCAAGACCTCGAGCGGCAAAGTGCGCCGTGCTGCTACACGAGCGGCGCTCGAGGCCGGATCAGTGCATCGCGAAGTCGCGGAACCGTCCGCTGGTGCGCCGCGCAGCGCGCGCAGAGCAGCCAGTCGTGCCACGTTGCTCGGCTACGCCGCACGCACGTTGTTGCAGCGGTGGGTCGGTGCCGCGTTCGATTGGCTCTACGGCGGCTACGTCTGGGCGGTGTTCGTGCCGATCGCCGTGGTGTGTTGGGCGCGAGTGGCGGCCTCGTCCGGCGTCGAGTCGGGCTTCGCAGCTGTGCGGGCCGCGATGCGCCTGCTGCTTCGACTCACCGGTATGCGATTGCACGTCAGCGGCACCGAGCGACTGCCGCGTGGCGGCTTCGTACTCGTGGCCAAT
>CADECO010000399.1:0-205 GCA_902825905.1 uncultured beta proteobacterium
CAGCATCTCGTCGGTGGCGATCTTGTAGGCGGAGATGTCGTAGGCCTGCGCGGTGATGCGGCTCTGCACCGACAGGTGCGGGGCGTTGAGGCCGCCCATCCGGTCGAGTCGCTCGAGCAACTCGTCGACCACGCCACGAATGACGCGCCGATGCTCGCCGTGCACGGTAGCGTGCAGGCCGCAGAAAGTGCTCAGACCCGCCGCG
>CADECO010000399.1:215-5456 GCA_902825905.1 uncultured beta proteobacterium
CCCAACGCCGGCCCGTGCCGGCTCCGGCCCCCCGCCTGCCCCCGGCCCCCGTTGGCAGGATAGTATGTTCCCCCCCCCCCCCTCCCCCACGCCGACCGCAAAAGTACTTCCCGCGGGGCCCCCGCCCCCACCAGCCGCGGGCCGCCTGGCGGCCCGGAAAAACCCCCGCGCCGGGCGCGCTTCCTTGTGGCGCGCGCGCTTCCGGGTTTGGGGGTGGGGGGGGGGGCCCGGTCCCCGGGAGCCCCCGCCGGGGTTGTGGGGCGCGTGGGGTTTGTCCGGGTTTGCGGCCGGGGCCGCCGAGAAGGCCGTAGCGTTCGATCAGCACGGTGGAGCGGCCGGCGCGCCCCGAGGCGAGGGCCGCGGCAATGCCGGCCGGTCCGCCGCCCAGCACCACCACTTCGTACTCGCCGATGATGGGAATCGAACGGGCCGGTTCGTTGATCGTTCCCAACGCGTGCGCGGTGCGCGAATCTGAGGTCATGGCGGCGATGCCGGGGTGGTCGAAGGGTAATATTGAGCCCCACGCGATTGCCCGGTCAATCTTGCCCGGTCAATCGATCGTCGCGGCGCGTGGTTGGTCAGCGGAGTCGTTGATCAGCGTTCACGTCGTTCGTAACCATCCAACGAGCCGGCCGTCGTTATGCATGCACGAACAAGCAGCGAGCCCATCACCGACGGTCCACGCGTCGACACCGATGCGATGGCTTGGACGCGCGGGAGTTTTCCATCGTATGAGCCCTACACGCTGCGCTTCGACGTGGCTGATCAGGCCGAGCTCGCCGCTGCTCTCGATCGCGTGGAACGCGACGGGCATGTGCGGCAACCGGAAACCTTGACCCGCGCGGATGTTCGCTTCGGTGCGTTGGGCGAGAAGCTGGCACAGGCCTGCGAGCAGGTGCGAGCCGGGCGCGGTTTCGTGGTGCTGCGCGGCCTGCCGCTCGATCGCGGCTTCGATGCGTTCGCGGCGTCGGTGTGGGCAGTGGGGCTGCACTTCGGCGACATGCTCTCGCAGAGCGCGCAGGGCGAGCGCATCGGCCATGTGCTCGATGCGTCACGCGAGGAGACCACGCCGCGCTACTTCCGCACCAACATCGAAGCGCGGATGCACAGCGACGTGACTGCGATGATCTCGCTGGCGTGCTGGCACAAGGCACAAGAAGGCGGCGCGAGCTTCGTATCGAGCGCGGTGACAGTGCACGACGAGATTCGGCGTCGTGCGCCACACCTGCTAGCACCGCTCTATCGCGGGTTTCACTATCACCGGCTGGGCGAGGAGGGAGAGGGGGAACACCCGGGCACGCCTTAGCGGAGGCCCGTGGTCGCACTGCGCAACGGCCAGGGGAGCTGCCGCGATCAACGCGCCGGCACCGCCGCCGGCCAGCGCGCGGCGGGGCAGCCGATCACCGCCACCGACATCGAAGCGCTCGATCTGTTCGATGAAATCGCCAAGGCGCCGGAGAACCGGCTCGCCTTCTATCTGGAGCGCGGCGACATGGTGGTGCTCAACAACTACACGCTCTTGCACTCGCGCACCACGTTCCAGGATTATCCGGAGCCCGAGCGGCGCCGCCATCTGGTGCGGCTGTGGATCGACCGGCCGGGCTTTCGCGATGTGCCGCGCGAGATGTGGCTGTTCGACGTCAACGGTGTGCCGAAGCAGCCCGGCCGCCTCTGTACCTTTGATTTCAAGCAGCTGTTCGGCAACGACCCGGCCGCCGGTGGACTACCCAACATGCAGTTCGACGAGCGCGAAGTGATCCAAAGCTGATGGCTCGCAAGCTGCGCAGCAATCTCGAACCCGGCACCGCGTTGTGGGCCGGGCGGCGGGCACAGTGGCGGGCATTGGGGCTGTCTGACGCCGACATGGCCAAGCCCAAGATCGCGATCGTCAACAGCTCTTCGGAGCTGTCGAGCTGTTTCAGCCATCTCGACGGAGTGTCGGCGGCACTCAAGACGGCGGTCCGCGCGGCCGGCGGCATACCGTTCGAGATCCGCACCGCCGCACCGAGCGATTTCATCACCAGCGCGGGCAAGCGTGGGGGTTACATCCTGCCCTCGCGCGATCTGATCGTGAATGACATCGAGGTGCAGGTCGAGGGCGCGCTGCTCGACGGCATGGTGTGCCTGGCTTCGTGCGACAAGACCACGCCAGGGCAACTGATGGCGGCCGGGCGGCTCAACGTTCCGACCATTGTCGTGGTGTGCGGCTATCAGCAAAGCGGCACCTACCGCGGCGAGCACGTTGATATCGAAGAAGTGTTCCTCAAGGCCGGCTACGTATCCTCGGGTGGCATCACTGTCGAAGAGCTCGCGCAGATGGCCGACGTTGCAGTGCAAGGGCCCGGCGTGTGCGCGGGCATGGGCACCGCGAACTCGATGCATATCGTGTGCGAGGCGCTCGGCATGGCCTTGCCCGGCAGCGCGCCGGTGCGGGCCAACAGTCCGAAGATGATGGATTTCGTGCGTCGCGCGGGCGAGCGCATCGTGCAGATGGTGTGGGACGACATCAAGCCGCGCGACATCATGAGCCGCGAATCGATCGCCAACGCCTCGATGCTGGTGCTGGCGTTGAGCGGATCGATCAACTGCGTCAAGCATCTGCAGGCGATCGCGACCGAGTCCGGGATCGATGCAGACGTCTACGGTCTGTTCCAGGCATACGCCGATCGGGTCCCGCTGCTCGCGGCGATACGCCCGAACGGCGCAGGGTTGATCGAAGACCTCGAAGATGCCGGTGGCGCGCGCGCGGTGATGAAGCAACTCGAGCCGCTGCTGTTTGGTGCTGCCCGCTCAGTGTCGGGTCAGACGGTGGCGGAGATTCTGAGCGAAACCGAAGTCGCCAATTCGCAGGTGATTCGCCCGCTCGATGACGCGCTGTCGCGACGGCCATCGATCGTGGTCGTGCGCGGCTCGTTGCTGCCCGGTGGGGGCATCGTGCGGCTCGGTGGCACCGCTGAACGCACGTTGCAGTTCACCGGCAAGGCGGTCCTCTATCACTCGCGTGACGAGGCGCTCGCGGCGATCAAGGCAGGCGAGGTGAAGCCGGGCCACGTCGTGGTGCTGCGCGGATTGGGCGTACGCGGCGGACCGGGGATGGCGCTCACCTCGGCGGTTGTGTTCGCGCTCGACGGCGCCGGGTTGATCGATCAGGTCGGCGTGATCACCGAAGGGCAGTTGTCGGGGCTGGTCAATCGCGGACTGGTGGTGGGCGAAGCTTCACCCGAGGCGGCCGAACTGGGGCCGCTCGCCTATGTCGACGATGGCGACACCATCGAGATCGACGTCACCAAGCGTGAGGTCAATCTTCTGGTGGACGCAGCGACGCTTGCCGTGCGTCAGCAGCAACCGCGGCAATTCGGCGCCCAACATGAGCGCGGCTGGCTGTCGGTGTATCAGCGCACGGTGCAGCCGGTGCACAAGGGAGCGGTGTTGCTCGAATGAGAACGAGACGAAGCGCAGCACAAACCGGAACGCGAACTTCGAGCGCAGCGCGAGTGAAGATGCGGCGCGCATCGTCGAGCATGATGCGCGGGCTCGCGTCTTTGTTCATTGCAGTCGGTGCGGCGTCGGCGGCGCTCGATGCACGCGCGCAGGCAAGCGCGTTTCCGAGCAAACCGGTGCGCCTGATCGTGCCCAATGCGCCAGGTGGGGCGATCGACATCCTCGCGCGGCTGTTTGCGCAGCACCTGCAGCCGCTTTGGGGTCAGCAGGTCGTGATCGAGTACAAGCCCGGCGCGAACACGATCGTCGGCACTGAGGTCGTCGCCAAGGCGCCGCCCGACGGACACACGATCGGGTTGGTGGTGACCTCGCACGTGATCAATCCGAGTCTGCGTTCGAGCCTGCCCTACGACACGCTGAAGGACCTGACCGGCGTGACCATGACGGCGGTCTCGCACATCGTGATCGTGGCTTCGCCTTCACTGGAAGCGAACACGCTGGCCGAAGTCATCGCGCTGGCGAAGAAGTCGCCGGGCAAGCTGAGCTACGCCACGCCGGGAAGCGGCAGTGCCATGCACCTGACCGGCGAGATGCTGAAAGCCACGACAGGCATCGACATGGTGCATGTGCCGTTCAAGGGCAGCGGTCCGGCTTATCCAGAAGTGATGGCCGGGCGCATTCACTTGCTGATCGATCCGTTGTTCTCGTCGCTCTCGTACATCAAATCGGGCAAGCTCAAGCCGATTGCCGTGAGCAGCGCCCGGCGCGAGCCGATGGCACCGGACATCGCGACCGTCGCCGAGACGATTCCCGGTTTCGTTACGCAGAGCATCAACGGCATCGTCGTGCCCGGCGCGACGCCGCGCGAGATCGTGCGCAAGATCAACGCTGATTTCGTGAAGGTGCTGCAGGTGGCCGAACTCAAGGAACGCATGGCCGGGTTCGGTCTGACGCCTGTGGGCAATACGCCGGAACAGTTCGACGCGATCATTCGCGCCGAGATCGAACGTTGGGCCAAGGTGGTCAAGGACTCTGGAGCAAAGGCAGACTGATGAGTGAAGTCATCCACACCGAGCGCGACGGCGAGATCCTGCACGTCCGACTCAATCGACCGGCCAAGCGCAATGCGCTGAACGATGATCTGTTCCAGGGCATCGAGCGCGTGTTCTCGAACATCCCCGACGGCGTGCGGGTGGCGATCCTCACCGGAGCGGGAGAGCATTTCTGCGCCGGCCTCGATTTGTCGGTGCTGAGCGAACGCTCCGCCGCCGACGGATTCATGCATTCGTACATCGGCCACCGGTCCCTCGATCGCATCCAGTTCGGCACGGTGCCGGTGATCGCGGTGGTGCATGGTGCCGTGGTAGGCGGCGGACTGGAGGTGGCCACCGCGGCGCATGTGCGGGTGGCGGAGCCTTCAGCGTTCTACGGTCTGCCCGAGGGCCAGCGTGGCATCTTCGTCGGTGGCGGTGGATCGGCCCGCGTGCCACGGCTGATCGGTTTCTCGCGCATGGGCGAGATGATGCTCACCGGCCGCGTCTACGATGCGCAGGAAGGTCAGACGCTCGGGCTGTCGCACTACCTGGTGCCCGAAGGCGAAGGGATGGCCAAGGCCAGGGAACTGGCGCGCAAGATCGCCATGAATACGCAGATGACCAACTTCGCGATCATGCACGCGCTACCGCGCATCGCCGAGGCGAGTCAGGATCACGGCATGTTCATGGAGTCGATGATCGCCGGCATCGCGCAAAGCTCGCCCGAGGCGAAGCAGCGCATGCAGGACTTCCTGCAGAAGCGCGC
>CADECO010000400.1:0-5445 GCA_902825905.1 uncultured beta proteobacterium
GTATCCGCGCGATGTTCTTCCACGGCTCGCCCAAGCCCGATCCGAAACCCGGACAGAAGCCGTTCTGGGAGGTGCCGCATCCCCGCAGCGAGGTCGAGCGTCTCACGCGTTCGCGCTTCGCCAGCAAGGATCAGCTCGTCACGCTCGGGCTGGCAATTCTCGGGCCGCACTACTCGACCTACGATGTTGCAGTTGACGATTTCAAGCTCGCGCGCGAGTTCGGGTTGATCGCCAGCATGCACTGCGCCGGCGCCGAAGCGCGCACGCCCGACGGTTGGGACCGACTGCGCAAAGACGGGCTGCTCGGCGACAACAACAACATCGTGCATGGCCAGACGCTGTCCGATGAACAGCTCAAGTTCATGCTCGGCCAGGGCGTGACGTTCTCGCTCACCCCGGACTCCGAGATGCTGCAGGGCCACGGCTTCGCCATCACCGGTCGGCTGCGCAAGTTGGGCGCAAGGCCTTCGTTAGGCGTCGATCTGGAATCGGCGGTGGCCGGCGACATGTTCAACGTGGCGCGCGGCGCGTTCGAAAGCCAGCGCGCGCTCGACAACGACGAGTCGCGTCGCACGCAAGGCAAGCTGCCTGCCACCGGTACGATCCATTGCCGCGAGGCGCTCGAGTGGGTGACGATCGAAGGCGCGAAGATGCTGAAGATGGACGATCGCATCGGCTCGCTCACGCCGGGCAAGCAGGCCGACGTGGTCGTGATCGACGCCCAGGCGCTCAACATGTGGCCGGTGCACGATCCGGTCACCAGCGTGGTGCTGCAGACCAGTCTGGCCAACGTCGAACATGTGCTGATCGGCGGCGAGTTCAGGAAACGCGACTACAAGCTGCTCTATCCGAAGCTGGCCGAGCGCAAGCGTCAGATCTACGCATCGGGTCACCGCATTCTGGTGGAGATGGGTCTGGCCAAAGCGGCGTAGGCGCGCGGCGGCGCTGCGCCATTCAGCAGTAACCCGAGCGGTGCGCCCGACAGAGGCTCGCCTCGCTCGATGACAAGGAGGAAATCATGAAGATCGGTTTCATCGGGGTGGGCCGCATGGGCTCGCCGATGTCGCGTTTCCTGTCGAAGGCGGGCTATGCGGTGACGGTGTGCGATCCCGATCCGGCGGCGCGCGCTCGTGCGCAGGCCAACGGCGCCACCGTTGCGAGTTCCGTTGCCGAGTGCGCGCGCGCGAGCGACGTGGTGTTCTCCTCGATTCCGAATGACAAGGTGCTGCATCAGATCACGCTCGGACCGGAGGGCGTACTCAGCAACCTGCGGCCGGGCGCGGTGTTCGTCGAGACGAGCACCGTGTCGGCAAGCGCTTCCGCGGTGGTGGCGCGCGAAGCCCAGACGCGGGCCGTGCCGTACGTGCGCATGCCGGTATCGGGCAACTCGTTCTCGGCCGAGAAGGGTCAGCTCACCGCGCTCGCATCCGGTCCGAAAAATGCGTGGGAGCGCGTCAAACCCGCAGTGGAAAAGTTCAGCACCGCGCAGGTGTACGTGGGCGGAGAGGAGCAGGCGCGCTACATGAAGCTGGTGATCAATCTGTTGGTGGCGAATACGGCTTCGCTGATGGCCGAAGCGCTCGCGCTCGGCCGCAAGGGCGGCATCGAATGGAACACCATGCTCGACGGCCTCACCGCCAGCACCATCGGCTCGCCGTGGCTGAAGGCGAAAGCAGAGCTGCTCAAGAAGCGCGACTTCACGCCGACGTTCACGCCGGCGATGCTCTCGAAAGATCTCGACCTGATGCTCGAAGCAGGCGATGAGCTCAACATCTCGATGCCGATGACCGCAATCACGCGCCAGCTGATGAAGCTCACCAGCGGCGACGGTTACGCCGACGAGGATTTCATCGCCGTGGTGAAACTGATCGAGCGGCTGTCGGGCCTGCCGACCGACCGCGTTTGAAGCGACGCGCAAGCTGCCCGATCAGAAAGCCGGAACGAGCATCGAGGACGCACACGATGGAAAAGCAAGTCATCACCGCCGGCCTGCTGGGCACCGGTGGGCCAATCAATCTGGCGGTCAAGCACGGCAACATGATCTACATCTCGGGCTTGCCGCCGTTCACGCCCGAATTCGCGCAGGCGATGATCGATGCACGCCGCGAAGGCAGGCCGCTGCCGAAATATCCGGACATCCCGTTCGAGCAGCAGGTCCGCATCGTGATGGACAACATGAAGAAGCTCATGGAGGCGGCCGGCTCGAACATGGACTGCCTGCTCAAGGTGATCGTGTGGCTGAAGGATCAGAGCCAGTCCGAAGTGTTCGATCGCATCTACCGCGAGTACTTCTCCAGCCCCGAAACCTGGCCAGCGCGCACGCGCATGCAAGCAGGCCGCACGCCGCTCGACATGGGCCTGGAGGTTGACGCCGTGGGATACGTGCCTGCACGTCGCGCAGCGAAGAAGAAAGCGGCCAGCAGGCGTACCTCGAAGAAGCCCGCGCGCGCGCGCCGCTAGCAGAGGTCAATCATGTTGAACGCAGCAGTCATCGGCCTGGGCTGGTGGGGCAAGCAGATCACCAAGTGCCTGCATCAGAGCGCCGAAATCCGTGTCACCCACGGGGTCGACGTCGCGCTCGCAGGCCTGGACGGGTTCGCGCAAGAGTTCGGCGTGCAGCTGAGCGATTCGATCGACGCAGTTTTGCGCGACGCCGGCGTCGACGCGGTGATCGTCGCCACGCCGCATAGTCAGCACGAAGAGCAGGTGCTGAAGGTGGTCGCCGCCGGCAAACACGTGTTCTGCGAAAAGCCGCTCACGCTGACCGCAGCCGGCGCGGAGCGCATCCTCACCGCGTGCGACAAGGCGGGGCGGATCCTCGGCATCGGTCACGAGCGGCGGTTCGAGCCGGCGATGGAACACGTGCTGCGCGCGGTGCGCGGCGGCGAGTTGGGGCAACTGCTGCACGCCGAGGCGAACATGAGTCACAACCTGTTCGCCAACATGGACGCTTCGAACTGGCGCGTGAACGCGAAGGACGCACCGGCCGGCGCCATGACCGCGCTTGGCATCCACGTGACCGATCTGTTCATCAGCCTGCTCGGCCGCCCGCGGCGCGTCATCGCGCGGACCGCCCGGGTGTACGACAAGATGGCGGGCGAAGACCACATCTCGGCGCAGATCGAGTTCGCCAACGGCACTTCGGGTTCGCTCACCTGCCTTTCCTCGACGCCGTATCACGGCCGTTTCGCCCTCTACGGTACCCGCGGCTGGATCGAAGTGAAGGAAAACGCCAACGTCGACAAGGGATTGCCGAGCGACGTCGTGGTGTGCGACGCCAACGGCGCGCGCACGTCGCAGTCGTATCCGGCCACGAACACCGTGCTCAAGAACTTCGAGGCGTGGGCGCAAGCCGCACAAGGGCGCGCGACGTATCGGTTCACGCGCGACCAGCTGCTCGACAATGTGCGCGTGCTGGAAGCGATCGTGCGTTCGGCAAGCAATCGCTCGGCGCCCATCGAGCTGTAGCGCCCGCGGTTTCGCTGGCTCGTCTTACGCGTCGTAGCCACCGCGGCTGCGGCTATCGCGCTGGTGCCTCACCCACTTTCTTCCGGGTTACACTCGTCGCCACTCCGCAGTTCACCTCTCAGTTCATCGAACAACCATCCACAAGTATCGCCGAGGAGGATCCCATGCTTCGCCGCCGTAACGGGCTTGCCATGCTCGTCGCCACCGCGCTTGCCGCGGCATTCGCGCAACCCAGTGCTGCGCAGCAGACCATCAATCTCACCATCGGCTCGAGCCATCCGGAAGTGGTGCCGTGGGTGGCTGCGCTCAAGAATTACGTCGTTCCCGAAATCAAGAAGCGCGCCGAGGCGAGCGGCAAGTACAAGGTCAATTTCCGCGAGGCCTACAACGGCGTGCTGTACAAGGCCAACGCCACGCTCACTTCGGTGTCCGAAGGCATCGCCGACATGGGTTGGGTGTTCTCCAATCTCGAGGGCGCGCGCCAGCCGCTCATCCAGGTTTCGACCTACACGCCGGGGGTCACCGACAACTATCGGTTGATGTCCGCGGTCCACAACGAGTTGATGGACTCGGTGCCTCAGTTCAAGGCCGAGTGGGACAAGCACGGCCTGGTGCATCTGGGTGCGATGGCGATCGATCCGCTGCATCTGTTCACCAAATTTCCGGTGCGATCGGTCGATGATCTCAAAGGCAAGAAGATCTCGGCGGCCGGCACGATCGGCGCGTGGCTCGGTGCCATGGGGGCCACGCCGGTCGACGGTGCGTTGCCCACCTTCTACAACGACATCAAGACCGGTGTGTCCGAAGGCGGGATGACCGTGGTGACCGGCGCGCTTGGCATCAAGCTGCACGAGACGGTCAACTACATCACGCTGGTCAACATGGGTTGCTTCTATGCCGGCGCGTTGGCGATGAACCGCGACAGCTTCAACAAGCTGCCGCCGGAATTGCAGAAGATCGTGCGTGACGTGGGTCGCGAATACTCCGAGAAGGTTTCCGAAGGCACCGACCGCGCCTACGGCATCGGCTTGAAGGTTTTCGCCGAGCAGGGCGCCAAGCAGAATCCGCCGCTGCAGATCGTGGAGTTTCCGCCAGCCGAGCGCGAGAAGCTGTTCAAGTCGATGAAGAACCTCGCGCTCGAGTGGGCCAAGGCCAACGACGCCAAGGGCCTGCCCGCCAGCGCCATCCTCAAGCAATACATGGACACCATGCGCGGCCGTGGCGCCAAGCCGGTTCGCGACTGGGACCGCGGGTAGTCGCCCGCATCACGCCATCGGCACGAACGCAAAAGGAGCAAGTCATGTCAGATCCGAAAGTCTCCAAGAACGACATACTCGGTGCCTGTAAAGGCATGCTGTGCAAGGAGTTGTACGTCGTATTCACCAAGCCTACCAATGGCCTGGGCCCGGTCATGGCCAACGTCGAGCCGCATCTGAAGTTCCAGGTCGAGTTGGAGAAGAAGGGCATCATGTTCGGTGCCGGCCCGTTCTTCGCCGACAACGAGCAGGACTGGAACGGCGAGGGCATGGTGATCATCCGCGCCAATTCGCTCGCGCACGCCAAGGAGATCGCCGCGAGCGACCCGATGCACAAGAGCGGCGCGCGCAGCTTCACGGTCCGACCGTGGTTGATGAACGAGGGCACGATCACCGTGAAGATCAACTTCTCCGACGGCAGTCGGGAGCTCATCTAAATCAGCAGCAGGAGCAGCAGCGATGGCAAGCGAAAAAGACGCGGTTGGCCGCAACCTCAATGAACACAACGTCACCGAGGCGGTGCTGTTGCAGTTCTCCTCCACGCCGAGTCCGCGGCTGAAGGAGATCATGAACGGACTGGTGAAGCATCTGCACGCGTTCGCGCGCGAGGTGAACCTCACCGAGGCCGAGTGGTTCGAGGGCATCAAGTTCCTCACCGCCACCGGCCACAAGTGCACCGGCACGCGGCAGGAATTCATTCTGCTCTCCGATACGCTCGGTC
>CADECO010000401.1:0-5443 GCA_902825905.1 uncultured beta proteobacterium
GAACCTGGTAGTTCGCGCCACCGACGCGGCGGGACTTGACCTCGACCATCGGCTTCACGTTGTTCAGCGCGGTCATGAAGATCTCGAGCGGATCCTTGCCCTGCATGCCGAGCGACGTGGTGTTGACGAGCAGCCTGGTCGTGGCGAGCAGGCGAGGCAGCTCACTCCACGAGGCGGGCTGGACTCGCGGGCCGAAGCGATCGCGGATCGCCACGGCCTTGTCCACGGTGCGGTTGACCACGTGGATGGCACCGACTCCCCGCTCGATCAATCCGTACACCACTGCACGCGCAGCGCCGCCAGCACCCAGCACCACTGCACTCTCGATGCGCTTGTCCCAGCCGAGATCGGCGCCATCGAGCGCGCCGACGAACCCCTCGACGTCGGTGTTGGTCGAGCGCAACGTCGTACCGTCCAACCACAGCGTGTTCGCGGCACCGATGGCGCTGGCGCGCGCGTCGGGCTGCGACAAGGCGAACGCCGCATCCTTGTGCGGCATGGGGATGTTGGCGCCGACATAGCCATTCGCGGCGAGATTCGTCACGAACGCCTTGAACTGCTCCGGCAGAATTTCTTCCACGCGATAGTCACCGTTGATGCCATAGCGCTTGATCCAGTAGCCGTGCAGCTTCGGCGAACGCGACTGGCGCGCGGGATAGCCGATCACGCAGGCGGCGCGGGGCTGGGTCATCAGGCAGACCTCCGGGTCATCAGATCATCGGGGCGCACAGGGGTGCCGGCCTGTGCCGACTGCGTGATCGCCAGCGTCGTCGCGAGTGTTTTCGTGCCTTCGCGCCCGCTCAGCACCGGAGATTCAGTGCCGCGGATCACCGCTGCGAAATTGCGCATCTGTTCGTAGTAAGGATCGGCGGGCGTGATCGGAATGCGCTGCTGCGTCATCGGTAAGCCCCAGTTCTGCTTGTCGGCCTCGTACCAACGCAGTTCGAGCGATGGTACGGTCAGGCAGCCGAGCGTGCCGGCGAGCATGATGCAGTCGTTCGGCGTCTTCGGATAGAACGGATTCTCCCCCGCGGTGGTCTCCCACGCCCAGGGGCTCGCGGCGGCATCGGAAAGCGTGAGCGTGCCGATCGTGCCGTTCTTGAAGCGCAGCACGGCACCGACCGTGTCTTCGACCGTGAAGCCGCGCACCGCGTTCGAGGCCGTGGCTTGCACCGACTCGACGTCGCCGCACAGCATGCGCAAAGAATCGATCTCGTGGATCGCGTTGATCAGCACCGGCCCGCCGCCAGGCTCGCGTCGCCACGCGAGATCGTGGTAACCCTTGGGCTTGTACGAGAGCCAGACGCAGGTGGCAGCCACCAGGCGACCGAGCCGTCCGTCGCGGATCACTTCGGCCGCCCTGCGCATGATCGGGTTGTGGCGACGATGGTGGCCGGTGAGGGTGGGCACACCGGCTTGCTCTGCCGCTTCGATCAGCCGCAGCGCGTCGGGCACGTTGTCGGCCACCGGCTTCTCGATCAGGATCGGAACCTTGCGCGCGATGCACGCGAGCCCGGCGCTCACGTGCAATTGATTCGGCACGGCGATGATCGCACCGTCGGGCTTCGCCTTGTCGAGCAACGCGTCGACGTTCGGATAGCAGGGATAGCCGAGTGTTTCGGCTTCCTGCTTCGCTGCCGGCGACGGATCGCACACGCCCGCCAAAGCGTAGTCCGGATGGTGTGAACGCAGGACTTCGATGTGTTTGCGGCCGATCAGGCCGGCGCCGATCACGGCGATGCGGGCGGGGGGCATGCGGTTCATTCTCCTTGCGGCACTACTACTCTGCGACTCTGGCAGCTTTCACCGATTCTCGTGCTACTCGCGCGTACCGTCGGGTCAGCGACTGCGGCTGGCTCAAAGCTGCTGACGTTCAGCGCATCGGCGGGCGTTCAGCGCAATCGGTGCAATCTGCGGATAGGCTTCAGGGTTCGAAATGCGCGGCATTCATGCGCGCGGGCTCGCGCGGCACCAGCGGCGCGAACTGCATGCGCTCGATTACGTCGCGGCGCACATCGACACCCGGGGCGACTTCGACCAGCGCAACGCCTGCATCAGTCAGGCGAAACACCGCGCGCTCGGTGACGTACAACGTTTCCTGCCCGCGCTTGAGCCCTTGCGCGCCCGACCAGGTGATCTGCTCGACCTTGTTGACGAGCTTGGTGACTTCGCCGTGGCGGGTAATCGCGAGCCGTCCGTTGCCGATCGCGAGCTCGGTGCCCTTGGCGTCGAATGTGCCGCAGAACACCACCTTCTTCGCGTTCTGCGCGATGTCGATGAATCCGCCCGGTCCGACGGGTACGCCACCCAGCTTCGAAACGTTGACGTTGCCTGCCGCATCGATCTCGCCGAACCCCAGGAAAGCGAGGTCGAGACCACCACCGGAATAGAAGTCGAACTGCGATGGCCCGTCGATCATCGCGGTGGCATTGCGTGCGTACCCGAACAACGTGCCATCGAGCAGCTCGCCGCCGTAGGTGCCGTGTTCGATGGTCTGGTAGTAGCGATCAAGATGGCCGCGCGCCGCGATGAGCTTGGCCACCCCGTCGGGAATACCGAAGCCGTAATTGAGCACGGCGCCTTCTCGCAACTCGTCCGCGGCTCGGCGCGCGATCACCTGGCGTACGGTGAAGGGCTGCTCGGGCTGCGGTTGCGCCGGACCTTTCATCTCGCCCGACATGGTCGGATCGTAGACCACGTCGTAGCCCATCGACTGGCCCGGATCGACCACCACCGCATCGACGATCGCGCCGGGCACGCGCACGCCACGCGCGGGCAGGGCACCGACTTCCACGGCCGTGCGCACCTGCACGATCACTTTGCCGCCGGAATTGTGTGCCGCCAGCGCCGCAGCATAGATATCGACGTTGGCGGGCTCCTGATCGAGGCTGACGTTGCCGTGCGCGTCGGCAAACGAGCCGCGGATCAGCGCGACGTTCACCGCGAACGGCTTGTAGCGCAGCAGCTCGCGCCCATCGATGGTGATCAGCTCAGCCAGTGAGTCGCGCGCGGCTTCGTTCATGCGGCAACCATCGACCCGTGGATCGCAGAACGTGCCCAGCCCGACGTGCGTGATCAATCCGGGTCGGCCCGCGCCGATCTCGCGATACAACTGCATCGCGACGCCGCCGGGCAGCACGTACGCCTCGATCTTGTTGGCGCGCGCCAGCGCCTGCATGCGCGGCGACCACACCCAATGCCCACCGACGACCTTGCGCACCATGCCTTCGTGTGCGAAGCGATTGAGGCCGCGTGACTGCCGGTCACCGATGCCCAGCGAATGCACTACCGTGAGATCGCGTGGATGGCCATTGTCGAGGAAGCGCTGTTCGACCGCCGCGTGCAGACAGGTGGCCTCCACCAGTCCGCCGCCGCCGCCGGTCAGCGCGACGGTGTCGCCGTCCTTGATCATCGCCACCGCGTCAGCCGCGGACATGAACTTGTTGATCGTCATGGGGGCGTGCTTACTTGAGGTACTGCGCCTGCAAGCCTTTGACCAGCGCGACCAGCGCATCGATCGTCGGCGTGGCGATGCCATGCTTGCGACCGAGCGCGGCGACCGCTCCGTGGATGGTATCGATCTCGGTGTGGCGCTTGCGGATGATGTCTTCGCGCATCGACGACTTCGACGTGCCGGTGCCGCCGCCCGTGGTGTCGACCAGTTTCATCAGCACCGAGCGCGCTTCGGTCACGTCGAGCGCGACCCCTTCGGCCTTGGCCACGGCCGCCGCTTCATCGACCAGGTGAAACACGGTGTCGCGCAGTTCCGGCACGGCCATGATCTCGAACGAACGCAGATCGGTCACCGCGGAAATCGCGCCCAGGCCGACGTTGCCCAGCAGCTTCTTCCACTTCTCGCGTTTGATCTCCGCGGTCGCCGTGGTCGGCAACCCGTGCGCGCTGAAAGCCTGCGCGATCCGGGTCACGCGTTCCGACATTCCGCCTTGCATCTCGCCGATGTGCGTGGGCAGGTTGCCGAAGTTGCGGACCACGCCGGGCGCTTCGGTCAGGCCCGCTTGAGCGGTCAGGCCGCCGATGACGGTGCCCGCACCGAGCACGCGCTCGAGCGTCGCCTCGTTGCCCAGACCGTTCTGGAAGCTGATTGCCGCCGCATTGCCGCTGAACAGATGCTTCACGCTCTGCGCGGCCTGCTCGTTGGCGAACGCCTTGCACTGGAACAGAACCACGTCGGCACTGGTGATGGTGCGCGCATCAGCAGCGGCTTTGATCTGAACCGTGCGATCGCCCCCGACGCCGACGATACGCAGCCCGCGCGTGCGGATCGCGTCGATGTGCTCGGCCCAGGTGTCGACCAGGGTGACGTCCAGTCCGCCTTCGGCGAGCAGGCCGCCGAACAGACCGCCCATGGCGCCGGCGCCGACGACCACGATGCTGGGTTGGTTGAGGCTCATGTCAGTGGGTGGGGGGTCAGTAGGTGGCGCGGCCGCCGGTGATGTCGAACACGAAGCCGGTGGTGAAGCTGCACGCCGGGCTGGCGATCCAGGCGGCCATCTCCGCCACCTCGTCGATCTGCACCAGCCGGCCCATCGGGATCTTCGCCTTCATGTTGCGGATGTGCTCTTCGGTCATCGTGTCGAGCAGCGCGGTCTCGGTCATTGCCGGTGCGATGCAGTTGACCGTGACGCCGACATCGCACAGCTCCTTGGCCAACGCCTTGGAGAAGCCGATGACGCCTGCCTTCGCGGCCGAATAGGCACAGATGTTGGGCACGCCTTCCTTGCCGGCGATCGAGGCGATGTTGACGATGCGTCCGTAGCGCCTCTCGCGCATGTGGCGCGCGGCGAGTCGACTGGCGTAGAACACCGAGGTCATGTCGATGGCGATGACCTGGTCCCATTCCTCGAGCGGGTACTCCCAGGTTGGTGCGATGAGTCCGTTGATGCCGGCATTGTTGACGACGATGTGGACCTGGCCGAAAGCGGAGGTGGCTGCACCGAACGCCCGCTCGATCGAACGGTAGTCGGCGACATCGACCACGTCGGCGCGTGCGGGCTTGAAATCTTTCGCCTCATCGAGCGGGGCTACGTCGCGATCCCACACGATCACGCGTGCGCCCCGTGCGGCCAGCAGTTTCGCGATGCCCAGGCCGATGCCGCGCGCGCCGCCGGTGACGATCGCGGTCTGGTCGTCGAGTGCGGTCTTGTCGGCGCTCGCGCTGGAGGGTGTCGAGGATGGCTTGGTCATTGGAAGGAGGCGATCGTGGATCGCGTGGTCCCGATTGTTGGTGTGGCGGCTGTCATGAGCTGGTGTTCTTGACCCATTTGAGGATGTGCTGCGCCACCGCCACCAGCGTGCCGTCCTGCTTGCGTACTTCAATGTCGGCCACCGAGCGCCGGCGCGGCGCGTCGATCGCGCTCACCCGGTACTCGACGGTGATGGTGTCGCCGAAATACACCGGAGCCAGGAAGCGGATGCGATCGTA
>CADECO010000402.1:0-5431 GCA_902825905.1 uncultured beta proteobacterium
ATCCCCAGGAACGACTCGACCAGCGCCGGATCGGCACGCGCCTTCTCGCCGCTCGCGCGATAAGCGACGCGACCGGCCACCAGCACCGTCACCGCGTCGGCCACTTCGAGCGCACGCTGCGTGTTCTGCTCCACCAGCAGCACCGCAATGCCACGCGCCTTGAGCGCGAGCACAGCCGCCAGACACGCATCGACCATCGCCGGCATCAGCCCGAGCGACAGCTCGTCGATCAACAGCAGCTTGGGCCGGGTCATCAATGCGCGCCCGATCGCCAGCATCTGCTGTTCACCACCCGATAACGAGCCGGCGCGTTGCCGATGTCGTTCGCGCAGACGCGGAAATAGCGCGAACACCTGTTCTTCGCTTTCGCGCGCGTTCGCGGCCGACTGCGTGTAGCCGCCCACCAGCAGGTTCTCCGCGACACTCAGATCGGGAAAGATCCGCCGCCCCTCGGGCACCAGGCCGATGCCGGCCCGCGTGCGCTCCACCGGCGACACTGCGCTGATGTCGCGCCCGTCGAAATGGATCGAGCCGCGTTGCAGTGCCACGTGGCCCGCGATGGTCATCATCGTGGAGGTCTTGCCGGCGCCGTTTGGACCGAGCAGCGCGAGCAGTGCGCCCGGCGCCACCTGGAGATCGAGCCCGTCGACGGCACGTACGTGACCGTAACCGCAGGCAAGGTCACGCAGTTCGAGCATCACGCCCCCTGCTCCCTTCGGCCAGTCACTTTGCCGACTCATTTTTCCTACTCATTTTGCCTACTCATTTTGCCCAAATACGCTGCACGCACATCGTCGCGGGCCATGACTTCGCGCGGCGCTCCGCCGGCAAGCACGGCGCCGTTGTCGAGCACCAGCAGCCGTCCGACGACGCGCGTCACCTCACCGATGTTGTGCTCGACCAGCACGATGGTGCGTCCCTCGCGATTGAGCGCGACGATCAGATCGGCCAGTCGTGCGGCCTCGGTGTAGCTCAGCCCGGCGAGCGGCTCATCGAGCAGCAGCAGCTTCGGGTCGAATGCGAGCGCGCGCGCTACCTGCATGCGCTTCAGGAATCCAAGCGGCAGCACGTGCGCCGGTCGGTCGGCCGCCTCCGCGATGCCGAGCCGATCGAGCAGGCCCATCGCCTTGTCGCGTGCCGCTTTGCGCTGCACGTGAAACAGTGCCTGCCACGGACTGGCTGTCGACCCCGAAGCGGCGGCGATCATCACGTTCTCGACCAGCGTCATGCTGCGGAACGGCCGCACGATCTGATGCGTGAGGCCGATCCCGGCGCGCGCGCGTCGATGGATGGCAGCGCGGGTGATATCGCGTCCATCGAAGCTGATGCCCCCGCGATCGGGGCGCAGCACGCCCGCGAGCATGCGCAGGACCGTGGTCTTGCCTGCGCCGTTCGGACCGATCAGCCCCACCAACTCGCCCGTGCCGACCTCGAAGGACACGCCACGCACCGCCTGGACGCCACCGAACGCAATCGCGATGTCGCGCACCTGCAGCATCACACCCGCCTTGCGAACATGCGTTGCACCAGGCCCGCCATGCCCGCGGGGCTGAACCGCATCACCGCGAGCAGCAGCGCACCGTAGACCAGCAGCTTGTAGTCGTTGATGAAGCGGAACAGCTCGGGCATCAACGTGAGCACGATCGCGCCGGCAACCACGCCCCAGGTCGAGCCGATGCCGCCGATCACCACCATCGCCAGGATCGTCACCGACTGCACGAAGCCGAACGCATCGGGTACGACCAGTTGCGTCAGGTATGCGTACAGGCCACCGGCGAATCCCGCCGCGGCCGTGCCGATGAGGAACGCCACGAGCTTGTAGTAGGCGACGTCGATGCCGATCGTGCGCGCGGCGTCCTCGTCGTCGGCAACCGCGCGGAACGATTCGCCCATCCAACTGCGGCGCACGTGCAGGCTGAGCGCGATCAATGCCACGGCGCTGAACATCGCGAACGCCGCCAGCCCGGTCTTGTCGAACGGCGCGGCTGGGATCTTCGAGATCCCCATCTCGGCGCCGAACCACGGCGCCTTGCGCACGATGCCCAGGAACAGGAAGCCCACGCCCATGGTGACGATCGCGAGGAAGTCCTCGCGCACCCGCAGGCTGGCGATGCCGGTGATCACGCCGGCAAGCGCGGCGGCGAGCGTGCCGATGAGCAGCGCCAGTGGAAACGGCACACCGGCGACGGCCGCCATCGCAGCACCGTACGCACCGATGCCGTAGAACGCCGCATGCCCCAGGCTGATCTGTCCGCAGAATCCGCTGATCAGATTGAGCCCCAGCGCCAGGATCACGTTGAGCGAGGCAAACGTGGCGATGCTCACCAGGTAGGCGTTCATGCGATGTGCCCGCTCACGCCACGGCGCTCCGTCATGAGCGCGCCCCGATCAGCCCCTGCGGGCGCACCATGAGCACGCCGATCAGGAACAGGAACGCGATCGCATCGCGATCCATCACCTTGTCCAGATAGATCGTGCCGAAGCTCTCGACTACCCCGAGCAGCAGACTCGCGATCAGCGTGCCCGGCACGTTGCCCAGCCCCCCCAGCACGATGATCGCCAGGCCCTTGTAGCTGATCACGCCGCCCATGCCCGGCTCGACCAGATTGTTGAGCAGGGCCACCAGCACGCCCGCCACCGCCGCGAGCACCGAGGCGATGAAGAAGTTGAGGTAGCGCACCTTGAGCACATCGACACCGAAACTCTCGGCCATCTGGCGATCGGACACCGTCGCGCGCCACGCCACACCCGCGCGTGTGCGTGCGCTGAACAGCGCAAACGCCCCCAGTAACACGACGGCCGCCGCGACGATCCACACCTGCACCAGATTCACCGTGATGCCGCCCAGGCTGTAGATCGTCGTGAACCAGGTGTTGGCGGCAAACGACAGTCCGTACGGTCCGAACAGCAGCCGGAAGCCGTCCTCCATCGCCACCAGCAGACCGATCGAGGCGATGAGTGCGACGTAAGGCGGCTGATTGAGAATCGGCTCGTAGATCAGTCGATAGATCAACGGACCGACGATGCCGGCGACGATCATCGCCACCGCAAAAGCGAGCAGCAGACTGCCGCTGTGATTGGCCACCAGCAGTCCGGCGTACGCACCGAGCGTGAACACCGTCGCGTGCGCCACATGCAGGATGCGCAGCAGCCCGTAGACGAGCGTCAGCCCGAGCGCCATCAGCGCATACATGCAGCCCCAGATCAGGCCGACGACGGTGAGTTCGAGCGCGAACACGATGCCGAATCAACTACAAGCCGCGGATGGCGCAGCGGTCCGCGGATCACCAGGCGATCGCGGCAGGTCGATCCGACCTTGTGCGAGTGCCCGGCCCGGCGGACGCTGGCGGGAACTACTTCGTCGGCGGCGCGAGCAGCACCGGATCGTCGAACGTGGCGAAACCGCGGAACTGGCCGTCCTTCACCACCTGGATCACCGCCGCCTTGTAGACCTCGCCCAGGCTGTTGAACGAAATCTTGCCGGTGGCCGTCTGCAGGTCTTTCGTCGCGGCGATCGCCTCGCGGATCTTCACCGGATCATCGGCGGTGCCGGCGCGGCGGATCGCATCGGCCATCACGCGCACCGCAGTGTGGGTGGATGCCGCCACCATGTCGGCCGGGACGTTGTTGCGCTTCTGGAAATCCTCGATGAAGCGGCGCATTTCCGGATCCTTCGAATCACGATCGAGCGAGGTGGTGACCATCACGCCTTCGGCCGCGTTCTTCGCCACCTCGATGAACTTCGCGGTGTCGATGCCCTCGGTGCCGACGATCGGTGCGGTCACCCCGCCTGCGCGCAGTTGCGCCACCAGCGGCCCGCCGTTGAAGAAGTACGACGGGGTGTAGATCACTTCCGGGTCGTCGCGCTTGACGCCGGCGACGATCGAGCCGAACTGCCGGTCGCCCATCGCGAAGCTGTACTCGCTCGCGATCTGCACGCCGAACTTGGCCGCAACCTCCTTGAATCCGGCGAACAGCGACTGGCCGAAATCGTTATTGACGTACACCACCGTGACCTTCTTCTTCTTGAGCTGCTCGCCGATCAGCTTGGCCGCGGCGCGACCCTGCACTTCGCCCATGAACGAGGTGCGGAACACGAAGTTGCCGGCGCGGGTGATGTCGGGATGAATTGCGTAGGCCGAGATGTAGGGGATCCTGGCGCCGTGAAACACGCCTGCCGCCGCACGCGTCGGACCGGAGTAGCTGCCCGAGATGACCACCTTGTGGCCCTCGCCGATCAGCTTGTTGGCAAGCGGCACCGCCTGATCGGGGCGCGCCTGATCGTCGAGCACCACCAGCGACAGTTTTCGGCCGAGCACGCCGCCCGCTGCGTTGATCTGCTCGACCGCGAGTTCCGCGCCGAGCTGCGCCGATTTGCCGTCGGAGGCGGCGAAGCCGGTGAGCGGTGCGTGAAAGCCGATCTTGATCTCCTGCGCCTGCACCGCCAGCGCGGCGCTCGCAAGCGCGCACACGGCCAGCGTCGCATTGATTCTGTTCATGGGGTGTCCTCCTCGGGGTTTGTGCTTGAACGATCTGTTTGCAAACAGCCTTGCTTCAGGTGCAAGGCGCGACCGGCTGCGCATCATAGCCGTGCCTGATAGACCAACGGAAACTCCGGTGCATCGAGCGGGTCGCCCGCGCGCAATCGAACTTCGGGAAACGGCGGCGAGGTGCGTCCGCCGCGATCGGCGAACACGACGTCGTCACCAACCCAGCGTGCGGAGAACGCACGCCGTCGCTTGCTCGATCGGTTGCCAGGCGCGCCATGCACGGTGCGATAGTTGAACGCCACGGCATCGCCGGGTTGCATCGCCCAGCCGACGATGTCGTAGCGATCGCGCTCGGCGGCGATATCGGGGATCGGCTCGAACCGATCGCTGGCGTAGAGCTTGCTGCCGTCGAACCGCGTCGGGCTGAATTGCCGGTCCCAGCGATGCGAACCGGCGACGTACTCGACCGCCGTGTCGCGCGCCACCTCGTCCAGCGCGATCCACAGGCTCACCGTCTGCATCCCGTCGACGCAGTAGTAGGGCAGATCCTGGTGCCAGGGCGTGGCGACACTGGTGCCGGGTTCCTTGACCAGGATGTGCTCGTGGAAGAAGCGCGCCGAGCCCGAGCGCATCAACCGCGCGGCGAGTTCGGCAGCCGGCGACTCGAACACGAACGCGTTGAACTCGGGGATGCGCGACCAGGTGCAGTAGTCCTGAAAGAACATCGCGCTGCCGTCGGCGGGCCGCACCGTGCGCTCCAGTGGACTGGGCGCTGCCATCGCCTGCGCGATACCGACGCGCAACCGCTCGACCCAGTCGGCGAAGACGCCTGGCACCAGCAGCACGCCGTCGTTCTGATAGCGCGCGACGTCCTGCTCGGTCGGCATGGTGCTCATGCGGTTCTCCTTTGTGGCCTTGTTCGGCCGATGCACTATGTTATC
>CADECO010000403.1:0-5429 GCA_902825905.1 uncultured beta proteobacterium
TGGGCAGTTCTTCAGCGAGACGAAGACGAACGTCTGGCAGAACGCGTCGCTGCGCGAGCCGCAGATCGAGGGCTATTTCGCGATCCGTGATCACTTCGCGAAAAACAGGGAGCCGTGCTACGTGCAGCTCCCGGTCGGATGCGGCAAGACCGGGCTCATGGGCCTGACACCGTTCGGGATCGCGAAGGGCCGCGTGCTCATCATCGCGCCCAACCTGACGATCCGGGAGAATATTCGGCGCGAACTTAATGTCAGCAACCCGAACTGCTTCTACAGCAAACGTGGCGTCTTCGTTCCCAAGAACGGGCCGTACCTCTCGGAACTGAAAACCGGTGCCAACATTCACGATTGCGACGCCGCGCATATCGTGGTCGCAAACATCCAGCAGTTCTCTGGCGCGCGCAACAAGTGGTACGAGGCCCTGCCGAACGACTATTTCGACATGATCCTGGTCGACGAAGGTCACCACAACGTCGCCGAGACATGGACGCGTTTATTCGAGTATTTCGCAGCCGCGAAAGTGGTCTCGTTCACCGCAACGCCCCTGCGGTCGGATGGTCAGGTTGTCGCGGGCGAGAGGGTCTACAGGTTCGGGTACGCGCGATCGATGATCATGGGCTTCATCTCGCAGATCGATGCGCTGTTCGTCAAACCGACGGCACTCACCTTCACGGTCGAGGGCGCAACCAAGACGCTCGATCTTGAGCAAATCATGCAGATGCGGGAGAAGGACTGGTTCAGCCGCGGCGTTGCCACCTCCGAGGAATGTAACCGCAGCATCGTGAATGCGTCCGTGCAGCAACTGCATCACGTGCGCACGCTAGGCTCACCGCGTCAATTGATTGCCGTCGCGTGCTCGATCCGTCATGCGACACAGGTCGCGGCGCTGTACCGCGAACACGGCCTGCGCGTCGAGTTGCTTCACAGCCAGCTCAAAGACGAGGAGCGCGATCGCATCGAAGCGACCTTGCGCAGCGGCGTCACCGACGTCGTCGTCCAAGTCAACATTCTCGGCGAAGGGTATGACCTGCCGACACTGTCCGTTGCGGCGGTGTTCCGGCCATATCGCAGCCTCTCGCCGTACGTCCAGTTCGTCGGGCGGATTCTGCGTCTCGCGCAACCGGATGTCCCGTACTCGCCCGCGAATCATGTCTACCTGGTCTCGCACGTTGGCCTCAATGACGAGCGCTGGTGGGGCGATTTCACGAACTTCGACAAGGACGATCAGGAATTCTTCCACGAGTACCTGCAAGAAGCGCTCGAAGTGGACGGCGAAGGCGATGGTTCGCCGCGCATGACGCTGCGCCCGTTCATGCGCGTCCTGAACGAGGTCGTCGAGAGCTATCACCGAAAGGGCTACCTCAAGAAGATCGACGACGTGATGATCGGCGATCTGTTCGCGACGATCCGGGAGAAAGGTTTCGAACCCACCGAGTTCGGACTCACGGAGGAGATAGTTCGGAGACGGCTCGCCGCCGCGCAAGTGGAGGGCCAAGTGGCGGCGTTCAACCCCGTCATCCAGCCGCAGGAACGTCGCGAAGCTCTGAAGGGCAGATTGCAGCAGGAAGCCCGCTCCGTCGCCGACACCGTCCTGAATCGCCTGGGCTTTCAGCATCGCGGCCGCGATCTCCTCCGGTGCTTCTCCGGCAGCCACAATTCCGAGATTCTGATCAGGCTCGCAAGCGCGGAACAGAACAGTGTCATGAATCTGGAGTCCGGACAGCGCCAGTCTGCTGACATCGGTCAGCTCGAGAACGCGATCAACGCGTCTCCGGATATCGCCGACAAACTGTCCAGCCTCGTCAGGGAGAAAATGAAGAATGTCGCGCCTAAAACAGATGGTTAAACGGACAGACGTGGAGACTGCAAAGGCGAAGCGTACCTGCAAGTTCAGCGGCGACGCGATCGTCAAAGGTTCCATTTGCCTGGTGATTTACGATGGCCCACGGAACCGATCGTGTTATTCACGCCGCATCGCGCTCGAGATGATCAAGTTCGCGCGTACGCGCCTCAGCGAGATCGAGGCACAGCTTTCTGGGGTGCAATCATCCTGACAGTACCCGAAAGCGGCAACGTTGGCAGAAGGCGAGTCCGATCACTCCTCATGGCCGCCGCGTCAAAGGACGTTGAGCATGAGCGTGGAGCGAGCGTACTATCGATTTGCTCATGGAGGACAGCCACGCGTTGGACATGCAGCCCTGCCAACGCATGCTTTATGGGGGGATGGATGGTGGACAGGCTCAGTGGCTTCGAGCGGAAGCACTGATTTTCCGCGGTTTCTCGCGGCAATAAATCCAAGACTGGCGGAGAGAGAGGGATTCGAACCCTCGAAGGGCTTTTGACCCTTACACCCTTAGCAGGGGTGCGCCTTCGACCACTCGGCCATCTCTCCGGCGCTCGATCCACCTGCCCAGCCGGGCGGCTGTGCAAGGCGGGCAAGAATACTGGCGCCCACCCTTCAGGTAAAGGTTGGTCGATCAGCGGTTGTTCGGAAGAGGCGAGGTGGAGGCGGGAGAGACGCCGGCGGAGGCGCCGATCTTCGTCGTTGTCAGCGGGTCGTTCGTTCTACCGGTTCGTTCGTTCCAGCGGGCCGCGGAGGTGGGTTACTGGGCCATCTCCGCGGCTCGCCGATGCGTGAAACAGATCGTCAGGATCCCGCGCCCGTCAGCGGACGCTTGACTGCACCACCGGCAGCCTGCTCTTCGCGCTTGATGCGCTCGTAGATCTCTTCGCGGTGCACGGCAACTTCCTTCGGCGCGTTGACGCCGACACGGACTTGGTTGCCTTTGACGCCGAGGACGGTCACTGTGATGTCGTTGCCTATCATCACGGTCTCACCGACGCGCCTTGTCAGAATCAACATGGTTCGCTCCTTGCCTGTCAGCTGAATGAGCTACGCGCGCTTCGCCGGCAATGGAATCATTGCCCTCCCACAGCTCGGCCACACGAGTCATTCAATTCGAGAGTAGGTTACCGATATCGCTAATGGGGATCGGGATTTCCCTGAAAACTGCCGCTCACCCTCACAAGTGAGACAAAAATTTTTCCTGGTATGCTCGCACCTTCGAATCGTGCGTGCGACCGGAATTTCTGTGTAGCCGTTTTTTCCGAGAGCGTCTGTATACATAACCACGGCGACCCGTGGCAGACCCCGTCGTACGTCTCATTGTGCAAGCTAGCCGGGCATGGCGCCAGCCCGTACGCGTCGGATTTGGCCGACTTACACCGAGTTGGAAAGCTCGGCTTAGGCCGATCGGCCTAGGAGCTTGGCTTCGACCCAGGGCGCGACGGCTGCCAGCGCCTCATCGAGCTTGGCCGGATCGTTGCCGCCGGCCTGCGCCATATCGGGGCGCCCGCCGCCGCGGCCGCCGACCATCTGCGCGACCACGTTGACCAGGTCGCCCGCCTTGACCTTGGTTATCTGGTCCGCCGTTACCCCTGCGATAAGCACCACTTTATCGGGCTCCTGCACGGACGCGAGCACGATGGCGGCAGAGCCCAGCTTGCTTTTCAAGCGATCGACTGCGTCGCGCAATGCAGGCGCATCCGCGCCGTCGACGCGCGTCGCGACGACTTTGACGCCGGCAATTTCTACAGCAGCGCTCGCCAGATCGCCGCCCTGCCCGCTCGCCAGTTTCGATTTCAGGCCGGCGACTTCTTTCTCGAGCTTGCGGCTGCGCTCGGCGAGCTGGCGCACCTTGTCTTCGACGTCGTCGCGATTCGCCTTGACGATTGCGGCCAGCTCGCGCAGGACTTGGTCCGATTTTGCAACCCAGTCGAGCGCGCCCTGCCCGGTCACTGCTTCGATGCGGCGAACGCCGGCTTGTATTCCACCTTCGTTGACTACCTTGAACAGGCCGATGTCGCCGGTGCGGCGCACGTGTGTGCCGCCGCACAGCTCGACCGAAAAGTCGCCGAAGGTCAGCACGCGCACTTCGTCTTCATACTTCTCGCCGAACAACGCCATCGCGCCCGACGCGACTGCAGCGTCGTACTTCATGAGACGCGTTTCGCCGGCGGCGTTCTCGCGGATTTGCGCGTTCACCAGGCGCTCGACTTCCTGCAGCTGCGCTGCCGTCATCGGCTGAAAGTGCGAAAAGTCGAAGCGCAGCCGGTCCGGCGCGACGAGCGAGCCCTTCTGCGTGACATGCGTGCCGAGCACCTTACGCAAAGCAGCATGCAGGAGGTGCGTGGCCGAGTGATTCAACATGGTCGCGCGGCGCCGCACTTCGTCCACGCGCGCTTCGATGCGTGCGCCCTGCTTGAATTCGCCGCTCGTCACTCGGCCGATGTGCGCGTACGCGCTGCCGAGCTTCTGGGTATCGGTGACTTCGAACCGTGCCGCGCCCGCGACCAGCGTGCCCGCGTCGCCGACCTGGCCACCGCTTTCCGCATAGAACGGCGTGTGATCGAGAACCACCTGCCCTTCTTCTCCCGTTCGCAGCACATCCACACGGTCCTTGCCGTTCAGGAGCGCGACGACCGTACCGCTATCGACGAGGTTGTCGTAGCCGCTGAATTTCGTCTTGCCGTCGACCGTCACGCCGGCACGCAGGTCGACGCCGAACTTGCTCGCGGCCTGGCTCTGTTTGCGCTGCGTTTCCATCGCCGCTTCGTAGCCGGCGTGGTCGATCGTGAGCCCGCGCTCGCGCGCGATGTCGGCGGTGAGGTCGACCGGGAAGCCGAAGGTGTCATACAGGCGGAACACGGTCTCGCCCGGAATGACTTTACTGTCCTTGAGCGAACCGATGGCCGTGTCGAGCAGCGCCATGCCTTGCGACAGGGTCTCGGCAAAACGCTCTTCTTCCTGCTTCAGCACGCGCTCGATCTGCGAGCGTTGCGTCCTGAGCTCGGGATACGCCTCGCCCATCTCCTTTTCGAGAGCCGCGACGAGCTTGTAGAAGAACGGCTGGTTCTGCCCGAGCATGTAGCCGTGGCGCAGCGCGCGCCGCACGATCCGGCGCAGCACGTAGCCGCGGCCTTCGTTCGACGGAACCACGCCGTCGGAGATCAGGAACGCGCTCGCACGGATGTGATCCGCGATCACGCGCAGCGACTTCGATTCGAGGTCGTGCGTGTTCGTCGCCTCGGCCGCGGCTTTGATCAGGTTGACGAACAGATCGACTTCGTAATTCGAGTGCACGCCCTGCATCACAGCCGCGGTGCGCTCGAGGCCCATGCCGGTGTCGACCGAAGGCTTCGGCAGCGGGGTGAGCACACCCTCCGCAGAGCGGTCGAACTGCATGAACACGAGATTCCAGATCTCGATCCAGCGATCGCCATCGGCGTCCGGCGAGCCCGGCGGGCCGCCCGGAATGTCCGCGCCGTGGTCGTAGAAGATCTCGCTGCACGGGCCGCACGGACCCGTCTCGCCCATCTGCCAGAAGTTGTCCGAGCCGCCGCCCGGCTTGTCGCCGATGCGCACGATC
>CADECO010000404.1:0-5414 GCA_902825905.1 uncultured beta proteobacterium
GGGGGATCCTAGACATCGACCGACATGGCCAACTACGACGGCAAGAGCGGTTACGCCCGGGGACCGACCGGTTCGTGGCGGCAGGCGACCGTGCGCGTCGAGAGCTTTGAGCCCAATGCATGGGGTTTGTACAACGTCCATGGCAACGTGTGGGACTGGACGGAGGATTGCTGGAACGAGAACAATCGCGGCAACCCAGGCGACGGCAGCGCGCGCACGACCGGCGACTGCACCTGGTACGCGGCGCGCGGCGGCGCCTGGAACTACAGCCCTACCTACCTGCGCTCGGCATTCCGCTACTGGAACGAGCCCGACAATCGCAGCGGCGTGCAGGGCATGCGGGTGGTCCGAAGCCTTTGAGAACCAGAGCCGCGATCAGCCCCGGGGTCCGGCTCCGCTCAACGCTTTCAGGACCTGCCGGCGCATCTCTTCGAGATCCTGCGGCGAACCGGCGCCGAGGATGCCGCGCGCGTAGGGCGGCAGGTGCGCCCCCGGGTCCCCGTTCACGAGGAACACGTAATGATCGAAGGCGGCACGCCACGCGCGGCGCTGCGCGGGCGGCAATCCGCGCAGGCTCATCAGGCCGTGCATGAGCACATCCCACGGTGAACCCGCGACGCCCGCCAGCGGAGGACTCCACCAGTAGTTGACGAGCACGTTGAAGCTGCCGAAGGACTCCACGTGGTGGAACCACTGGTACGGTAGATAGACGGCGTCGCCCGGCGCCAGATCCGCGTACTGGGCCGACTGCAGCGCGCGCTCGAACCGCGGATAGCGCGCCAGGTCGGGCTTCGTGACGTGAACCATGCTCACCTGCGCATTCGCGGGCGTCAGGTGGAATGGCCCGAGGTACAGGTTGCCGATCTGCTCGGGTGGGAACACCGTGAAGCGGCGCCGGCCGGCGACGCAGCACGCGATGTTTTCGGCGGGGTCGTTGTGGGTCGCAACCTTGGCCGCATTGCCGATCCATGCGCGCCCGGCGGCATCCGGAAGCAATGCCAGCGGATTCTCGCTGGAGAAGCGCGGCAGATACTGCGACACCGCGAGACCCTGCGCCGCGAACACGCGCGGCGGCGTGATGCCGGCCTCGGCTTCGATCCAGCCCAGGAGCTCCGTCAACGTCGAACGCCGGCGCTCGAAGTTGGGTTCGCGCAGATCCTCGACGTGGTGGTGGAGTCTCCCCTCGATCCCGGGCTGTCCGACGATCGCGGGGAGCGGCTCGTCAGTCGCCATGCTCGCGAGGTAGGCCATCGCATCCGCTCGCCCGGCGCGGCCCGCCTCGACGGCCGGCCAGTCGGACACGACTCCGCGCAGCAGCGCCGGCTCGGCCCGCGGCTGGATCTCGCGGGCGAAGCGTTCCGGCGTCACGTCGCGAAATTCCTCCATCGCATTCATTCGCGCAGAGCCTTCAGGAATCCGGCGACGGTGAGCCGTCCGCGCTCGGGATCTTCTGGCAGCTCGCGCACGCCATCCAGCGCGGCGCAGTGCAGGAGCGTGCCGCGGAAGAAGATCGCGCGGTTGTGCCGCGGTGGACAGACGTGCGTGCGTTCGAACAGCGGAGATGTGGCGCCGATGTAAGCGAGTGGCGGTTCGCCATGGCGTTGCAGGTCGGCGGCGAGCGCCTCGTGGTACCGCTGACGCCGCGCGGTGTCGACGCTCTCGAAGCCGGTGGACCGGTGGCGAAAGAACGCCGTACCGCCGAGATCGCGTTCTCCCAGGAAATGGACCAGCGCGATCTGTTGGGGATCGTACGCGTCCACGTGGGGAATGCGCTGCGGCACCGCCAGCTGCGTGGGCGCGGTGGTGGCGATCGAGTAGTACGCCCGCAAGGCCTGCATGCCGCGTCGCGCACCGAAGAACTCGCGCAGCACCTGTCCGGTGATGGCGCCGATGGCCGAGAGATAGGCGGCATCGACAACACAACGTCGGCCTGGGTAGTAATCCCCGGTGTCGCGCAGCGAACAACTCTTTCCCGCGGCGGCGAAGCGCGCCACATCGGCCACGAAATCATCGGCAATGACCACGGGTTCACGCTCGGCACCCACCCATTCGACCCGAATTTCCGGCTCGTGCATCGCACCCCCGGCCGTTGCACAATCCCGCACGCGCCGATACATCTAGACTGTCGCGCATTCTTCCTGTCAAGCCGGAGCCTTAGTTGACCCGCCAGAAGCCAACCATTGACGACGTTGCCGCATTGGCCGGCGTCGCGCGTACGACCGTCTCTCGCGTCCTCAACAACGTTCCAAACGTTCGCGACGAGGTCCGCGACCGCGTGCGTCGCGCCGTCGCGATGCTCAACTACAAGGTCAACGTACAGGCACGCAATCTCGCGGGGGGCTCCAGCCGCCAGATCGCATTGATCCAGGCGTCGGACTTCGACAACGAACCCAATTCGTTCTACAACGCCGGTCTCGAACTCGGTGCGCTACGCGCATGTGCCGCTCATGGCATTCATCTCGTCACGCATACGGTCAATCAGAATGGCGCGACACCCAGCCAGCAGATACGCGCGATCTTCGCCGACGAGCGATTCGAAGGTATCGTCCTGACGCCGCCGTTCTCGGATGACGTCGCGCTGGTCACGGCGCTTCGCGCCAACGGACGGCCCGTCGTGTGCATTTCCGCCGGGAAGGCCGTGCGCGAGATCGCGCCGTCCGTCGGCATCGATGATGCGGCCGCCGGATACACCATGGGCCAGTACGTCGTGGGCTTGGGCCATCGCCGCTTCGCCTTCATCAAGGGCTTGAGCGGCCACCTCTCGGCTGAGAGCCGTTACGACGGTTTCATGCGTGCCCTGCAGGACGCCGGCATCGCCCCCGATTCTGTTCGGGTTGATCGTGGAAATTTCACTTTTCACTCCGGCATCGAAGCGGCGAACCGCCTGCTCGCGACTGCGCCGCAGCGACCGACGGCTCTGGTCTGTGCCAACGACGACATGGCCGCTGGTGCACTGCTCTCGATCCACAAGCTGGGCCTCGAGATTCCCCGCGACATCTCGGTTACCGGGTTCGATGACTCCCCGGTTTCCGAAATCGTGTGGCCGCCCCTGACTACCATCCATCAGCCGATCAAGACGCTCGGTCAGAATTCCGTGGAACTCATCGTGCAGGCGGTGGCCGGAGAGGCGGCGGCCAGCGTTCCTGGCGGCGCCCCGGTGGCGTTCCGGCTGATCAAGCGGGAATCCACCGCGCCGCCCTCCTGAAGTTCATAGTGGGAGCGCTCTCATTGGTCCGATCGTAAATCAGCCATTGACGTCGGAGTTGTCCTGCAGCTAGATTGGAAGCGCTTCCAACAATGCAGCGCTGCATTCGAGCTTGCGCGCCGCGAGGTGTGGTGCCACAAGCTCTCGGGGTGGGCGCCACGAAAAAGTTGAAAGAGCTCTTTTTGACCGTTTATGGGGGGAATTCACTGTGAAAAAGTCGCCTCGCGCCAGCGCGCGCAAACGTTTCGATCTCGCGTCGCCCGTCGGCAAAGCCGCGGCGTCGTCGCTCGCGCTCTCCGCCATCTTCACGGCGAGCGCATTCGCCGATCCGCAGACGGCAACCCCACCCGCGAGTGCCGACGAGACCAGTCCTGAGCTCCTCGAAGAGGTGCTTGTCCACGGTATCCGTCATGCCATCGCCGCATCGATCGACGTCAAGCGCGAAGAGATGTCGATCGTCGAAGTGGTGTCGGCTGAGGAGATCGGCAAGCTGCCCGATGTTTCGATCGGCGAATCCATCGCGCGACTGCCCGGTCTCGCCGCGCAGCGCGTGAATGGCCGCGCGCAAAGCATCTCGATCCGCGGTCTCGCACCGGACTTCACCACCACGCTGCTCAACGGCCGGCAACAGGCGAGCTCCGGCGACAACCGCGCCGTCGAGTTCGACCAGTACCCCTCCGAACTGCTGCAAAGCGTCGTCATCTACAAGACGCCGGACGCAAACATCTCCGGCTTCGGCCTGTCGGGTACCGCCGACCTGCGCACCGTGCGACCCCTGAACTTCAACGAGCGCACTGTCTCGGTCAACATTCGCGGCGAGTTGAGCGAAGGCGGCGCGCTGAACGATGACGTTCGCCACTACGGCGGACGCCTCAGCGCCAGCTACATCGATCAGAATGAGGCGGGCACCGTCGGCTGGGCGCTCGGTTATGCGCATCTCGATTCGCCGTCGAAGAACGAGCACACCAAGCTCTATAACTTCGAGTCGTTCATCAATGCTTCGCGCGCTCTCTTGATCAACCCCGACGCCGCCGACAACGCGACGTTCGTATCCGGGCAGGAAATCTTCGCCACTTCGCGCACCAACAAGCGCGATGCCGTGATCGGCATCCTGGAGTTCAAGCCGAACGAGCGTTCGCACAGCACGTTCGACCTTTACTACTCGAAGTTCGACCAGGACGAGGTGATGCGCGGTGCACAGTGGTTCTCGAACGTATGGGCCGATGCGCAGACCTTCACGGGTGTGACCACGGAGGACCGGGGAGGCACGCAGTTCGCCGTCGCGGGGGAGGCCACCGGAGTGGCGCCGATCGTACGCAACGACCTCAACACCCGCACGGACGAACTCATCGCCCTCGGATTCAATCAGCGCTTCCAGTTCAACGACGATTGGGCATTGAAGGCCGACCTGTCGTATTCCCGTAACGAGCGCGACGAGAGCATCACGGAGACGTATGCGGGTTACGGAACCGGAGCCACTGCCGCGACGCAGAACGCCAATCGCATCTTTGACAACCTTGCCTGGGATTTCGGTGGCGAGGTCCCGCAGTGGGCCTCCGGCCTCAATTACGCCGATTCATCGCAAGTGTCGCTGGGTGACAGGGCGCCGTGGGGCGGCTGGGGCCACGATGGCCAGACGAAACAGCCGCACGTGAAGGAATCCATCACTGCCGCCGAGCTTGGCGTGGAACGAAGGTTCGATGGCTTCTTCGAGACGGTCGATCTCGGTGTCAATTTCACCCGGCGCGACAAGGACAAGCGTGTCGATGAGTTCGATCTCATGCTCAGGAACGGCCGCTCGCAGACGCTGGTGGCCGGCGGCGATCTGGTCAGTTCCACGTCGCTCGGTTACGCGGGCTTCGGGGAAGTGCTGTCGGTGGATCTTCGGTCCGCGATCCCGACGTACTACGACCGGGTCACGTTCATCAACAACGACACGTACAACAAGGCGTGGAGCTTGACGGAAGACGTGACCACGGCGCACCTGCGCAGTACGTTCCGCGCTGGAAGATTCAGCGGTAACGTCGGCGTTCAGTTCGTACGGCAGGAACAGGAATCGAGCGGCAGCCGCATCAACGCGACAGTCTCGCCAACCGTGGTGTCACCCATCACGGCTGGCGCTGAATACGACGACGTGCTGCCCAGCCTCAATCTCGCCTACATGCTCACTGACAACCAGAAGCTGCGCTTCGCGGTCGCGAAGGTGATG
>CADECO010000405.1:0-1432 GCA_902825905.1 uncultured beta proteobacterium
TCGTCGCGGGTCTGTTCTACGGCATCAAACCGGCGGTGGCCGCGATCGTGGTGCAGGCGGTGCATCGCATCGGCTCGCGTGCGCTCAAGAACGGCTGGATGTGGGCGATCGCCGCTGCATCGTTCGTCGCGATCTTCGCGATCGGTCTGCCGTTTCCGCTGATCGTGCTCGGCGCGGCGTTGATTGGTTACATCGGCGGCCGCATCGCGCCTGACCGATTCCAGCTCGGCGGCGGCCACGCCGACGCGGGCAAGTCGTTCGGCAAGGCGATCATCGACGACGACACTGCGCCACTGCCGCATACCCGCTTCAACCTCAATCGGCTCACGCTGGTGGTCGTGTTCGGCCTGCTGCTGTGGATGCTGCCGATGGTCGCGCTGGTGGCCGCGCACGGCTGGGACGGCACGCTCGCGCAGATGGGCTGGTTCTTCACCAAGGCCGCATTGCTCACGTTCGGCGGTGCGTACGCCGTGCTGCCTTACGTGTATCAGGGCGCGGTGAGTCACTACGGCTGGCTCACCGGCCCGCAGATGATCGACGGGCTGGCACTCGGTGAAACTACGCCCGGTCCGCTGATCATGGTGGTCACGTTCGTGGGCTTCGTCGGCGGCTGGACCAAAGCCGTCCTGGGCGCAGACGCCTTGCTGAGCGGGGCAGTGCTCGCGGCAGTGGTCGTCACGTACTTCACTTTCCTGCCCTCGTTCCTGTTCATCCTGGCGGGCGGTCCGCTGGTGGAATCGACGCACGGCAACCTCAAGCTCACCGCGCCGCTCACCGCGATCACTGCGGCCGTGGTCGGCGTGATCCTGAATCTGGCGCTGTTCTTCGGCTATCACGTGCTGTGGCCGCAGGGGTTCGGCGGCTCGCTCGACTGGCTCGCGGCGCTGATCGCCTTGGCCGCAACCATCGCGCTGTTCCGCTTCAAGCTGAGCGTGATCACGGTGATCGTCGCCTGCGCGTTGGTAGGACTGGTCGCGACGCTCGCACGCACCGCACTGGCCTAGCAGGCAGCCGTGGAAAGTACCGACCGCATCGATCGGGTGCCTCGCCGCGTCTTCGCTGCGCGCGCGGTTCGGGATTTCGGCGACGGGTTCGCCGCGATCCTGCTGCCGGTCTATCTGAGCGCCATCGGCCTGGGCGCGTTCGAGGTCGGGGTGCTCTCGACCGTCGCGTTGCTGGGCTCGGCGTTGATGACGCTCGGCATCGGGCTGATCGGCGCACGGTTCGATCACCGATCGCTGCTGATTGCCGCATCGGCGCTCATGGTCGCCACCGGGCTCGCGTTCGCGGCATCAAGCAACTTTGCGATGGTGCTGCTGGTGGCCCTGGTAGGCACGCTCAATCCCTCCTCGGGCAGCGTGAGCGTATTCGCGCCGCTGGAACAAGCCGTGCTGTCGCGCTCGATCGCCGATACGGCGCGCACCAGCGTGTT
>CADECO010000405.1:1532-5400 GCA_902825905.1 uncultured beta proteobacterium
ATGGTGTACAAGCTCGCCGCCCTGTTCAGCGTCGATTCGTTCGCGGGCGGATTCGTGGTGCAGTCGATGCTCGCGCTGTGGCTGCTCAACCGGTTCGGTCTGTCGCTGACAGCCGCCGGCGTGTTTTTCTTCTGGTCCGGCGTGCTCTCGGCGTTTTCGTTTCCGGTGGCCGCGTGGCTGGCCAGGCGAATCGGCCTGGTCAATACGATGGTGTACACGCACATCCCCTCGAGCGTGTGCCTGATCGCCGCCGCGGCTGCGCCGACGCTCGAACTTGCACTGGCACTGTTGCTGGTGCGGTCGGCGTTGTCGCAGATGGACGTGCCCACGCGCACCTCCTACGTGATGGCAGTCGTTACACCAGCCGAACGAACCGCAGCCGCCAGCATCACTTCAGTGCCGCGCAGTCTGGCGGCCGCCGCCGCACCCGCAATCGCCGGCGCGTTGTTTGCCGCCGGGCTCCATGCCTGGCCGCTGGTGATCTGCGGTGTGCTGAAGATCGCCTACGACCTCGCGCTGCTCTGGACCTGCCGGCACGTGAAGCCGCCCGAAGAGCGTTGAGATCGCACAACACTGTGCCGCCACATCTTTGATGCAAATCGGGACCGGCGCCCGCCAGCTCCCAGTCGAGGCGGCACCCGCTCGGCTCTAACGGGTGCTTCAAGGAGGGCAGCCGGTATGCGCTTCAACGTTCACGGCTCTGTTTGCCGCGCCGATCTCCGAGTGCATCCATGGAGCAGATGAGCGGCGCGCCATACGGGCGACATCGCGTCGCCCGCATGCTTCAATGCACTCACAACAATCAGCGACACACAATCAGCGAACCAAGAAGTCGCGACAACTGCGGCTGCGGCATTGGCGCCGCGCTTCTCTCTTGCGCCACAGCCAACGAGGAACAAACAGGAGGTCCGAATGGATCGCAGATCATTTCTGAGTACCGTCGGTGCGGGGGCATTCACCGTTGCAGCACCCAGTGCGCTTGCGCAGCGTATGCCGATTCGGCAAAGGCGCTTCGTGCTCGCGCCCGATCAGTTCACGCGAATGTTTCCCAATCTACCGCCGTTCGCGCAGCCCAGCCCGACGCTCACCGCGGCGCTGACCGAGTTGGGCAAGCCCGGCGGCATCATGGACGCCAAAGACGCGCTCGAGCGCGGTCCGATCGATCTGATCACCGATCTGACGCTGAGCGCGAACAACCGCAACAACCCCGGCACATCGGCCGGGCTCACTTTCGTTGGCCAGTTTCTCGATCACGACCTGACGTTCGATCTGACTTCGCGTCTGGGCGTACCCACGCGCCTGTCGGAAACGCGCAATGAACGCACCTCCGCGTTCGATCTCGACAGCGTGTACGGCGGCGGGCCAGGCGTCGATGCCGATCTGTACGAGAACACCAACAACCGTCGTCTGCCGGCGCGCAACGCGACACTGCGCCTGGAAAGCGGCGGTCAGTTCGAGGATCTGCCACGCGGGGCGGATGGCGCGGCGATCCTGTCGGATCCGCGCAACGACGAGAATCTGATGCTCGCCGGCCTGCAGGCGGCCTTCATCGCGTTCCACAATCGCATTGCCAGCGAGTACGCCGAGCGCAATCGCAGGGAGTCGACCGACGAGGTCTTTCGCGCCGCGCGACGCATGGTCCGCTGGCACTATCAGTGGCTGATCATGAACGAGTGGCGGCAGCAGTTCGTCGGGCAGGCATTGGTGGACGACATCCTCGCCAACGGCCGTAAGTTCTTCCGGCCGCGTGACGGCGTGATCCCGGTGGAGTTCAGCACCGCCGCCTACCGCATGGGGCACAGCATGGTGCGCCCGTCGTACCGCGCCAACCTCAAGGGCGACAACGGCAAGCCGTTCTTCGGGCTGATCTTCGATCCGTCGCAGGAGAACGCCACCGACCCGACCGATCTGCGTGGCGGACGACGCACTCCGCGCAGGTTCATCGGCTGGCAGACGTTCTTCAATTTCGGCGACGGTGAAGTGCGGCCGAACAAGCGGCTCGATACCAAGCTGTCGACCCCGCTGTTCGATCTGCCACTGGGAACGATCGCCTCGGGTGATCGACCCACGTCGCTTGCGGTACGTAACCTGCTACGCCACGTCACGTTCCAGCTGCCATCGGGTCAATCGATCGCGCAGGCGATGGGCGTACCCGCACTCGCCGCGGCCGATCTGGCCGAGCTCAAACCGCTGGGGGCCAATCTCGATACGTCGACGCCGCTTTGGTACTACATCCTCAAAGAAGCGGAGCTGGTCAATGACGGTCTCGCCATGGGCCCTGTCGGTGGACGCATCGTCGCCGAGGTTTTCATCGGCCTGCTGCAGATGGACGAGCGCTCGTACATGGCTGCATCGCCGAATTGGAAGCCGACGTTGCCGCAGCGCGCGGGCAACGTGACCAGGCAGTTCACGACGGTCGACTTTCTCACCTACGCGAAGGTCGATCCGACCAGCCGCGGGCAGTAGAACCAGGACGGTAAAGCGGCGGACCGCAGCAGAACAAGTCCGTCTGCACGCGCTCTCGGAGGATCGCGTGACTCAGTGTCGGGCGCATCGCATGACCTGTGATGCGTCCGATGCGTTTTCCAACGCCCACACCGCGTCGATCAGCGGATGCACGTCGAATCCGGGCGTGCCGATCGATGCCAACTCACGCAGCTTGGTCTCGATCTCGGCATCGGTGAGCGGCCGCTTGCGATCACCGCGCGCGTTTGCCACGTAGCGCACGTGTTCGACACCGGCGCGGGTGCGCACTTTCACCTCCGCCGCCTCCACCGGCACGCTCGCATCGACCACGCACTGCACGCATCGGCCGAGCGCGCGCACGGTCGGATCGTTCACGACGGCGTCGTCGTACTCTTTCACGCCTGCGCGGCCGAACAGGAACGCCACCGCGACGCTGTGTTGCATGCTCACCTTGGCTTCCCGTCCGGTCGTGACGTGCGGACGGTCCGCACGCACCTGCAGCAGCGGATTGCCACGCACGGTCACTGCATCGATCTGCTCGGCGGCGATGCCAGGATCGGCGCGCATTTCGAGGCACGCATCGATCACCGGATTGAGCACGACGCCGCACGGATAGGGCTTGTAGGTGTTGTGCGAGATCTCGAACGAGTGCCCGAGCTGATCGGTGAGCGCGTCCAGATCGGGGTGGCTGCCCAGCACGTTGAGGAAGCCGTGCTTGCCCTCCAAGGCGCGATCGGGGCCGGTGAAACCTTCGCGCGCCAACAGCGCGGCCTCCATGCCGCCGCGCGCGGCGTGGCCCAGATTGATGCTCTTGCTCATCACGCCGAGACTTTCGACCAGTCCGGACGATTGCGTTGCCGCGTTACCCAGCGCCCAGGCGGTCCGTTGCGCGTCCAGTCCCAGCAGCTTCGCCACGCCCGCCGCCGCGCCCAGAATTCCGCAAGTGCCGGTGATGTGGAAGCCGTGATTGTAGTGACCCGGCGAGATCGCATTGCCGGCGCGGCACGCCACGTCAACGCCCAGGATGAAGGCGTGCAGCAGCTGCGCGCCGCTTACCGGCTGTTGCTCGGCCAGCGCGAACAGCGCCGGCGCGATCGGCGCGCTGGGATGGATCACGGTGCGCAGGTGCGTGTCGTCGAAATCGAACACGTTGGCGCTCATCGCGTTGAGATATGCGCCGGTGAGCATGTTGAAACGCTCGGGACGCCCGATGATCGTCGCCGTGCCTGGCGCTGCAAACGGCCCGAAAGCTTTGATCGCCGCTTCGATGGCCACGTCGCGACAACCACCGAGCGCGCAGCCGAAGTAGTTCAGCAGCGAACGCGTCGCTTCGCGGCGCACCGAAGCGGGAATGTCGTTCCAGCGCGATTTCGCGACGAATCCGGCAAGTCCCGAAGTGATG
>CADECO010000406.1:0-5375 GCA_902825905.1 uncultured beta proteobacterium
TCTCGGCTGCGTAGGGCAGTTCGGCTTGACGTTGATCGAAGACGGTATCATCGTCGCGATCATCTGTCTGGTCTTTCTGATGCATGCGCGCTCGGCACTCGTGGCGCTGATCATTCTGCCGCTGTCGGCGTTGCTGTCGTTCATCGGGATTCGCTACCTGGGCCTTTCGACGAACATCATGTCGTTGGGTGGTATTGCGATTGCGATTGGCGAGTTGAGCGACGCCGCCATCGTGCTGATCGAAAGTGCGCACAAGCGGCTCGCGGAGAATCCGCGGCCGGAGAATCGGGTCCGCATCATCATTGATTCGTCCAAGGAGGTGGGGCGCCCGATTTTCTATTCGCTGCTGCTGATCACGGTGAGTTTCCTGCCGATCTTCACCTTGGGTGGACAGGCCGGCAAACTGTTCGCACCGCTGGCCTATACCAAAACCCTGGCGATGTTCGCGGCCGCCGTACTGTCGATCACGCTGGCGCCGCCGCTGATGATCTGGCTGTTACACGGACGATTCCGCACCGAGGAGCAGAACCCGGTCAATCGCGTGCTCGGCCGATTCTACCGGCCGGTTGCCAGCGTCATTGTTCGTCGTCGCGTCGCGGTCGTGACGATCGCGGCGCTTGCGATGGTGGCGACGGTCCCGGTCTTCATGCGGCTGGGCTCGGAGTTCATGCCGCCGCTCGATGAAGGCTCGCTGCTGGTGATGCCGACCACGTTTCCGGGCATTTCCATCGAAGAGGCCCGGCGCGCGCTGAACGCGCAGGATCGCATCATCATGAGCTTCGGCGAAGTCGCGAGCGTTCACGGCAAAACGGGCCGCGCCGAGACAGCGACCGATCCGGCGCAACTGGACATGAACGAAATCGTCGTGACGCTGCGGCCGCGCGATGACTGGCCGCTGATCTCGACGCTGCGCTGGTACAGCGACTGGGCGCCGGAGGGGCTCAAGTCGGTGTTACGCACCGTGTGGCCGGAGCAACGCCGGCGCACGACGACGCAGCTGTCGCGTGATCTCGATGCGGCGCTGCGCATGCCTGGTTATCAGATGGCGATCTCACCGCCGATTCGCACGCGCATCGACATGCTCACGACCGGCGTGCGCACGCCGGTGGGCATCAAAGTCTTCGGGCCCGATCTCGCAAGCATCGAACGCGTGAGCCTCGAACTGGAAGGCATGCTGCGCGACGTTCCGGGCACACGCAGCACGTTTGCCGAACGGCAGACCGGACGTGAGTACATCGACATCGTGCCGAACCGTGACGCGATCGCGCGCTACGGCATGAGCGTGCGCGACGTGCAGGATCTCGTCGAAGCCGCGGTCGGCGGCATGCCGGTATCCACAGTCATCGACGGGCGCGCGCGCTATTCAGTCAACGTTCGCTACGCAGCCGATTTTCGCGCCGACCCACGCGCGTTGCAGCATCTTCTGGTGCCGATTCCCGCGGCGGAATCGCTGTCGTTCGCCGAGGCAGGCGCGGCGGGCCGCGGTAGTGCACCGGCTGCACAAGCCGAAGTGCAATCGCGCGGCAGCGGCATGGGGAGCATGGGCGGCGGCGGCGCCATGAGCAGCGCGCCGAGGGGCACTGCATCCGCCGGCATGGCGGAATCTGCATCGGGCGATGCGTGGGAGCGCTGGCGGCAGGGCGGAACCGTCGTACCGCTTGCGGCCCTGGCTGACGTACGCGTCGTCACCGGGCCACCGATGATCAAGAATGAGAACGGCACGCTCGTGGGTTACGTCTTTGCGGACATCGACAGCTCGCAGCGTGATCTGGGAGGCTGGGTGAAGGACGCCAAACAGCTCGTCGCCGAGAAACTGGAACTACCGCCAGGTTTCCGGCTGCAGTGGACCGGCCAATACGAATTCATGGCGGAGATGGAAGCGCGGCTGCGCACCGTCATTCCACTCACGCTCATCTTGGTGGTGGGCCTACTTTATCTGTCGCTGCGCGGCTGGGCGCAGACCTGGCTCGTGCTGCTGAGCTTGCCGTTTGCGATCGCCGGCAGCATCTGGCTGCTCACGATGCTCGAGTACAACCTGTCCACTGCCGTGTGGGTCGGGCTCATCGCCGTCGGCGGCGTGGCGGCGCAGACCGGTATCGTCGTCGTGGTTTACCTGGATCAGGCCTATCAAGCCGCGCTGGATCAGGGACGATTGCGCAGCCCGGATGACATCGATGCGGCCGTGGTGGACGGCGCGTCGAAGTGTCTTCGTCCCATGCTCATGACCGTCGCCACCACGGTTTTCGGTCTGATGCCGTTGCTATGGGAGTCGGGCGTCGGGGCGGACCTGTCGGCGCGTACCGCTGCGCCAGTCGTCGGCGGTCTGTGGTCGTGCATGTTCCTGACGCTGCTCGTGCTGCCTGCGGCTTACGCCATCTGGCGGCGCTGGCAGTTCGACAGACATCCCGCCGCAGCGCCGACACCGGTGTGAGACTGCCATGACTGAGAGCAGCGCGAGCCAAACTCAACTCAAGCGCATTGTCGGCTTGAGCAGTTCAGATGCGCAACGGCTGCTGCGCGAGGCCGGTCCGAACGAAATCACGCGTGAGGCGGGTAAACCGGCATGGATGCTGTTCCTGGCGCAGTTCAGCAGTCCCGTCATCTGGCTATTGCTGGCTGCATGCGCACTCTCAGGCGCACTGGGTGAAGTCGCCGATGCGATCGCTATTGGCGCGATCGTCATCATCAACGCATTCGTCGGCTTCTTTCAGGAGTACCGCGCCGAGCGAGCCATACTCGCGTTGCGATCCATGACTGCGCCTAGAGCTCGCGTGATTCGCAATGCGCATGTCGAGATTATCGCCGCCGCTGACGTGGTTCCAGGCGATGTTCTCGTGCTCGAAGCGGGCGACATCGTGGCCGCCGATGCACGGTTGCTGGAAGCCAATGTGCTCAGCACGATGGAGGCGGCGCTGACCGGAGAGAGCACGCCGGTGACCAAAGACGTGCGGGCGTCGGCGCCGGATGCGCCGCTCGCCGAACGTCGCGACTGCGTGTTTCTGGGAACGACCGTCGCCACGGGCACAGCTCTCGCGGAGGTGACCGCGACAGGCATGCGTACTGAACTCGGGCGCATCGCACATCTGCTCACGACGGCGCAGGAAGAAGCCACGCCGCTGCAGAAACGGCTCACGACGTTGAGTCGCCTGCTGATGTATCTTTGCCTGGGCATCGTCGCCGTCGTCGCGCTGCTGGGATGGTGGCGCGGATTGCCTGGCATCGAGGTGCTGATGTCCGCGGTGTCGCTGGCGGTCGCGGCCGTCCCGGAAGGATTGCCGGCGATCGTGACCATCGCACTGGCTGTGGGCATGCAGCGCATGGCCGCACGGCATGCACTACTGCGACGCCTGATGGCGGTCGAGACGCTGGGGTGCGCCAGCGTCATCTGCACAGATAAGACCGGAACGCTGACCACTGGCGTGATGGCGGTGCGTGAAGTGTGGGGCGCCGATCACAACCGCGTACTGGACGCTGCGACGGCATGCAGTGATGCGGATCTCTCAGCGGATGAGCGCAGCGGCGTCGGCGATCCGACCGAGGTGGCCATCGTGGTGGCGGCAGCGGCGCGCGGCATCACACGCGACGCGATCGAATTGGCGCGCCCGCGGCGCTCTGTTCTTCCGTTTGACGCCGATCGTAAGCGGATGTCGATCTATCGTGCCGACGGCGTGCTGTACGCCAAGGGTGCAATGGAGTCCATTTCGCAACAGTCCCGCGTGCTGCCGCTAGGCGCGCTGGAGGCCGCATCCGAGATGGCGGCTCGCGGTCTGAGAGTACTGGCAGTGGCGATAGGCGCGCGGCAGGAAGAAACAGAGCTCGAACTGCTGGGTCTGCTGGGTATTGCCGATCCGCCGCGCACCGAGGCGATCGAGGCAATCGCTATCGCCGCCGCGGCGGGCATTCGCACGGTGATGATCACGGGCGACCATCCGCTCACGGCGCACGCTATCGCGCGCGAACTGGGCATCGTGCGCGCAGGCGAGCCCGCGGATGAGCTCGTTCACGCGCGCGCCACACCGGAAGACAAGCTGCAGATCGTGCGGCGCTGGAAGGCTCGCGGTGCGATCGTTGCCATGACCGGCGACGGCGTGAACGATGCGCCCGCCTTACGCGAAGCGCACATCGGCATTGCCATGGGGCAAACCGGCACGGAGGTCACGCGCGAAGTGTCGGACATCGTTCTCGCGGACGACAATTTCGCCACCATCGTCGCCGCCGTGGAGGAGGGCCGCGGCATTTTCGACAACATCCGCAAAACGATTGTGTACCTGCTCGGCGGCAACGCCGGCGAGCTTGCGGTCGTGTTCGTAGCAGCGATAGTGGGGCTGCCTGCGCCGTTGCTGCCGTTGCACCTGCTCTGGATCAATCTGGTGACTGACGGCATCCCGGCGCTGGCGCTGGTATTCGACAGGCTGGCGCTGCGCCTGCAAGGCTCGGTTTCGGGCGCCCGCGATTCCTACGACGAGCTGGCGCGGGCCATGGTCTCGGTATTTTTTCTGCCGCACCAGGCATGGCTGGCGGTGGATGCCGTTATCCGTGCCGTCTACCGGATGACGGTGAGCCGCCGCAATCTGCTTGAGTGGCAGACGGCCGAGACCGCGGGGCTTTCGGCGTCGCTGCACATGTCGGCGGCGGCGCGGCAACTGGCGGTCATCAGCGCGCTGTCGTGCGGCGTGGCGATCTGGCAGGCGTGGATGGGCCACTATTCGGCGCTGCCGTTCCTTGGGCTTTGGATCGCTTCGCCATTCGTGATGCGGTGGCTCGCGGTGCGGGCCGACAACCGGGGAAGCGATGCGCTCGATCGCGCCGGGCGAACTGTGCTGCGGACTCTGGCCCGCCAGACGTGGCGCTACTTCGACGACCTGGTAGGAGAGGATACCAATTGGCTGCCGCCCGATAACACTCAGCTTGCCCTGCGCGTGGAAATCGCCGGACGCACCTCGCCCACCAACATCGGACTCTGGTTGAACTCGGCGCTGGCCGCGTGGGATTTCGGGTATATCGGCTCGGACGATCTGCGGCGGCGCTGCCTGGGCACGATGAACACGCTCGACCGGATGGAGCGCTACGAAGGCCATCTGCTCAACTGGTACGACATCGCTTCGCTGCAGCCCTTGACGCCGCGCTATGTTTCCACGGTCGATAGCGGCAATCTCATCGCCTGTCTTTGGATCCTCGAACGCGGCTGCCATGAAATGCTGCGAGAGCAGCCGGTGAGTCCACGATTGTGGCGCGGGTTGGCGGATACTTTCGAGAATCTGCGGCAGACGGCGATGCGCGAGTCGTCTCTGACGTTTGAACTGCGCGCCTTGCGCCGCCTGCTGCGCCGTGAGCCGGAGCCCGCCGAATTCACCAACAAAGCGCGGCTGGCCGCG
>CADECO010000407.1:0-5302 GCA_902825905.1 uncultured beta proteobacterium
TCAACGAGGCCACCGTTCTTGGTCTGCCTCCATGCGTTTCAGCGGCGAAGGTGCGGCCGCGAAGGCGGCGAAGAAATGAGGCGTCTTGTGGCGGGGCGTATGGCAAAGTTGTCCCGTTGATGAAGCTTCAGTTCATGGCTAAAGGCCGAGCAACCTATTCCGAAGAAAACTGCGTCATGTTCATTCGAAGACCGCTGCCTAACAAGGCCATCCAGCGGACCTACCGCAAGCGGGCTTCGCCCGCTCGCTCGGCCGCTGATGGCCGGCGTTGGGCAGCACTAGCTAACAAGTAGCGTGCAATTTGCGAAGGCGCCAGCGCCGCGCGTGGTGTGCCCTGGAGTTTTCGCTGCGCCAATGGCGCGGCCCGCACCCATGTCGCTGTGCTCGGTTCCTCCCGTGGGCCGCTTGTTCGTTCGAGTTGCATCGTGCTTGTTCCCCGGGCACCCCTGGAGGCGCCGGGGCAGTTGGTGGCATCGCGCATCGGGCATACACTTCGAGTGGTCACGTCGCCAAGGCCCGGCTTCCATGAAGCACCGTGCAGTGAGTCCTGTCGCTGCGGTCAGCGCGCCGCCCAACCAGGCCTTCGAGCGGACCGCTCAAGGCTATCGTTGGGCGTCACTCGCTAATGAGTAGCGTGCATGCTGAGAAGGCGCCGGCATCACGCGCGGTGTGCCCTGGAATTTTCGCTGTGCTAGCGGCGCGGCCCGCATTCAGGTCTCTTTGCCGTGTTAGCCGCGTGGGCCACTCGTACGCTCGAGTTGAATTGCGCTCCTCTCCCGGGCACTCCTGGAGGCGTCGGGGCAGTTGGTGGCATCGCGCATCGGGCATACACTTTGGGGCGTCGCGTTGCGATAGTCGGGCCTCCATGAAACACCGAGCCGTGAGTCAAGTCGCCGGGGTCAGTGCGCCGCCCAACCAGGCCTTCGAGCGGACCGTCGCAAGCACGCTACGCTGGCTTGCGATTCACTCGTCGCGTTGCTCCTCGTCGGCCGCTCAAGGCACGCGTTAGGCATCGGCAAGAAGCAGCGTACCCATCATGAATCGCGTCCCCAACGCTTTCATCATTGATGTTTGCGCCGCTGAGGCGGCGAGGGGCAAAATCAACGAGGCCACGGTTCTTGGTCTGCCTCCATGCGTTTCAGCGGCGAAGGTGCGGCCGCGAAGGCCGCGAAGAAATTAGGTGTCTTGTTGCGAGCCGTATGGCAAAGTTGCCAAATAGGTGATGCTTCAATTCATGGGTAAGCCGAGAACGACACTTCTCGACGAAGACTGCATCATGTTCATTCGCAAGCCGCTGCCTAACAAGCAATTCGAGACGGACCTTCGCAAGCCGGCTTCGCCCGCTTGCTCGGCCGCTCAATTGCGGCGTTAGGTCTCGCAGCGGCCCGGGCGCTCTGCGCGGGGCCGCCGCAAGCAATCGAAAGAATCGATCGGGGCTTGCGGCTTTAGGTTAATGTAGATACAATAAGTAAGTGCGAATCACCTACGATCAGGCTAAACGCGCCCGAACCCTGGCCGAAAGAGGGCTCGATTTTGAAGACGTACCGGCGGTGTTCGAGGGAGTCACGGTCGAGATCGAAGATTTGCGCAAAGACTACGGTGAACGCCGAATCATCTGTTACGGGATGCTGCAAGGCCGAATGGTTGTCGTCGGTTACACCCCGCGTGGCCCGGTTCGCCACATATTCAGTATGCGTAAGGCCAATGACCGTGAGAAAGCCCGTCTCGCGCCGTACTTTGAAATCTGACCTTGCTCGGGTGGATGCGCACGTCGTGCGCCGCTCCGAGTACGAGGAACTCCCAGAGCTCACCGCAGAGATGCTGGCCCGAGCTAAAGTCAAAAAGGGTGGCCGTCCCCGCTCGCCGAATCCGAGGCAATTGATTTCGCTGCGGCTTCCCCCGGAAGTCGTTGCGCGATGGCGGGCTACGGGGCCTGGTTGGCAAACGCGCATGGCGGAGCGGCTGAGTAAGGTCAAGTGAAGAAAGCGAGACCTAACAAGCAATTCGAGACGGACCTTCGCAAGCGGGCTTTGCCCGCTTGCTCGGCCGCTCAATTGCGGCGTTAGGCACCAAACGGAGAGGCACTCATGAAAATTGACGGCGGCTGCCATTGTGGTGCGATCGCTTACGAAGCGGAAATCGATCCCGATTCGGTGGCCATATGTCACTGCACTGATTGCCAAACCCTCTCAGGGTCAGCCTTCCGAGTTGTAGTTCCGGCGAAGAAGGAGGGATTCAAGTTACTGAGTGGCGAGCCGAAGATTTACGTAAAGACCGGCGAAAGCGGTCGGAAGCGAGTTCAGTCCTTCTGTTCGAATTGCGGTACGCCGATCTATTCGGCAGACACCGGGAATTCGCAGGTGTTCTCTATCCGCGTCGGCACGGCGCAGCAGCGTGCTCAACTGCCGCCAAGGATGCAACTCTGGTGCCGCTCAGCGCTCGGGTGGACGATGCACCTGGAACCCGTACTTCAGATCGCGAAGCAGAACTTCTGAACATATGAGCCTCACGTTCAACCATCGACTGAGCACCGATCGTCCACGGAGTTCGGTGCCTAACCCAGCCTTCGAGCGGAACGTCGCAAGCGCGCTACGCTGGCTTGCGAAGTCCTCGCCACGCTGTGGCGAGGCGCCCGCTCAAGGCTATCGTTGGGCGTCACTAGCTAATGAGTAGCGTGCTCTCTGCGAATGCGCTGGCATCGCGCGTGGTGTGCCCTGAATTTTCGCTGTGCCAACCGCGCGGCCCGCTACAGTTTCGAATTGCCGGGTTGTTTGCTCGGGCCGCTTGTTCGTTCGAGTTGCATCGTGCTTGTTCCCCGGGCACCCCTGGAGGCGCCGGGGCAGTTGGCGGCACCGTGCCTCGGGCATACACTTTGGGTGGTCACGTTGCGAGGGTCGGGCATCCATGAAACACCGGGCAGTGAGTCCTGTCGCCGCGGTCAGTGCGCCGCCCAACCAGGCCTTCGAGCGGAACGTCGCAAGCGCGCTACGCGGGCTTGCGAAGTCCTCGCCACGCTGTGGCGAGGCGCCCGCTCAAGGCTAACGTTAGGCATCGGCAAGAAACAGCGTACCCATCATGAGTCGCGTCCCCTACGCTTTCATCATTGAGGTCTGCGCCGCTGAGGCGGCGAGATGCAAAATCAACGAGGCCACCGTTCTTGGTCTGCCTCCATGCGTTTCAGCGGCGAAGGTGCGACCGCGAAGGCGGCGAAGAAATGAGGTGTCTTGTTGCGGGCCGTATGGCAAAGTTGCCAAATAGATGATGCCACTGCTGTCCAAGATAGCCGCGTGGCGAGCGAACACGCTTGATCTGTCGCCGGTGTGAGACGGGTTTATGAGCGTATCCAAGAACGTGCCTCCTGCAATGATGCTGTCCAAGATCAAGCGAAGCTCAGCGTGGCCTGGGGGTTGTCCTGCGGATCGGGTGGTGTGGCGAACGGTTGATCGATCCACGCCATCAGATCACGGTGTGTGAACAGATTCATGCGTAGGAGCGCCACCAGATTGGCCAGACTCCAACCGAAGCGGGAGGACAGTTGCAGGTAACGCAGCAACAGCATCGAAATCAATGCGGTCCAAATCTGGGTCTTGACCGCATTGGCCGAGGTGCCCACGAAGGTCTTGATCTTCAGATTTTGCTTCAGCGCTTTGAAAAACAGCTCGATTTGCCAGCGGTCCTTGTAGATGGCGCCGATCGTGCTGGCGCCCAGACCGTGGTGATTGGTCAGGAACACCAGGACTTGGCCGGTATCCTCGCGGATCGCCTCGATCCGGCGCAGCAGGTGAGGACACTTTTCCTGCGCGCCCACGCCAGTGAGGCGGATAGTCTGATCCTTGAGCACATTGCGGTACTGCGGCGGTTCGTTCTCCTGGATGACCTCGAACTGGGCGTTGTCCTTCATGCGCGTGACGAAGAACACCTGGGCATCGGTCCATTTGGCAAACAGCCGATAGTCGTTGTAGCCGCGGTCATCGACCACGATGGTGCCGGGGGAAAAGCCGATCTGATGGGCCGCCTTGACGTCATGGACCTTGCCCTCAGTGATCAGGCCGAAACAGGGCAGATAGCCATCGTGGTCGAGCACCAAATGCAGCTTCACTGCGCCCTTGGTACGGCGGAACTTCGCCCAGTCGTACATCGACAGGCACAGGTCGATCACGGTCGAATCGAGGCTCACCAGTTTATTCTTGAAGCGGAACTTGCCTCGTCCCTGTGCCTTGGCAGCGACCTTCTCGAACAGCCCATAGAACACCTGCTCGTACAGCTGCCACGGACGGTGCGTGTTGGCATAGGACAGCGAGGAGCGCGCCGGGGCTTCGATCCCCAGGTGCGCGAGCTTGCCCTCGCAGCTCTTCAGGCCGCCCTCGATCTCGCGCAGCGAATGGGCACGCCCGAGCTGGCAAAACAGCATCGCCACGAACTGGCTCCAGCTGGACAAGCCCTTGCTCCGATACTCCGCCCCGGTCTGCTTGACGATGCGCTCGAATTCAATGCGCGGAATCAACTTGAGTATCTGGCTGAACATGCTGCATGATGCTCTCACGTTGGGCCTCCTTCGGTTAGGTGTTGATGAGCTTGGACTCTCACCCACACCCTACACGTTAGGATGGCTCAACGTCAGATCTGTTTTGGACAAGAGTGAGATGATGCTTCAATTCATGGGTAAACCGAGAACGACACATCTCGAAGAAAACTGCATCATGTTCATTCTCAAGCCGCTGCCTAACAAGCAGTTCGAGCTGACCGTCGCAAGCGCGCTGCGCTGGCTTGCGATTCCCTCCTCGCTACGCTCGTCGGCGGCGGCTCAACTGCGGCGTTAGAGCCCGAAAGGAAAGCGCCGTGTCATTCAAAGATCGCTGGCTTCGGGAGAAGCTGAAGAAGAAAACGCAGAAGGGCTTTCGTGGCTATCCGGTCGCAACTATCGCCCACTACGGCCCGAATGATCAGCGCGCGACGAAGGTCGTCGTTTCAATCGTTGCTGCCGAGGGCGCTGAGCCAGAGGTCATCAAGAAGTGGTTCACGGAAACGTCGGATGTGAGGGCTGATGCCCAAATCAATGAAGAGATCATGCATTTCATTGTTGCACAGACGCCGAAGTCGGTCGTAGCCGTCGACCGAATCATTGGTTGTCCTCATGAAGAGGGCATCGACTACCCCGAGGGAGAGAAATGCTCTCAGTGTTCGTTTTGGTCCACGCGCGATCGGTGGTCCGGCGAGGTAGTCCACTGAAATGAAGAGATCGGGCCCTAACAAGCCATTCGAGAAGGACCTTCGCAAGCGGTCTTCGTCCGCTTGCTCGGCC
>CADECO010000408.1:0-5272 GCA_902825905.1 uncultured beta proteobacterium
CCGCTACTGCACGAATTGAAGCGCCGCCAATCGACCGTAGAGCCCGCCTTGCCGCACCAACTCGTCGTGCGTTCCTTGCGCGACCATACGCCCCGCCTCCAGCACGATGATGCGATCGGCGTCGCGCACCGTCGCCAGTCGATGTGCGATGACCAGCGTGGTGCGATCGCGCATCAGCCGGTCGAGCGCGTGCTGCACGTAAGCCTCGCTCTGCGCATCGAGCGAGGACGTCGCCTCGTCGAGCAGCAGGATCGGCCGATCGGCGAGCAACGCGCGGGCAATCGCCAGGCGCTGGCGTTCGCCTCCGGATAAACGCACGCCGCGTTCGCCCAGCTGCGTGTCGAATCGCTCGGGCAGCCGCGCGATGAACTCCAGCATGAACGCCGCCTCGCACGCGGCACGCACTTCGCCGTCGCTCGCCTCGGGTCGCGCGTAGCGCACGTTCTCGGTGATCGACGTGGCGAACACCACCGGTTCCTGCGGCACCAGCGCGAAGCGCCGGCGCAGCTCGCCCGGATCGGCATCGCGCGCGTCGATGCTGTCGACCAGCACACGCCCCTGTTGCGGATCGTAGAAGCGCAGCAGTAGCTGGAACACGGTGGTTTTACCCGCGCCGGATGGACCGACCAGCGCCACCCGCTCGCCTGCCGCGACCCGAAATGAAATATCGGCGAGCGCCGCCGGTTCCGGGCGCGACGGATAGCTGAAGCCGACGCCCTCCAGCGCGATCGATCCATGGCGCGCTGCCGGCATCGCTACCGGATGCGCCGGCGCGCTCACCTGTGGCGCGGCATACAGCAGCCCCATCAATCGCTCGGTCGCGCCGGCTGCGCGTTGCAGGTCACCATAGACCTCGGAGATCGCACCCACCGCACCGGCGATGAGCACGGCGTAGAACACGAATGCCGACAGCTCGCCCGCGGTGACGCGTCCGGCGAGTACGTCGTGACCGCCGATCCAGAGAATCACGCCGACCGAACCGAGCGTGAGAAACATCGCCAGCGCCACCAGCCAGGCGCGATTGCCGATGCGCCGCAGCGCGGTGGCGAACGCCGATTCGACCCGATCGGCGAATCGCGCGCGATCGTGCGGTTCGTGCGCGTAGGCCTGTACCGTGCGGATCTCGTGCAGTGTCTCGTCGACGTACGCGGCAACGTCGGCGACGCGATCCTGCGTGTCGCGCGAGAGTCGCCGCACGCGCCGACCGAAAATCAGGATCGGCGCCATCACCAGCGGCACGCCGATCAGCACCAGCGCGGTGAGCTTGGCACTGGTCACCGCCAGCATGATGATGCTGCCGATCATGATCACGCCGTTGCGCAGCGCCATCGACAGCGACGAGCCGACGACCGTTTCGAGCAACGTCGTGTCGTTGGTCAGGCGCGAAATCACCTCGCCGGTGCGCGTGGTTTCGTAGAAGCTCGGCTCCAGCCGCAGCAGGTGCGAGAACACCGCGCGGCGGATGTCCGCGGTGACGCGCTCTCCGAGCCACGACACGTTGTAGAAGCGCACATAGACCGAGACTGCCAGCACGATCACCACCGCCATCAGCGCGTAGAACGTGCGATCCAGCGCCGCGGTATCGCGTGTCGCGAAGCCTTCGTCGATCACCTGCCGCAACGCCTGTCCGAGCGCGATCATGCACAGCGCGGCAACCGCGAGCGCCGCCAATGCCAGGGCGATGCGTGCCTTGTACGGCGCGAGAAACCCCACGACCTTCAACAGCGGTCGCAGGTCTTTGCTGGCGGGACGATCTTCGGTGGTAGCGCGGGCGCGAGCCAAGGTGCGGGTTGCTTCACGCCGAGCGCAGGCGGACGAATCGGAGGAACAACACGGCCGCCAGTGGTGCGATCAACCCGATCGTGATCACGACGATCAGCAGATCGCCGAGCTGGCTGTAATCGGCGGCGACTTTGATCGCACCGGTAGCGCGATCCTTCACCTCGCGCGTCACGGTGAAGATCTGGTTCATGTACTTGGTGCCGAGCTGCGAAGCCGACAGCGCGAGATTGGTGAACGAAGCCATCACCGCAAAGAACGTCGCCTTCAGTTTGTCGGGTGCGGAATTGGCGATCCAGGCGAGCATCGGCACCATCGACACCTGACCTAGCGGCGACTCGAGCGCGGTGTCGATCAGCGCGATCGTGCGCGCATTGATCAGGCCGCCGGTCATGCGCGAGGTCCATTCGTGCAGGCCGTAGTACATGCCCAGTGTCGGCAGCGCCAGGATGGTGCCGACGATCGTCAGGAACACCACGATGTAGGCGATCGAGCGCTCGGCCATGAAGCGTCGGAACAGAAACAGCCCCAGCAGCGTGAGCAGACTTGCGACCAGCGACAGCTTGGCGAGAAACGCCTGATCGAATTTCAGCTCGTCGATGTACCACCAGGTCGTGCCGGCACCCGAGCCCGGCAACGCGCGAAACACGAACACGAGGATCGCTGTACCGAGCAGCACCTTGCGTGCCTCGGGCGTGAGTTCGCGCAACAGCTTGAGCATCAGGAAGACGATGATCGCCATCGACAGGCAGAAGATGATCTCTTCCTTGAACTTCACGCCCGAGAGTCCGACCGCGACCGACACCAGCGCGAACGCGATGCCGCCGCCCAGGATCCACCAGTTGATCGGCGGGCGCTCGCTGTGCACTTCGAGCATCTTGCTGACTTCGTCCGCGCTGAAGCCTTTTGCCCGCAACGCTGCGGAGCGACGGCCGTGCAGCCACGCCGCCAGCACCACACCGGCCACCGACACGATCGGAATGATCAGGCCCAGCTCGTAGGCGAATCGATACAGCCGTGCCTTCTCCGCTTCGGGCAGGCTCGATGCGCCGTCGAAGATGACGACGTTGATCGCCGCAACCAGCACGCCGCCGCCGATGATGGCCACGCGTCCGAGCATCTGCATGGTGGTGTGCATCAGCCGGCGAGCTTCGGCGCTCACCGGTTTGCCGTTTTCGTCGACGCGCGGCACCGCTTCGACCGTCATCGCGTCGGCCACGACGTCTTGCACCACATAGCCGATCGGTGCGAGCAACGCGGCAAGCACGAACCACTTCTCGATCGACATCACCGACTTCATCGCATCGGGCGATCCGACCAGGCCGATCATGATGAGCAGACTTGCGGCAAGCAGCCCGGCGCCGATGAAGACCAGCCCGCCTTTCCACTTCCAGATCAGATCGACGATGTGACCGACGGGCATCTTGAGCGCCCACGGCAGCCCGGCCCAGAATCCGAGCGCGGCGAGAAACTCGGCCGACAGCCCGAGGTACTCCTTGACGAAGAACGTTCCGGCAATGCCGGTGAGTCCGGAGATGCCCGCCGCCACGTACACCATGAGCGGCGGCATGTAGTCGAGCCGCATCTCGCGGCCCAGCTCGAGGATGGTGCGATCGATCCAGTGCCAGATCGCGGCAAGGAATCCGGGGCGCGCAGCCGCGCCGGCAGCATTGGAATCGGTCATCGCGGGGCGAGGAGTCGGAAGGCCGCGCGATGCTATGCCACCCCTCCGGGGCGGTCAAACGACGGCGCCCGCAGCCCAGCCTCAGGCGGCGGGCTTGCGATCCAGTTCGACCGGCCCGAACGGCGCGGCAAACGCGCGCGGCTGCGTCGTCTTCGCGCCGGCGCCGAGTGCCGCCACGTTGTTCTGCGGAATCTCGATGCCACGCGCATCGAACGCCTTCTTCAACCGGCGCAGGAATTCGCGCCGCACGCTCCACTGCGACAGCGGCACGACCGTGAACCGGCAGCGCAATGTCACCTGCGTCTGGTTCCACTGCTCCAGGCCGGCGATCTCCAGATCGGCCAGGATCTTCGGCCCGAATTCGGCGTCGCCGCGCATGTCCTCGCCGACATGGCGCATCGATTCCAGCGCCTCGTCGACATCTTCGCGGCTGGCGATGCTGATGTCGATCACCGCGCAGGCATGGTCGCGGGTGCGGTTGGTGACCGTGGTGATCAGACTGTTAGGCACGTAGTGCACGTTGCCGTCGTAGTCGCGCAGCCGCACGTAGCGCAGCGTGACGTCTTCGACCAGCCCGCTCTTGTCGGCCACAGTAACCACATCGCCCTGCCGAAGCTGGTTCTCCAGCAGCAGGAAGATGCCGTTGAAGTAGTCCTTCACCAGACTCTGCGCGCCGATGCCCACCGCGATGCCCGCCACGCCGGCTGCACCGAGAATCGGCGCGATCGCGATTCCCAGCTCCGAGAGGATGAGGAGCACGGTCAGCACGCTGATCAACACCGTGGCGAAGTAGCCCAGCACTGCGCCGATGGTCTCGCGGCGCTTGAGCAGTTCGGGGTCGGTGATGCCGCGTTTGAGCTGGTCCTTGGCCATGGCGAGCACGCGACGCACGATGTGCATCAGCACCCACGCCGCAACGACGATCATCGTGACGCGTGCGCCGCTTGCGCCCAGATCGCTCCAGAACGACGATCCGATTGCGGCCACGCCGCGGAACAACTCGTTCATGCGCCTTCTCCTGGCGATCGCAACCTGGTTGCGTTGCGAGTGAACACCCCCGCAGCGGGCCGCTACGGTGTTCGCGCAGGAATGACCGCGGATTGCGCCCATGCGTTCCCGACGTGCGGGCGCACTCGTCTCACACGGGCGACCATTCAGCGGTGCGGGCGAATATTCCGGGTCGATGACTTGACGAGGCGGGCCTCAACGTGCGTCGCGGGTCGCGCTCAGCGCCGCGTCGATGGCCGGTGACATCTGCGCGGTGAACTGCCGCAGCGCGTCGGCATCGCGATCGCTCTCGCGCTTGGGCGTCGAGATCACGATCAGCGCCGCGTCGTCGCCTCGGCCTCGCAGCTTCGCAATCGCCAGCAACACTTTGGCGTGATGCGCGTTCGGCGTGACGTGCCCGTCGATCCAGTAGGCATCGGCCACGAGCAATCGCTCGGCCGTACCGGCCAGTTCGGTGCGCCGGAACGTGACCTCACCGCCACCCCATTGCAGCGCGATGGGGCCCTGCGCACTCACGCGCCAGTTGCGATTGCCGGAGGTGGCGAGCGCGTTGCTGGAACTGATCAGGCTGTGCGCCTCATCCTGCGCGCGGTAGTAGGCCAGATACACGCCGACTCGCATTGCCCCATTCTCGAACGTGTACGTGCCTGCGCCACGTTGTCCGGTGTACTCCGGCTCCCATGCGGCGATCGGCGCGAGCGTCTCGTTCCAGCCACTCGCAGGCTGCACTGGCTTCACGTCGACACGACGATCGTCGGCCATCGGCTCGAGGTAGTGGGCCAGCCCCACCCACACGACGAT
>CADECO010000409.1:0-5269 GCA_902825905.1 uncultured beta proteobacterium
GGGAGCGCTTCAACGCGGGCACGGCAGCGTCCGGCGAGGGTGGCGGCTCGGCGGCCTGCTCGCAGCGCTCGATCAGTCCGGCAATGGAATCGAACGCGGGAATCGCGCTGGCAAAATTGCGCGCATGCTGATGCAGCGACTGGAAGCGCGGCATCAGCCGCGAAAACAGGACGAGCATGGTAAGCATGGACGCCGCCGGCAGCTCGGCCCAGCGATTGGCGATCAACAGCATGAGCGCCAGCGCGAGCGTGGCGCCGATCTCGAACGCCGCGCTCGCACGCGCCTGATGCCGCGACAAGGCGCCATACGCGCTGGCCACGCGCTCGACCGCCGCACCGAAGAGCGTCGTCGCGCGCGCCTGTGCGCCGTAGGCTTTCGCGGTCTTGAGGTTCTGGGTCTGCTCGATCGTCGCGGCGTAGAACTCACCCATCGCCCCGGACAGCTCCTCGCCCGCCCGCTTGATGGTCCGGATCGCACCGTGATAGGCCGCGAGCAGCGCGACACCGGCCGCCAGCACGATCAGCGTGATCGGTGCCGAAACCGAGAGCGCCAGACCGATCAGAACAGCCGCCACCACGAGGTCGCCCGCAAGCATCAGCAGCACCAGCGTGGCCTCGCCGAGGCGGCTGGCTTCCTGCGCGATCGCCTGGGTGAAATCGGTCGATCGGCTGCGGCACAGGAACAGCCAATCGGCATTCGTGATCGCGCGATGCAGGCGCAGACGCAACAGCTTGACGAAACGCTGGTCGATCGTGAACAGACAGATGGCGCGTAGGCGACCAAGCAGCGCCGTGGCTCCGGCCGCAGCAACGAACAGCAGCAGCAACGTGTCGAGCGACGGCGCAAGCCCCACGATCGCAATAACGCTTTTGAGAACACTGGCGATATCGCCGAGCGTGCCTTGATTGTGCAAGTCGAGGCCGACCACCTGCAGCACCGCGACCAGCACGGCAATGCTCATCCCTTCGGTGAGTGCGCATGCCACGATCAAAGCCACCGCGGCGACAAGCGTTGGCCCACCCACCGAGCGAAGCTGCCCCGCCCAACTCGACCAGCGTCTGCTCAAGCTGCACCCTCGCTGGAAATCGCCTGCAATCCGTATCGCGCCACCGGGCGATAGGCCTCGCAGCGGTCACGATAGTCCGAGAGGATCCGATCGCCCACCTCGCACCAGCAGTGCCCTTCGAGCGGATACAGCTGAATGCCGACCACGAGCGTCGCAGGCACGCGTTCACGCAGCAGGAGATACCAGGTGGACAGCGCGCGCTCCTTGCAGGCGGCGCGCGGCATACGTGCCGCCGCGCGCCGGATCGCGTTATCGATACGGTCCATCGCGTCGCTGCGGTCGGACCAGTCGCCGCCAGCACGAGTGCCGCTTCGTTGCGAACACCGTTCCCACGCGAGGACCGTATTCGCCCAGCCAAACAGCGCAAACGAAATGCCGGCGAGCGCCACGAGTGCTGGCGGCCAGCGGTGCAACCGAAGCAGCCGCAGGCCGGTTGACGCCAGCAATCGGGCCAGCTCGGCACGCAGCGAGGGCCGGCTTCTGCCCGCGTCGGAGCGGGACAACAGGCGTGCCTGCACGAGCTCGCCGAGCAACCTGTCCGCATCGAGCGCGACGCGCTCATGCGCGATCCGATATCGATCAGCGATGGATTGCACCGCCCGCTCCTTACCTTGTGCCAGCGTCTCGCGCAGGATCTCCGCGCCGGTACGCGACAGCGCGAATGTCGATCCGTTCATGTCGAGGAGCCGGGCAGAACCGTCGTCCACGGGTACGTACAGGACGTCCGGAGCCAGAACATGGCTCGCGTTCATGGCTGAAGCTCCAAGGCAAGCTCGGGGCGCAACACCGCATTGGGGATGCGCCGGGTGCCGCGCATCGATAGCCATTTCACCAGCGAAAGCGTGGCATCAAGACGCATTGCACCGCCACCGGAAAATTCCACGCCGAGCGCGGTCTGTCGCAGCGCTTGCACGAGCGCGTTGCGGTCGAACATCTCGTTGACCTCCGACGGCGCCGACATGATCATCGCCTCGATGGCAGCGCAGTTCTTCCTGAGGCCTCGGTAGTACACCTCGTTGAAATGCATCTTCGATCGCCGATCGAGAATGGATTGGGGCAGCGAGTTGCGCATGGCCCGGGCGAGCAGCGGTTTCTGTCGGGCGGGGTCCTGGCGCACCCGGAGGCGCAACGCGAGCGCGAAACGCAGCATCCGCGCGTCGAGGAACGGATGCGAGAGCGAGAGCCCGTGCGCCGCAGCCACCGACCAGCCGCGTGGGTTCCCGACACGACACTGGATCTGCGCAAGCAGCACCGAAATGCCGGGGTGCCGATCGGCGCGATACAGCACGCGCAGTTGTCGCAGTGCGCGCCCGCGAAGATCGTGGGTGCGCGCGAACGGCTCGCGGATCCATGGCGGGAGCGTGCCTTCGGCCTGGTTGCGCCAAGACACGCGTCCGGCCGTGAGCATCGCACGCGGCCCGGCGCGCAGCACGGGTGGCAGCAACGGCGACAGACCGTATCGGAAGAACACCGTCCAGGCATTCGCGTTGCGACCATGCGCCCAACGCGCGCTCTCACGCCACGCGCGCCACAGCCGTCCGCTGCGCAAATCGGCGGCGATCGAGAACGGCATCACATCGAAGACCTCGTCGCCGCCGGCGCCGCTGAGGAGGGTGTCGGCACCGGCCGCCGCCGCGGCAGCGGCCAGCGCGCGATCGTTGGCCAGATCGAACAGATCGGGCACGGGTTCGTCGATTGCCGGTGCATCGGTGAAGCTGTCGTAGGTGAGCAGATCGTCAGCGCGGACAAGCACCGGTGTGAGATGGTCCTGACCATCGTAGGCCGCACGCACGTACGCAGTCTCGCCCTTGAGCGACGCCAGACGATTGTAGATGAGCGACAACGCCATGATCGGCGGTGCCCCCCGCGCAAATGCGCAATCGCGTGCGAGCAGCGCGATCGCGGTGGAGTCCATACCGCCGGACAGATGTGCGGCCGTATGGCCGCAGACGCGCTCGGCGACCGCATCGCGCAGGATCTCACCTGCGCATTCGGCGAGCTCGTCGTCGCTGATCCGCTCGGGCAATGACATCGGCATCCAGTGCCAGTACCGGCGAACCGCTGCACGACCCTGATCGAGATCGAACGAGGCGATCGTTCCCGGGAGGATCCGGTTGACTTCTCGGTAGCAGGTCGACTCCTGGGCGGGCTCGGTTTGCCCAAGCAGAGGACGGGCGAGGTAATCACTGAGATATTCGTCGGACAGGGTGAATGACGGCTGGATGCGCGACAACGCATCGATGCGCGTGGCGATTCCGAACGCTCCACCGCGCTCGCAATAGAACAACGGATAGCAACCCATCGGATCGCGCATCGCGTGACACTTTCGCTCCGCGAGATCCCACACGATCAGCGCGTACTCACCCTCGAATCGTTCGAGCGCCGCAGGGCCGCTCGCTCGGAACGCAGCGAGCGCAAGCGCGGCATCGGAATCGTTCGCATCGGTTGCGCAGGAAGGCATGACGCGCCAGGCGTCGATATAGTGCAGTCGCCCGAGAACGACCACACCATATCGTCCGGCGCGCGCTACCGAGACGAGGCTTCGAGCTTCGCCGGTCGCGTCGAGCACGATTGACAGATCGAGCTTTCCATCGACCACAGTCCAGCAAAAACCGGGCAGCACTTTCTCCGCGGTCCTGGCAAATGGGGAAGCTCGCTCCCGATCCGTCATGGATGCCGACCCTCTGGGAGCAGAAGTACGGTGATCAGCAAGTATTGAAGTCGGTCGTGCCGGTGGCCTGGCAGTCCCGATAGTTGCGGGTGTAGGTCGGTCCCTGCAGCAGATTGCTCGTCGCGTCGATTCGCACCAGCATGGGCGAGTCGTATTCGGCCGATACTGTGTTGGGATATTCGACGGCGCAGATTGGTTGTTGATTGCTTGCCATAGGCTTCCTTTGACGTAGGTTGTCGATACACTCCAGCGAACCTCCGCACGCAGCGCCAATGCGGGCGGTGAGACCCGCGACTGGCGCGCAGCGGTCCCGAGCCCACGTAGACGCAACGCGGGTGAATCGAGATCGGGGACTTTCGGCGATTCGCGCGTGCTGGCTTTCTGTGCGGCGGCTGCGTCGAGCAGCTTGGTCCAGTCCGTTGCGGCGTGCGAGTCGCAGTCAGATCACGATGGACCTTCATACATTCAGGATCGGTACAAAATCAGCAAATCGGATCGACCGCGGAATATTCATCACAACGGCAGTGGAGTTTTCGTATCTGTGACCTGGTCGGAATCGTGCCCAAGCCCCGGTTGCCTGGTGGGCTTGGTATCCACTGTTTCCAGTCTCCGGTCCGGTGTGCCCTTTGGCTCAGCCCTGATTCATTCGGCGCTTGTCGGTTCGGCGCTGATCCGTTCGCCACTGCGGCGCCCGGCGCGTTTCGCTGAGGCGGGATCGCCTCTTCACCGCGCAATCAACCCACATCTCCCATACGATGAGGTGCAATGACTACCACGCTCGTGTTGATCCATGGCTTGGCGAGCAACGCGACGCGCTGGTGGCGATTCGCCGCCGATCGACAGCTGCCCGGCTGGACGTTGCTGTGCCCGAACATGCGCGGCCACGCCGGCTCGAGCGATCGCTCGCGCATCGGCATGCGCCAGTGGTGCGACGATCTCGCGCGCGTGCTCGATCAGGCCCAATGCGAGCGCGCGGTGATCGGCGGACACTGCCTGGGCGCGAACATCGCACTGCAGTTCGCCGCGCGGCATCCGCAACGCACGGCCGGGCTGGTTCTGATCGAGCCGATGCCGCCGCCCGCGGTGCAAGGCACGTTGCAGCGCATGCGCGTGCTGCGTCCGTTGGTGATTGCCGCGGCCTACGTCGGGCTCACGCTCAACGCCATCGGCCTGCATCGGCGGCGTATCGAGACGATCGATCTCGAACAATGGGATCACGCGGTGGCCAGCGGCACGCTCGATCTGGCGCGCTATGCCTCGCCGTTGTCGGATCTGAAGTTCGTGCCGACCGCAGCTTACCTGCAGGCGCTCGCGTCGGTGGGCGCGCCGCTGCCTTCGCTCGCGAGCATCGGCGTGCCTGCGTTGATTCTGCTATCGCGCAACAGCAGCATGACCGATCCGGCCAAGGCCACGGAGATCCTGCGTGCCATGCCGCGCGCGGAGTTTGCGATGCTCGATGCCCAGCACTGGATTCCAACCGAGCAGCCCGAAGAGATGCGCCGTGCGATTGAAGACTGGTTGCTGCGGCAGCG
>CADECO010000410.1:0-5251 GCA_902825905.1 uncultured beta proteobacterium
CTCGAGTTCGACGTGCACCGGTTTCTCAACGTCGCGCCGATGTTCCACATCTGGGGCTTTCAGTTCGCCACCTGGGTGCCCATCTTCCAGCGCGGCACGCTGGTCATCGTGCCCAAGTACGAACCCGACGTCGTGCTGGAGCACATGGAAAAGCACCGGATCACCGTCTTCGCAGGCGGACCGCCGGCCATCTACATGGGGCTCATGGCCGCGCCGCGATACGCCACGACGGATTTCTCCAGTCTGCAGTTCTGTCTGTCCGGAGGTGCACCGTGCCCCGAGCAGATGATCAGGAACTGGGAAGCGCACACCGGCTGCATCCTGCTCGAAGGCATCGGCATGTCCGAGGGTGCGCCGATCACCATGAATCCGATTCGGGGCACGCGCAAATTCCTGTCGGTGGGCACGGTGGCGCCAGCGACCGAGATCGACATCGTCGACGTCGAAACCGGCGAACGCGTGCTGCCGGTCGGCGAGGCGGGCGAGATCCGCGTGCGCGGGCCGCAGTTCACGCAGGGTTACCGCAATCGAGCGGAGGAGAACGCACGCGCGCTGCGCGACGGCTGGCTGTACACCGGCGATGTCGGCTACTTCGATGCCGACGGCTATCTGTTCGTCGTCGATCGCAAGAAGGACATGGCGCTGGTGGGTGGCTACAACGTCTATCCGCGCGAGATCGACGAGCTGCTGTTCCGCCATCCGAACATTCTCGAGGCCGCCGCGTTCGGCATGCCCGACGAGCGTCTGGGCGAATCCATCATCGCCTACGTCGTGCCGCGCCAGGGCACAACGCTCACGCCTGACGAGGTGCTGCAGTACTGCGCCGACAACCTGGTGAAGTACAAGCGGCCGACCAGCGTCGTGATCGTGACCGCGCTGCCGCGCACGCCCGCCAGCAAGATCGACAAGCGCGCGATCAAGACGCAAGCGCTGCGTGAGCGGGGTTGAGCAAACCTGCGCGCAGAAAAAAAGCGCCCGCGACTACTCGCGGGCGCTGGTCACAATTGCACTGCGTCAAATCGATGACTTGAGCTTCACCTGCGTGACGGTGTTGGCGCCGTTGGCCGACATGTAGCGCACCTCCACCTGCACGCCGTTGGCGAATCCGGCTGGCAATGCGGCGCTGCCCACCTGGAAGGTGAACGGACCGACCTTGAAGACCCCGGCCTGCGCGTCGTAGCCGAACACGATGCCCTTGATCGTGCGTTCGCCCGCGATCATCGAGCCCTTGAACTCGATCTCGGTGGCCGCCAGTACGCCGTCTTTCACCGCGCCCTCGACCTCAACCACCGCGCCGACCACGAGTTGCGCCGCGGTGCCGTCTTCGAACTTCGTGGTCGCCGGATCGTAGGTGACCGTAACGTTCGGCAGGCTGGACAGCGTGAACTTCTTGGCGGCTGCGTCAACGGTCGTAATCGTGCCGCGCACCTCGCCGCGCATGTTGGCGAACAACAGCAGACACTTCACCTCGGTGGCAGCGAGCACATTGCCGTCGATCTTGCCCTCGACCTTCACCGGCGTGCCGTCCACCGGGGCGGCCGGACAGTTGTCCACCTTGGTCTGGGCGTTGGTCTGCACCGTCACGCCGCGCAGGGTGAATGTCGAGGTGCCGTTGGCGCCGGCCTTGAAGCCCGAGAGCAGGCCCCACAACTCCAGTTGCATGTCGTTGTCGTCGCGGAACACGACCTGCGTGGCCTTCACCTTGGCCGTGGCCGGATCGAACGTGCCGCGTACGCGCACGAACACGCCATTGGCCAGATCGGCAGCATCGCCATTGGAAAACTTGGCGGCGCTGGCGTCGACCTCGATGCCGTTGACCTTGAACTTCGCGGCACAGGCTGCGACGCAATCGGTCACCGGGCCACCAATCCACGCCTTATCGGCGCGAATTTCGCCGCGCACGCGAATCGCCTTGGCGGTGAGCGCATTGCCCGCTACCGCCGTGTCGGACCACACCACCACGCGCTGGCCGTTCGCCAGTTGTGCGTTGGCCGGAATGAGTTTGGTCGTAGCAGCGTAGGTCACCTTCAAGCCGCCCAGATCGAACGTGGTCGCGGCCAGGTTGGCGATCGTGCCGGTCACGCGCACGAACTGGATGTTGTCGGCTTTGCGTTCGATGCGCGTGGCCTGCACATACAGCTTGTTGGCCGTCGCATCGAGCTTGGGCAGCCCGTGGACTTCGATGCGATCACCCGCCTTTACATCGGCGAGGCTCTGATAACCGTCGAATGCTGTCACCGGGCCCGCTGCGGCATCGGTGTTGATCCGTACGTCCTGACCCGCCACCACCAGTTTCTTGCCGGCCGCATCGACGCTGTCGACCGCTCCGACCAGTTCGCCTTCGACCCGAATCGTGCGCGCGAGCGGCGAGTTCTCGTTGCCGTCGAACTCCACCGTGACCGATTGGCCCAGGCGCAGATCACGCAGCGCGATCGTCTTTGGTGCGCCAGGTTCCTGCTCGACTTCAACGGTCGCGCCGGTGTCGTCAAACCGGGTGCCATCGACGATGACGCTACCGAAGCCATTGACGGTCCCGACTGCAACCGCCGGCATCATCGAAGTTGCAGCTCCAGACGAGGAAGCCCGGGCGGGCGCGGGATTGTTGGAAGCGCTGGAAGAAGTCGCGGCCTGGCTGCCGGAATCACCGCCATCGCCTCCTCCGCCCCCACAGGCAGTCAGCACGGCGCTCAGAGCAGCCAGTGCTGCAAATGTTGCGCCGCGGCGCCACAGAGTCGTTGTTGTCACTGCTACCTCCGTTTTTTTGCTTGTTGCCGATATCGGGTCAGGCGTCCGGTGAATCGCAGGCTTTGTTTTTTCACGCGAGTCAACGGCACTCGAAGCCGTCAATGCGCGTGGCCCACAGTCGATTCGGACCGGGACGTCCCGTCCCATTGCAACAAGGTTACGGAGGCAGCATGGATACGCCTAGATCAGCGCCGATGAGTGGGGTGGTCGATGCGCGGAAAGGTCCGCGATCAAGCCTCGACACGAGGCGACATCGCCAGTGATCGGTCGATGTCTCGCGCGTATCGGTTGTAACGATTCGATTGCCAATCAAGCCGCTTTCGCTTGCTCGGCCTCGACGTCCTTCTCGAACGCCAGCGCACGCTGCACGCTCGCGCGCTTCATCATCCGCTCGCCGTGTGCGGCGTAGTGCGGAAACGTCGGAATCGTGATGTTGAAGAGCGAGAAGCGCCGCCACACCCAGAAGAAATAGGCATCGACCGCGGTCCAGTGATCGAACAGCCACTCGCGCCCGGCAAGGATCGAATCGGCCACCTTGAAATTCTTGATCACCTCCTCCACCGCGAGGCGACGGACGCTCTCTTCGGTTCCCGGCATATCGCAGAACCGCTGCGGGCCATTGATGCGCGTGAGCGGCGGATGCATGCCCGCGCCGCAAAAGCCCATCAGCGAAAGCGCCTTGATTCGATCCTTGCCCTGCATCGGCAGCAACTTCGCGTCGGGGAACGACTCGGCCAGGAACGACAGGATGGCAACGTTCTCGGTGAGGATCTCGCCATCGACGCTCAACGCCGGGACCTTGCCCTTCGGATTGACCTTCAGATACTCGGGCGTGCGCTGCTCACCGGTCTTGAGCGATACCGGGTGCACGTCGATCGGAACACCCGCTTCGTAGAGCGTCACCAGCGGTACCAGCGAACAAGCCACCGGGGCGTAGTAGAGCGTCAGTTTCATCGTGGGAGTCTCCAGGCGGAAAGGTTGGGTAAGCACGAAGGCGCGATCGCATAATAGCCGCATGCTTGCCTCGTACAGACGACACCGCGCGCAGTACGCTCTGAAGCCATGACATCGCACGACATCGTCGTCGTCGGCCATGGGGCCGCCGGACTTGCAGCCGCGATCGCCGCGCGCCAGGAAGCCTCGCGCCTGCAACTCGATGCAAACGTGCTGGTCATCGAGCGCACCAGCGCGGAAGAAAGCGGCGGCAACACGCGCTGGAGCCCGTCGTACATGCGCATGGCTTCCACTCAAGAGATCGCGCCGGGATTCGAACAGGATCTGCTCGCGGTCTCGGCGGGTCGCGCCGATCGCGACTACATGCACACCCTCGCCGCACAGGCGCCGCAGACCGTGCAATGGGTGGCCGAGCTCGGCGTCGATTTCCATCGCCCGGTCTACTACCTCGCCGAAGGTCCGCCGCGCATCCAGCCCGTCGGCGGAGGTGTCGCCTTGCTTCAAGGTTTGACCGACGCCGCCCGTGCACACGGGGTCCGATTCAGATACGAGTGCACCGCGCGATCGCTCGCGTGCCACGGCACTGCGGTGGGTGGATTGGAAGCGACCAACGCGAGCGGCACGGTTGAATCGATTCCGGCCGGCGCTGTCGTGCTCGCCAGTGGCGGCTTCGCCGGCGACCCGCAGATGCTGCGCGAGCACTTCGGCGATGGCGCGGAGTCGATGCGCCTGATTTCACCGGGCACGCGATTCGGCGCGGGCGAAGGCATCCGCATGGCCCTGGCGATCGGCGCGCGCCGGTCAGGCGACTGGCAGGGCATGCACGCCGAGCCGGTCGATGCGCGCAGCCAGCGTTCGGCGCCGGTGGTGCTGGTCTATCCCTACGGCATCGTGGTCGGTGATTCCGGCCGGCGCTTCTTCGACGAAGGCGCCGGACTCGTGCACGAAACCTGGGAAACGTTCGCGCGACACATGCAGTTCAGGGTGCCGGGCCGGCGCGCTGTCGCGATCCTGGACAGCAAGCTGTTCGACATCGCCGGCTACGAGCGCGCGATCCGCTCGGAGCTGCCGCCGCTGCAGGCTGACTCGATCGAGCAGCTCGCCGCGATGACGGGTGTCGATATCGCAGGCCTGCGCGCCACGCTCGATGACTACAACCGCGCCGCGACCGGCGACGCGAGCCGCTTCGATGCCACCCGCATAGACGGCCTACGCGCCGCGCAATGGCTCGCGCCGCCGAAGTCCAACTGGGCGCGGGCGATCGATCGTCCGCCGTATCTGGCCTATCCGCTGGTGGGCGCGATCGCCTACACCTTCGGCGGCATCGATACGAATACGCTCGGTGAGGTGCGGGTCAATGCCGCTCGCGCACGGGACGACGACGCACCGATCATTCGCGGCCTGTACGCCGCCGGCGAAATCACCGGCCATTTCTACAGCCTCGCGCCCAACGCCGTTGCGGTGATGCGCGCGCTCGTGTTCGGCCGCATCGCGGGCACGCAGGCGGCGCGCTACGTTTCGTCCCTACGCGCCGCGCGCCGAGCTGCGATCG
>CADECO010000411.1:0-5241 GCA_902825905.1 uncultured beta proteobacterium
GAGTGAACCGGCATCGTCGACGCGCGGAATACTCGTCCGTGCGGGGCTCGCGCGACCAGGACCCTGCGCAGATCGCGCGAGACTTCGTGCATCGGCAAGTGCGCGCGCAGCATCGCGTCGTACATCGCCGGAGTCATGATCGCATAGGCCTGCGACTCGCCCTTCCATCGTTCGACGAACTCGGCCGTGCTGGCAATGAACTTCTCCGGCTCGGCGGCGATGCCCGGCCCCAACTCGCCTCGGTAACTCACCAGCGTGATCGGGCGACCCAGATAGAACGGCACGGTGTCATCGAAGGTCTCGACACTGTAGACGTGAATACTCACGGGAAGCGTGCGTTTCTCGCCGAGGATCGAATCGACCAGCCGCTCCGACGAGTAGCGTTCGTCGGTCCGATGCAGTCCGAATTGAAGGAACTGCAGCGCCAGCAGCGAACCGGCAGCGATCGTCAGCATGGCCCGTCCGGCTGCGCCGCGCAACGCGAGGATAGCGGCGATCACCCCCGCTACGGTCAGCGTCCAGCCGAATGGTCTGAGCCATTCAATCACCTGCAAGTCGGGTGCGTTCATCTCGCCGAACCAGCCTGCCCGCGCTCCCGTTACCAACGCGGTGGCGGTCGCGGCGCCCACCAGAGTCATCGTGAGCGGTGCGGTGAGCCGGGTGCGGGTATCGTTCCAGTGAACATTGCGTGCAATCAGCAGGGCAAGCGCTGGCAGGGCCGGCAGGATGTAGGCGGGCAGCTTCGAGCTCGATGCGCTGAAGAATCCGACGATCACGACTGCCCAGATCAGCAGCAGTCGGTCGACGTTCAACGCGGGGCCGACGTTCGCTCGCGGTGTCGTCGGGTGCCGCCACGCGCGAACGCAGACTCGCGGGAGCAATGCCGTCCACGGCAGCATCGCCAGCGCGACTATCGGCAGGAAGTACCACCATGGTCCGGTCCGATGATGATTGGGGAGCGCGAAACGCTCGAGGTGCTCGCGAATGAAGAAGAAGTGAAAGAACTCCGGATTGCGCGCCTGCACCAGGAGGAACCACGGAACGGTGATCACAGCCAGCAGGGCAATGCCTCGCATAAGTTCGAGCCGGCGAACGAGTCGCCAATCCCGCTGCAGCAACACATACGCAGCGAGAGCCAGGCTCGGAAGCACGATCGCCACGAGTCCTTTGCTCAGTACGCCCAGACCGATCGCTGCCCAGCACCCGAGCATCCAGCGGCGTTGCGTGCCAGGCACGGCGTCAGGCTGTTGCGAAAGAACGAACGCGCACAGGGCGGCAGTGAGAAAGAAACTGAGCCCCATGTCCAGAGTCAGAACTTGCCCGCCGACAAAGTAGCCCCAGGATGAGCAAAGCACCGCGACGGGTACGAAGACCGACGCCGCGGGCGCCAGTCGCTTGCCGGTAAGCGCGACGATCGCAATTCCCAGGAAACCGGTCAATGCAGGCCACAAACGCGCCGTCCATTCGTCCGCACCGAACAGCGCGTAGGTCGCTGCCGTAATCCAGTATTGCAGCGGCGGTTTCTCGAAGTACTTGAAGCCGTTGAGCCGAGGGGTCACCCAGTCGCCGGAGTTGAACATGGCGAGCGGTATCTCGGCATAGCGGCCCTCGTCGGGCTGAAACAGGCCACGCAGTTCGATCAATCCGAACCATGCGACGATCAATCCAGCGAAAAGGACGATCGCCAGCAGTCGTTGGTGCGAATTGATCGGGGGGCTGTTTTCTACTCTCGGCACTTCCGGATTTGCCTGCACGAATAAGCTGGCAGGTCGTTCGGGCGTGAAGACTTCGCTAACCTGACACCATTGCCATCAAGCGTCATGGCGGGAGGTGGGCCGATCCCGCCGCGACAATCGCTGAGTCTATGGAACCGGGGCAACCGCGACACGTGCCGCCGGTCACGTGAGTGCATGACCAAAGGCATGGGTCGGCGGCGTTGCCAGGGGTTGCGAGGATGCAGATTGAGGCACGCGCGCGAGCAGGCTCGCCCAACTCAATCAAGCCGTGATCACCACCTGACTGCTGACTCAGTGTCAGTGTCACTCGGGCGCCCATGCTACGTGCAGGAGCCGCAGCGCAGGCGACCCGTTCGCGCAAAAAAATCTTCGATGCGCATTGACTGTACTCAACCCGCGATTGACGCGCATGTCCTAGCGTGACGTGTCCTTTCTAGGAGACCGCAATGAAGCATATCGTCATCCTCGGCGCGGGATTGGGTGGGCTACCGATGGCTTACGAGATGAAGGCCTTGGCTCGTGCCGATGAACGCATCACGGTTGTCGGCAACGGTCCGACGTTCCAATTCGTACCATCGAATCCGTGGGTCGCGGTGAAGTGGCGCGAGCGGTCCGACATCGAGTTCCCGGTCGCGGGCTACCTCGACAAGAAAGGCATCGGATTCAATCCTTCCGGTGCGAAGCGGGTACATCCGGAGCGCAATCAGATCGAGCTCGGCGACGGAACCTTCCTCGACTATGACTATCTCGTCATCGCGACCGGACCGAGGCTCGCGTTCGATGAAGTGGAAGGCTTGGGGCCCGAGCATCACACTCAGTCGGTGTGTCAGGTCGAGCACGCCGTACGAGCGGCCGATCAGTGGGAACGCTTCGTCGTCGATCCAGGGCCGATCGTGGTGGGGGCGGTGCAGGGCGCATCGTGCTTCGGGCCAGCCTACGAGTTCGCGTTCATCATGGACTCCGATTTGCGCCGGCGGCGGATTCGCGACCGCGTGCCGATGACGTTCGTGACGGCCGAGCCCTATATCGGACATCTCGGCTTGGGCGGAGTCGGCGATTCCAAGACGATGCTGGAATCGGCGATGCGTGAGCGGCATATCAAATGGATCACGAACGCCAAAGTGACAAAGGTCGAGGCGGGAAAAATGCTCGCGACCGAACATGACGACGACGGCCGGCCGAAGAAGACCCACGAGCTGCCGTTCAAGTACTCGATGATGCTGCCGGCTTTCAAGGGCATCGACGCGGTGTTCGGCATCGAAGGCCTGGTCAATCCGCGCGGCTTCGTCCTCATCGACGAGTACCAACGCAATCCGAAGTATCCGAATGTCCACGCGGTTGGCGTATGCGTGGCGATTCCCCCGATCGAGTCCACACCGGTGCCGACCGGTGCGCCGAAGACCGGCTACATGATTGAATCAATGGTCACCGCGACGGCGCACAACATCAGGGCTGCCATCGACGCCAAGCCACCGTCGACACGGGCCACGTGGAACGCCGTTTGTCTGGCCGACATGGGGGATACCGGCATCGCCTTCGTTGCCTTGCCGCAGAATCCGCCACGCAACGTCAATTGGTTCAGTGAAGGCAAATGGGTCCATCTTGCCAAGGTTGCATTCGAGAAGTACTTCCTGCGCAAGATGAAGAAGGGCACCTCGGAGCCGTTGTACGAAAAGTACGTGTTCAAGGCCTTGGGGATCGAAAAGCTGAAGACACCCTGATCGGTTGGGGTACACCCAACGGCGCGAAGTTTCCGTTCGCGTTCAAGGGTCGACTTGTGACGTCGTAGCCCGCGGCTTGTCTACGCCGTCACGAGTGTCGCGAGTACCGTCAGCGCCATTCCTGCGGTAGCGAGCCAACCGAGAGTCCGCAATCGGCGCCCCACGACATGCTCGCCCATCGTGCCCGGGTCGCTCGCGAGAATCATCATGACGGCCATCACGGGCACTGCCACGACGCCGTTCAGCACCGCCACCCAGAACAGCTCCTTGATCGGGTCCATCGGCGTGAAGCACAGCAGCACGCCGACGAGGGTGGCGGCGACGATCACACCGTAAAAGCCGCGACCTTCGCCATGTTCGAGCCGGAGTCTCAGGCTGCCATTCCAGCCGGCGGCCTCGGCGACCGCGTAAGCGGCCGATCCGGCGAGCACCGGAACCGCGAGCAGACCCGTGCCGATGATGCCCAGGCTGAACAACAAGAACGTCAGCTCACCGGCCAGCGGCCGCAGCACCTCCGCCGCCTGCGCGGAAGTCTGGATGTCGTGAACGCCGGCGACATGCAAGGTTGCCGCGGTGCTCACGATAATGAAGAACGCGATCAGATTGGAGAACGTCATACCGACGAGGCTGTCCCATTTGATTCGCCTCAGGTGCCGACGCACGTGAGCGGTAGTGTGCGAAGACGCCGGCCTCGCACTTGCGTCCTCCATTTCGAGAGCCGCCTGCCAGAAGAACAGATAGGGGCTAATCGTCGTTCCAAACACCGCGACTACGGTGAGGAGCATCACGTGCCCGCGCGGCAGCGACGGCCGGAGCGACAGCCACGCCACCTGCAGCCAATCGACCTGCAGCGTAAAGGCGACCGCAACGTACGCGAACAGCACCAGCGTCAACCATTTCAGCCAGCGAACGTAGACGTGATAGCTGACGAACACCTGCAGCACCACCGAAAGCAGTCCGAAGGTGACAGCGTAGACGTGGGACGAGCCGCCGAGCACCAGGCGAAGTGCCTCGGCCATCGCGGCCAGGTCGGCCGCGATGTTGAGAGTGTTCGCCATCAGAAGCATCGCCACGACCGCGAACAGCACTGGGCGGGGGAACCGCGTTTTGATATTCGCGGTCAACCCTCGTCCTGTGACATGACCGATCCGCGCACTCACGATCTGAATCGCGACCATCACTGGCAGCGTGAACACCACGGTCCAGAGCATCGCGAAGCCGAACTGCGCACCGGCTTGCGAGTAGGTTGCGATGCCGCTCGGGTCGTCGTCCGCGGCGCCGGTGATCAGACCCGGTCCGAGACGGCGTACGTCAAGGCGGCGTCCGAGCCGTTGAATTTGGGCGCGCATGCTTCGCCGAACCGTATCAAATCACCGGCGCCCCGCATCGGGACAGGCAGAGATTTGGCGTCGGCGCCATCACCAGCGGGGCGGTCGATTCGACACCGACTTGCCGTAGCGCCAGGCGATCCAACCGCCGAGCAGCCCACCGAGATGCGCGAAGTGCGCAACACCAGCCTGCGATCCGGTCACGCCCAATACCAGTTCCAGTCCCGCATACGCAGCCACGAAGACGCGCGCAGGCAGCGGCACCGGTGGAATGAGCAGCACGACGGTACGGTTCGGAAACACGATCGCAAAGCCAAGCAGTAATGCGAACACGCGCGCCGATGCGCCCACCACCGGAACGTGACCGAGCGCTAGCCCTTGGCCCATCACCACCTGCGCGAGGGCACCGAACACCACACCTGCGAACTAGGCTAGGTCCATCCGCCAGGCGCCCCC
>CADECO010000412.1:0-5234 GCA_902825905.1 uncultured beta proteobacterium
TGCAGAACGCGTTCGACTATCCCGGCTTCGTGCCGGCGTACGTGCGGCCGCTGTTCTGCCGCGGCAAGGGGCCGTTCCGCTGGGCGGCGCTTTCGGGCGATCCGCAGGACATCGCCCGCACCGACGCCAAGATCCGCGAGCTGTTTCCTGAGGACAAGCTGCTCAACCAGTGGCTCGACATGGCCGCCAAGCGCATCAAGTTCCAGGGTCTGCCGGCGCGCATCTGCTGGCTCGGCTTGGGCGAGCGCCACCTCGCGGGCCTTGCCTTCAACGAGATGGTGCGCAAGGGCGAGTTGAAGGCGCCGGTGGTGATCGGTCGGGATCATCTCGACAGCGGCTCGGTGGCCAGCCCCAATCGCGAAACCGAGAGCATGCGCGATGGTACCGATGCGGTGTCCGACTGGGCGCTGCTCAATCTGCTGCTCAATTGTGCGAGCGGCGCCACTTGGGTGTCGTTCCACCACGGCGGCGGCGTGGGCATCGGCTACTCGCAGCATTCGGGCATGGTGATCGTGTGCGACGGCACCGATGCCGCAGCGAAGCGCCTCGAACGTGTGCTCTGGAACGATCCGGCCACCGGCGTGATGCGCCACGCGGATGCGGGCTATGAAGACGCGATCGCCTGTGCCCGCGAAAAGGGCCTCAACCTGCCGATGCTGTCGTGATCCCCCTCGGCCACGCACCGCTGACGTTGCCCGAGCTGCGCGCAATCGCACGCGAGGCAACGCCCGTCACGCTCGATCCGCACTGCCTGCCGCACCTGCGGGCAGCCTTGGCGACCATTCAGCGCATCATCGACGCAGGCGAACCTGCGTACGGCATCAACACCGGCTTCGGCAAACTCGCGCAGACCCGCATCGCGCGCGACGAACTGGAGCAGCTTCAACGCAACATCGTGCTCTCGCATGCGGCGGGCACCGGTCCGTTGCTCGCCGACGACACGGTGCGCCTGGCGATCGCGCTCAAAGTCGCCAGCCTCGCCAAAGGTCATTCCGGCGTGCGTCCGGAGACGGTGAACGCACTGGTCGAGCTGTATCAACGTGGCGTGCTGCCGTGTATTCCGTCGAAAGGCTCGGTCGGCGCAAGCGGTGATCTGGCGCCGCTCGCGCACCTGAGCGCGGCATTGCTCGGGGTGGGCGAGGTGCGCGTGAACGGCGAAGTCAAACCGGCTCACACGATGGTCAAGCCGATCACGCTCGGGCCGAAAGAGGGGCTGGCGCTGCTGAACGGCACGCAGATCTCCACCGCACTCGCGCTGCAGGGCCTGTTCGCGATCGAGGATGTATTCGCCGCCGCAGTCGTTGCCGGTGCGATGTCGGTGGATGCGGCCATGGGCAGCGATGGTCCGTTCGATCCGCGCATCCACGCGGTCCGCGGCCACGCCGGACAGATCGCTGTGGCCGAGCGCTATCGGTCGCTGCTCGCCGGCAGCGCGATCCGCGCCTCGCACGTCAAAGGCGACGACCGCGTGCAGGACCCGTACTCGCTGCGCTGCCAGCCGCAGGTGATGGGCGCCTGCCTCACCTCGATTCGCCACGCCGCCGAGGTGATCCGCGTCGAAGCCAATGGCGTCTCGGACAACCCACTGGTCTTTCCCGACACCGGCGAAGTGCTCTCGGGCGGAAACTTTCACGCCGAGCCGATCGCGCTGGTGGCCGATCAACTCGCGATCGCCGCCACCGAGATCGGCGCGCTGTCGGAACGCCGCATCGCGCTGCTCATCGACGGCAGTATCAGCCGGTTGCCGCCGTTCCTGGTCGAGCACGGCGGACTGAACTCCGGGTTCATGGTGGCGCAGGTGACCGCCGCGGCGCTGGCCAGCGAGAACAAGTCGCTCGCGCATCCGGCGAGCGTTGACAGCCTGCCGACCTCAGCGAATCAGGAGGATCATGTGAGCATGGCCACGTATGGCGCGCGCCGCCTCGCCGACATTGCAGACAATTGCGCCGGCATCGTCGCGATCGAGCTGCTCGCTGCCGCGCAGGGCATCGACTTTCGCCGGCCGCTGCTCACCTCGCCGATCCTGCAGGCGGTGATGCGCGAAATCCGCGCACGCGTGCCGTTCTACGACGCCGACCGGCATTTCGCGCCGGACATCGCGGCGATCAAGCAGTTGGTGGTCGATGGGGCGTTTCGCGACTACGCGCGAGGGTTATTGCCGTCGGCGTAGCGGCAGTTCATGTGCCGGGTGCGCCGCGGACGCGCAGCTGCCCGCCCCGCACCACCCCCACACAAGGATTTGCCCCGATCGTGTAGGCAAGCTCGGCCGGCGCATCGATCTCCCACAGCGCGAGATCGGCACGCTTGCCCAATTCGAGCGTGCCATGCGTCGCCTGCATGCCTAGCGCACGCGCGCCGTTGCGCGTAACGCCCGCGAGCGCTTCTTCCGGCGTGAGGCGAAACAGCGTGCACGCCATGTTCAGCGTGAGTAGCAGCGATGACAGCGGCGAGGAGCCGGGGTTGTTGTCGGTGGCGAGCGCGATCGCGACGCCATGCCGGCGCAACGCCGCGATCGGCGGCAGTTGCTTCTCGCGCAGGAAGTAGAACGCACCCGGCAGCAGCACCGCGACCGTTCCGGCGGCGGCCATTGCGCGGGCGCCCTCCTCGCTCGTGTACTCGAGGTGATCGGCCGATAGCGCGCCGTAACGCGCGGCCAGCGCCGCGCCGCCGAGATCGGAGAGCTGATCGGCGTGCAGCTTCACCGGCAGGCCGAGCTTGCGCGCCCGGTCGAATACGCGTGCAGTCTGTGGCGGGCTGAAGCCGATGCCTTCGCAGAACGCATCCACTGCGTCGGCCAAGGACGCCTGCGGCGAATCCGGGTTGGAAGACACCAGCTGCGGCATGACTTCATCGCAGACGACGTCGATGTAGGCGTCGGCGCGTCCGGCAAACTCCGCGGGCAGCGCGTGCGCGCCGAGGAAGGTGGTTTTGATGATCGGCCCGCTCAGCCGACGCGCGGCGCGCAGCATCTTGAGTTCGGTGTCGCGATCCAGGCCGTAGCCTGATTTCACCTCCACCACCGCGACGCCTTCAGCGTCCCAGGCGCGCAAGCGTCGCTGCGCGGCGGCGACGAGTTCGTCTTCGCTCGCCGCGCGTGTCTTGGCCACGGTGGACACGATGCCGCCACCCGCGCGCGCGATCTCCTCGTAGCTCGCACCTTTGAGCCGCAGCTCGAACTCGTTGGCGCGATTGCCGGCGTAGACCAGATGCGTATGGCAGTCGATGAGGCCAGGAGTGATCCATGCGCCGTGCGCGCCGTGCGCGTCGTGCTCGATGCGAGCGGCACCGGTCCAATCCTTGCGCGTGCCGATCCAGGCGATCGTGCCGTCACGAACGGCGATCACGCCGTCGCGGATGGCCCCGTACGGTGCTCCGCCGGCCACCATCGTGGCGAGGTTGGCGTTGAACCAGGCGGCGTCGAACATCGTCAGCCGGACGATCGCTCACTGATGGGACGGTGCGCCCGGCCCGATCCTCGCGGCATCAAGACCACGAACAGATTGCCGATGATGATCGTCACCGCGAGAAAGTAGAACGCCGCAAGCAAGCCGGCGCGATCGGCGATCACGCCGCCCACGAGCGGCCCGATCGCCGAGCCGATCGCCTGAAAGCCGAACAGAATGCCGATGCTCATGCCGCCCACGTTCTTCGGGGTCGCATCGAGCAACCACGCCTGGATGACCGCACGCGAGGCATAGAGGAAGAATCCGAGCACCGCGATCAGCACGATGAAGACCGGTGATCCCCCGGCAAACGCCATCGCCACGAGGATCACGGCGGTTGCGCCCATCGTCCAGTTCATCACGCCGCGCGGCCCGCTCTTGTCGGACAGATGGCCGGCCACCGGCGACGCCATGAAGCCTGCCACCTGCAGCGCGAACAGGCACCAGCCGATCGCCAGCGGCCCGTATCCCATCTCGTGCGCCAGATAGAGCGGCAGGCAGGTGAGGAGCGCGCTCTGCGTCATCGAGCGAAACGCCGAGCTCGTCGAGAGCAGCAGCAGACTCCGGTTCTTGAGGAGCAACCGCACCTCCGCCATGTAATCGGCGAAGGACTGAACATGACGATCACGCGGCTCCGACGGTTTCGCTCTGGCAGAACGCAAAGTGCCGAGCATCATCAGGATCAGCAGCGCCATTGCGACACCCGGCACCACGTTCAGCACCACGACTTCGCGCCAGGTGAGGATCGTCAGCATCGCGCCGACGGCGATCGGCGCGGCGGCGTCACCGACGTTGCCGCCCATGCCATGCACCGACAGCACGAACCCCTTGCGGTCGGGATACTGGCGCGCGAGCGCGGGGATCGCGGTCGGATGCCAGATGCTGTTGCCGACGCCCACCAGCATCACGCACAACACGAGCAGCCAGTAACTGTGCGTGAAGCCCATCAACAGGTACGGAAAGCCGATCCAGAAGAGCGAGCTCGCCATCAGCACACCCATGCGCCCGGACGTGTCGACCAGGATGCCGCCCGGCACGTTGGCGATCGCCCCGGCGAGCGCCTGGCAGGTCATGATCAAACCGATCTGGCTATACGACAGCCCCAGCTCCGTACCGATGATCGGCAGCAGCAGATAGAACGTCGCCGGATACCAATGGGTGAGCATGTGGCCGGCGGTGATCAGCCAGGCCTCGCGAAACGAGCGCGGCTGAACGGGCGGTGCGGTGAGAACTTCGGTGGACATCGGTGGCAGTGGCGCGGAAGCCAATTTTGCGAGGCGGCTCGCCACGCTGGTCAATCGATCGGTGCGCTAGTCTATCGTGGCGGTTGCGGTCGCGATTGACACGCCGGTCAGCTCGGCAAAGTTTCGAGCGAACTACAAAGCTGCTATCCTCAATTCATGCCTACCGAACGTTCACAGACGGCCGCTGCCTTCATTTGGAAGGCCTGGACGACCCGCACCCGCCTCGACCATCTCCCCGCCGAGTGCCGCCCCGCCACCCGCGCCGAAGGCTACGCGGCACAAACAGCGCTGGCCGCGGCAAGTGGTCAATCGACGATCGGCTGGAAGATCGCCGCAACCAGCAGCGCGGGTCAGCAGCACATCGGCGTCGACGGCCCGCTCGCCGGACGGCTGCTCGCGCAACGCGTCGTGCAGTCGGGTTCAAAGGTGTCGATCGCGGGCAATGCAATGCGCGTGGCCGAGGCGGAATTCGTGTTTCGCCTGAGCCGGTCGCTGCCGACGCGCGCCGACATCTACACCATGGAAGATGTGCGCGCGAGCGTGGACG
>CADECO010000413.1:0-5216 GCA_902825905.1 uncultured beta proteobacterium
CGGCCGGCAGCCAGATCACGTCCTTTCCGGGCAGACCGACGTAAGGCGTGAACGAACCGGACTCGCCGAATACGCGATGTCCGGCGAACGCGAGCGTAAGCAGCATCGCAGCGGTCCAGAGCCAAGTGTGCAGCGTGCGCGTCCCTCGCCTCATCTTGTAAGCCTCTTTCGCCTCGTTGATCGCGGCGGTTTTTACCACGAGTCACTGGTGTCGGCGCCGGCGTGATAGCGTCTCCTCCCGACACGATGATCGACAAGGAAGGAGGATTCTTCATGCCCAAGGACATCAAAGTCGCCTTCGGCGTTCACGTGGATGCGGTGGCGGGCTGGATCGGCTCGTACGGCGGCGAGGACTCTCCCACCGACATCTCGCGTGGCATGTTCGCCGGTGAAGTGGGCGTACCGCGTCTGTTGCGGCTATTCGAGAAGTACGGCATCAAGACCACCTGGTTTACGCCGGGCCACTCGATGGAGACGTTCCCCGGTCAGATGAAGGAGGTCGCCGCCGCCGGCCACGAGATCGCATTGCACGGCTACACCCACGAGAACCCGATTGCGATGACGCCGGAGCAGGAAGAGGCCATCCTCGACAAGTGCATCGAACTGGCGACCAACTTGAGCGGGCGTGCGCCGGTGGGTTACATCGCGCCGTGGTGGGAACTGAGCCCGGCCACCGTCGATCTCCTGTTGAAACGTGGCATCAAGTACGACCAGAGTCTGATGCATCACGACTTCCTCCCCTACTATGTGCGTGTGGGCGACTCGTGGACCAAGATCGACTACTCCAAGCATCCGCGCGAGTGGATGAAGCCGCTTGCGCGAGGCCATCGCGTCACCGAGCTCGTGGAGATTCCGGCGAGCTGGCACCTCGATGATCTGCCACCGATGATGTTCATCAAAGCCGCGCCCAACAGTTTCGGCTGGGCCAACCCGCGTGACCTCGAGGTGATGTGGCGCGACCAGTTCGACTGGGTGTATCGCGAGATGGACTACGCGGTGTACGCGGTGTCGATCCACCCGGACGTCTCGGGGCGCCCGTTGGTGCTGATGATGCTCGAGCGGCTGTTCGACTACATCCGCAGCCACGCAGGAGCGCAGTTCTGCACGTTCGAGGCGATGGCCGATGATTTCCGCCATCGCCACCCGACGCCGATGTAGTCACGCCGCATGCGTGGAGCCCGTGGAGGGATCCTCGCTCGGCGCGCTGCCGGCACTGCAAAGCGAACGAGCAACCTACGCCGGTCGATGCCGCCCGAGATAGGCATCCAGCACGCGCGAGTCGTTCGCCAACTCGGCCGACTTGCCGTGCATGAGGATCCGGCCGTTCTCCATCACGTAGGTGCGATGTGTCACCTGCAGTGCGTACGAGGCCATCTGCTCGACAAGCAGGATCGACAGCCCCTCGCGATTCAGATCGACCAGCACCGGGAATAGCATCTCAAGAATGCGCGGCGCAAGACCGAGCGATAGCTCGTCGACGATCAGGAGCTTCGGACGCGACAGCAACCCGCGCGCAATCGCGAGCATCTGCTGCTCTCCGCCTGAGAGTGAACCTGCCTGCTGCGCCAGGCGCTCGCGAAGTCGCGGAAACAACGTGAGCACGCGATCGGTATCGGCTTTCACGCCGGCATCGTCCTGACCGATGCGCACGTACGAGCCGAGCACGAGGTTGTCTTCGACCGTCTGGTCGGAAAAGATCTGGCGACCCTCGGGCACCATCGCGATGCCGCGGCCGACGATCGTATGGCTGCGCATGCCGGAGATCGCCTGGCCTTCGAAGGAGACCGTGCCTGCCGCTGGGGGAACCACGCCGGTGATCGCGCGCAGCGCCGAACTCTTGCCCGCGCCGTTGGAGCCGATCACGCCGACGAACTCGCCCTGGGCCACCTCCAGATCGATGCCGCGCACCGCCTCGATGCGCCCGTAGGTGACGCGCAGCCCCGCAACCTGCAGCAACGGGTTCGCGCCGCTCACGCCGGCTGTCCCGTGGTCGCGGCCGGCTTGGCGAGGATGCCGCCGGTGCCGAAATACGCTTCGATCACCTGAGGATTCTTTTGAACCGTGGACGCCGGACCCGAGGCAATGACCTTGCCGTAGTCGAGCACCGTGACGTGATCGGACACGGTCATCACCATCTCCACGTGGTGTTCCACCAGGATGACGGTCACGCCGTATTCGGTAAGCATTCGGATCAGGGTCTTGAGATCTTCGATCTCGGCATGAGTAAGGCCGGCCGCCGGCTCATCCAGGAGCAGCAGCTTTGGCTGCAGCGCCAGCGCCCGAGCGATCTCCAGCCGACGCTGATGGCCGAACGGGAGATTGCTCGCCAGTTCGTCGGCGTAATCGGAAAGGCCGACGAACGCGAGAAGCTGACGCGCACGGTCGAGATACATTTTCTCTTCGCGAGTGAATCGGGGCAGGCGCAGCACCGTGCCGATCAACTGACTCTGATACTGGCAGTGGAATGCCACCAGCACGTTGTCGAGCACCGACATCTGTCCGAACAGCTCGGTGTTCTGGAACGTCCGGGCGATGCCTTTGCGCGCAAGCAGGTGGCTGGGCGTTCCTGCGATCGACTCGCCCTGGAACGTCACCGCTCCCGACGTAGGCGAATAAAACCCCGAGATCAGATTGAGCACGCTCGATTTGCCCGCGCCGTTGGGACCGATGAGCGCATGCACCGTGCCCGGCTTCACGTCGAGCATGACCTGATCGACCGCGGTGAGGCCACCGAACTGGATCGTGAGCTTGTCGGCTTTCAGTGCCGAATCGGTCGACTTCGTACGCGCGCCGAGCAACGTATCGAGCGGAACATCGCGGCTGGGCCAGCTCTCGGTCGCCCGCGCTCGCGGCTTTGCGGTGAAGCGCTGGGTGAGCGCCGCGACACTGCCGACGATGCCCTTGGGCATGACGAACATGATGATCGCCAGCAGCATTCCGTAGGCGAAGATCTGCCATTCCTTCAGGTCCTGCAGCACCTCGGCGATATAAGTGAGGATCGAGGTGCCGAGCACCGGGCCGAACAGCGTGCCGGTGCCACCCAGGATCACCATCAGGAGAAACGTGATCGAATGGAAGAACGTGAAGGTCTCGTAGTTCACGAACAGGTTGAGGAACGTATAGAGGCCGCCCGCCAGTCCCGCCAGCATCGCCGACAGCACGAACGCGAGCGTGCGGATCCAACCGATGTTGATGCCGAGGGCACGCGAGGCGTTCTCACTTTGTGCGGTCGCGCGCATCGCGCGGCCGTAGCGTGAATAGATGATGTTGTATTGCAGGATGAAGGCGATCACCAGGCACACCGCGACCACCCAGTAGTAGATCCGCCGAGTCAGGCGCACGCCGAATGCCTCGCCGCGCGGGATGCCGGTGAGGCCCTGCGACCCGCCGGTGACCGATATCCACTCGACCAGGATGTTCTGGAACACGAGGCCGAACGCGATGGTGATGACGGCGAGATACACGCCCTTGACGCGTACCGTCGGATAGGCGAGCGCTGCACCGAAAAGCGCCGTTACCACGATCCCCGCGATCACCGCGGGCATGAACGACACATCTCCCTTCACCGCGAGCCACGCCGCGACGTAGGCACCCAGCCCGTAAAGCGCGGCCTGTCCGAGCGAAACGAGTCCGGCATGGCCGATGAGGATGTTGAGCCCGATGGTCACGATCATCAGGATCATGCAGCGCATCAACAAGCCGATCTGATAGTTGCTCGGCTCGATCATGCGAAACACGACGATGAATGCGATGCCGGCGAACAGAATCGCAAGAAACTGGCGGCGCGGCGTCATACTTTGGCGATCTCTTTGCGGCCGAAGATGCCCTGCGGAAATGCAAGCAGCACCAGGATCATCAGCGTGAATCCGACGGCGTTGCGCGCGCCGGTGCTGATGTAGCCCTCGATGAACTTCTCGATCACACCGTAGCAGATGCCGACGATCACCACGCCCCGCGCGTTCGAGATGCCGGCGACGATCGCGACACCGAACGCCTTGAGCCCGATCAGCGCACCCATCGTGGGCACCGCCTGGATCACCGGGGCAATCAGGATGCCGGCGAGAGCACCGATTGCGGCCGCCAGCGCATAAGCGATCAACGCGATCTTGTTGACATCGATGCCCATCAGCCCGGCGGCCACGCGATTGAACGCCACCGCGCGCATGGCGCGGCCGAGGATGGTGCGCTTGTAGAACAGCTCCAGACCGATCATCAAAGCGATCGCCACGAGCGGCAGGATCAGTTCCTGCGGATAGATGCCGGCGCCCCCCGCGCGAATCGGGGTGTGCGCGAGCGGAGAATCGAGCGGACGACCGAGCGGGCCGTAGGTCACCGTCGCGCCGCTTTCGATCACGATGCCCGCCGCGATCGTGGTGAGCATCCAGCCGATCGCGTTTGGTTCCTTGTTGAATGGACGCACCAGGATGCGCTCGATCAGCGCTCCAACGATGGCGCAGACCGCCATCGCAGCGAGGGTGGCAACCACCAACGGCATGCCCATCGCGACGAACACCACTGCCAGGATCGCGCCCAGCATGTAGATGTCGCCGTGCGTGAAGTTGGCGGCGTTGGACACCGCCCACATGATGTAGAAGCCCAGCGCCACGAGCGCGTAGATTCCGCCGAGCGACAGCCCGCTGAGCAGGTACTGAAGAATCTCCCCCATTTGGAAAGCTCTATCGTCCGGTCAAAAGAATCAGGGCCGCTTTCGCGGCCCGTCTTCCTCAGCTCGAACGCCTCATTTCTTCGTTGCGTACGGCGTCTGTTCGATCGGCGTGAGGTACCCGTTGTGGTACGCGAGCATCTTGTAGTGCGTCGGAACGATTGAATCCATGCGCTCGTACTTCGGCTCGAACGCCGGGTCGTACTTGGCGATGATGCCTTCGTACTTCACCTTGTAGAGTGCATCGCGCAGCTTCTTGCGATCGAAATCGCCCGCGAGCTTGAGTGCTTCGGCGATGATGTACACCGCATCGTAGGAATTCGCGGTTCCGCTGGGCAGTACGATCTGGCCCGGATGATCGAGCTTGAACTTCGTCTTGATGCGGCCCCAGACCTTTTCCGAACGCGGATCGAGCTTGCCGGTCCAGGCGAACGTGCCCGCCACCAATACGCCGTCGGCCAGCTTGCCGGCGGTTTGGCCGAGCTGGGCGCTGATACCCCAGGCACTCACGATGTTGGGGCGATAACCGATGCGGTCCATGCTGCGCAGGATC
>CADECO010000414.1:0-5193 GCA_902825905.1 uncultured beta proteobacterium
GTCGCAAGCTGCGGGTGAAGACCGGGTTCTCGCTCTATTTCGTGCTGTTCCTGGTGTTCATCTATGGCCCGATGTTCGCCATGTTCATCCTCTCGTTCCAGGGGCCGCGCGGCGGGACGAGCTTTCCGATGCGCGGTTGGAGTCTGCACTGGTGGAATCGGCTGATCGAGCCCTCGACGGTCGGTGACCTGCAAGGCGCGATCGGCCGCTCGATCGTTCTCGCGCTGATGGTCACCGTGATCACCGCGGTGCTCTCGACCATGCTGGCGATGGCGTTCCGCAAATCATTCCGGTTCTCCAACGCGCTGTTCTATACGATCCTCGCCGGTCTGATGGTGCCCGGTGTGCTGCTGAGCCTGGGCCTGGCCACTTTGATGCGGCAGTTGGGCTTGTCGCCGAGCTGGTACACCTCGGGGCTGGCGGTGCACGTCGTTTGGGCGCTGCCGTTCGGCTACCTGGTCATGATGGCGGTGTTCAACCGCTTCGATGCGCGGCTCGAGGAGGCCGCGCGCGACATGGGCGCGAGCGAGTGGGTGGTGTTCAAGGAGATCACCTTCCCGCTCATCCTCCCCGGGATCGTGGCAGCGGGGTTGTTCGGCTTCACGTTGTCGTACGACGAGTTCGCCCGCACCACGCTGCTGTCGGGGGAGTACAACACCTTGCCGCTGGACATCAGCGCATCGATGACGCAGCGCATCCGACCGACGTTGTTCGCGCTGGGGACGCTGTCGACGATCTTTTCGCTGCTGATGATCGGACTGTTCCTGGTCATCTACACCATTCTGATCCGGCGCTCGCGTTAATCAGCTTCAACCAGATTTCCGCGAGCGTGACGGCTCCAGCAGGATGCACGCGTCGGCGGCCCAGCTGATGATCTGCTTCTCGCCCAGAGTCCGCTCGCGCTCGGAGTGCTTGCGGTGCTGCTCGACCGAGACGTAGTGGCCGGGCGCGATCTCGAACACGTCGGTTTCCAGCGTGCCCAGGTACTCGGTGTTGACGTAGGTGCCCTCGACGCTGTTGGCCATGTCGGCGTGGCGCCCCGCGTGCAGCAGGTCCGCGCGCACCGAAAAGTCGACCTTGGTTCCCAGCTCGACCCGCCGATCCTGATCGGACACCTTGACGTAGTAGAAATTTCCGTCCGATTCGATGATCACGATCGCACCGCTGTGCGAGCGCACCACGCCGCTGAACAGGTTGTTGTTGCCGATGAACTCGGCAACGAACCTGGTGCGCGGACGTTCGGCGATCTGGCGTGACGTGCCGATCTGCTGGATGACCGCATCGCTCATCACGATGACCTTGTCGGCCATGGCCATTGCCTCCTGCTGCGAATGCGTGACCATGATGAACGTGATGCCCAGCTCGCGCTGGATGCGCTTCAACTCGATCATCATCGTCTGGCGCAGCGAGTAATCGAGTGCACCCAATGGCTCATCCAGCAACAGCACGGTGGGGTTGCTGATCAGCGCACGGGCGAGCGCCACGCGCTGCTGCTGACCGCCGCTCAGCTCGGCGGGGCGACGCATGGCGAAATCCTTCAGGCCGACCTTGTCGATCATCTCCCAGACCTTCGGCGCGCGGACGTCCTTGTCGATGCCTTTCATCTTCAGGCTGAATTCGACGTTCTGAAAGACGTTGCGGTGCGGGAACAGCGCGAAGCTCTGGAACATCATTGCGGTGTCGCGTCGCGAGGGGGGCAGATCGGTGACGTCCTCGCCTTTGATGAAGATCTTGCCCGAGCTGACCTCCTCCAGGCCGCCGATCATGCGCAGCGTGGTCGTCTTGCCGCAGCCCGAGGGCCCGAGCATCGCGACGAACTCGCCGTGCTTGATCTCGGCGTTGAAATCGATCACGGCGCGGACGCCGCCTGCATAGGTCTTCTCGACGCTCTGCAGCACGACGTCATAGTCCGACACGATCCTGCCCCTGAATCAAACCCGCCGGGTCAGTCGGCCGCTTTGGCAGTAGCCTGCAACAGCGTCCACACCATGTTGAACGGCACCTCGTTGAACACGCCGCCCTCGTTGGCATCGCGCAGCAGATTGAGCGCCTGCGACTGCGCCTCGGTGCCTGCTTTCGATTCGAGCAACGCCAAGCCTTCAGCGAAGGGCACCTGACGCGACTTGTCGGTCTTGAAGTGCTCGCCCACCAGCTGCGAGAGCTGGCTCGCCATCTCGCGGAACTGACCGCCGCGTCCGGGCTTGCCGAAGATCCCGCGGATGCCGTTGGACGCGAAACGATCGCGCAGTCCTGCCGGCAGCGATTGGGCGACGCCTTCAAGCACCTCGCCGAGCGAAAAACCGGAGGTGAACATCTTGCGGATGGTGTCGACCGTGCCGTCGCTGCCCCCTCCGTACATGCGGATCTGCGCCTGCGACAGTGCATTGCCCATCGCCTTGGCCTGATCGATGTGCACGTCGCGCTCCGCTTCGATGTGCATCTTGGAGAGCTCGAGGAACATCGCCGCGTCGTTGTATTTCATCAGCGCGTTGGCCTTGGCCTCCATGCCGCTCGCCTCGGCCTGCAGCATGCGCAGCGTGTTCTGTACGCGCAGACTCTCGACTTCCGCCTCGGCACGGCCGCGTGCGGCGGCTTCCTCCTTGATGCCGGCCGCCGAGATCGTCTGCGCCTCGCTGTTCGCCTTGGCGCGGATCAGAACCGCCTTGGACTCGCGCTCGGCGGCGTTCATGCGGGCGTCGGCCTCGCTCAGCATGTGCATCGAGGCCACTTGGGCCTGCGTTTCCTCGGCGATGTGTTTGGTGCGCGCGGCCTGCTCGGCGCGTATCAACTCGACGGCCTTGTCCTGCTCGGCATCGGCGATCACGCGTACCGCGCTGGTCTGATGCTCCGCCTTGGCCTTCTCGGCCGTGATGCGCAGGCGCTCGAGCTCGGCCTGTTCGAGTTCGCGCGTTTTCTGGACCAGCGCGATCTCGCGATCACGCTCTTCCTTCTCGCGCGCGAGGAATCGCTGGATGTCGGCGCGCTCGCGTTCCTGCTCCTTCGAGATGATGCGGATCTCGCCTTCCTGCTGCTCGAGTGCGATCGCGGTGCGCTGCTTCAGTTCGGCGCGTTCGAGCTGTTCCTGCTTGGAGACCAGTGCGATCTGCCGATCGCGCTCCTCGGCCTCGCGCGCAAGCTGGCGTCGGATCTCGGCGCGCTCCAGTTCGGCCACCTTGCCCACCAGCGCGATCTCGCGCTCGCGCTCTTCGGTCTCGCGCGCCAGCTGGCGTCGAATCTCCGCGGCTTCGCGCGCCTTGGCGGCCTCGATCAGCTCGGCGTCCTTGGTGATCCGCGCCTGCTCGATCGTTTTTTCCTTGGCGATTTCGTCCTGCTCGACCTCCAGACGCCGCTCGAGCAGGATGAGCTGCTTCTCCGCCAGCGCACGCGCCTTATCCTCGGCGACGACCTTGTCCTGTTGCGCGACGGCGGCGGCCTCTTCCTGGTCGATGATCAACACCCGCTTCCTGGTGTCCAGCGCGCGCTCGCGGATCTTCACCGCGATCGCTTCGGCCACAAGATGACGATCGTCGCGCGCGGCTTCCTCGGCCTTGAGCACGGCGGTCTCGTGGATGATTTCTGCTTCGCGCCGCTCGCGCTCGCGCGCGGCCAGTTCGATGGCGCGGGCTTTCTCGGCCCGCTCGCGGCTCAGGCTGCGCTCGATCTCGGCCAGCTCCTCTTCTCTCGCCTTGCCGATGAGTGCGATCTGGCGATCCTTCTCGGCCTTTTCCAGTGCGAGGTTGCGTTCGATGTTGGCCAGTTCCTCCTGCCTGGCTTTCTCGATCAGCGCGATCTGCTTGTCGCGCTCTTCCTGCTCCAGCGCCAGCCGGCGCTGCACCTCGGCACGCTCGCGTTTCTTCCCCTCCTCGGTGACGGCCAGTTCGCGCCCGGTGCGCTGGCGCTCCAGCTCCACCTCGTTGACGATTTCGCGTTCTTCGACCGCGCGGCGCTGGTCGAGCAGGAACACCTGCTTCTGTCCCAGCTGCATCGCCTGTTCGTTGGCGACTTCTTTTTCCTGGGCGGCCTGCGCGAATGCTTCCTGGCGCTCGATCTCAAGCAGTTCGAGCTGGGTGTCGAGATCCTTCTGGCGGATCGCCACCGTGGTGCGCTTCTCGGTGTCGTGCACCTTGCGCCGGGCTTCCGAGGTGATCTCGGTGATGATCTTCAACCCTTCGGCGTCGAAGACATTGCTGGCGTTGAAGTACTTCCGGTCGGTCTGCTCCAGCGTGACTACGGTGACTTCCTCAAGCTCCAGGCCGTTGGAGCGGAAGCTGGCCCGCACGGCTTCCTTGATCGCCTGGGCGAACGCATCACGATTTTCGTGCAACTCGGTGAGCGTCTTGGTGGCGGCGTAGCTTCGCACCGCGCCGACGACCTTGGCTTCCAGCAGGTTGCGTACCGCATCGCCGTCGAAGGTCTTCTCGCCCAGGCTGCGACTGGCGGTGAGCAGATCATCGGCGGTGCGTCCGACGTGGGTGTAGAGCTCGGTGATCACGTCGACCCGGATCTTGTCGGCGGTGAGCACGGCATGCTCGCGCGAGCGATCGACGATCAGCTTAAGCGTTTCGAGCGATATCCACGACACCTCGTGGAAGACCGGCAGGACCATCGCACCCTGACCGAGGCACACCTTGGTGCCCATGAAGCCGGTCCGGATGAAGCCCATGTTGGCCGGGGCACGCTTATAGACCCAGATCGAGATGACGTAAAAGATGGCGATGACCACGATCGCCGTGAAGACAATGCCAATCCAGATCTCCACCATGTCCGTTTCTCTTCCTTTGTTCTGATCTCGATTGCCTTGGCGCGTCGCTCACCCGCGCGCCTCGTTCTACGACGACTCGCCGCGGTCGAACGGCTCCAGCGGCTTGCGTGCTTGCCTCAGTCGATCACGCGCTTCGCGGGTGGCGCGCGCATCGACCTCCAGATTCGATCCATTCAGCACCACCCCGTATTCTGCGGCGGCCGCGTCTGCCGTCAACAGTCCGCTGTCGACATCGACTCGGACCAGTGCCGCGTCGCGCTGCAGCGGATCGCCGTTGCCGCCCGCGCCAGCTGTTCGAAAGACGATGCGCTCGCCGATGCCGAGCATCAACCGATCGACCTTGGACGGCAAGGGTTCGCGCGTGCCATCGGCGCGCACCAGCCACTTCTGCGACGGGGCGCCCGGCTTGCCACCGTTTACGCCCCAAGGAC
>CADECO010000415.1:0-5192 GCA_902825905.1 uncultured beta proteobacterium
GCCGCGCCTCAGGCATGACGGCGCGCGTGCGCTGATGATCGCGTCGATCTCGCCGTCGGCCAGCATCTTCGAGAGTGTCCGGTCCTCGGGAACCTGCTGCAGATCGATCGATGCGGGCAACTCGAGCGGCGCACGCTCGCCGCGACCGGGTTCTTCGATCCCGCCGCGCAGCCATTTGCATTCCTCGGGGCGCACCCCGTAGTCGTCCTGCAGGATGCCGCGGATCCACACGTTCGCGGTCATCTGATACTCCGGCACGCCGATGCGCCGGCCACGCAGATCCTGCGGCGTGCGAATGCCTCGGTCGGTGCGAATGTAGATGCCGGAGTGGCGGAACACGCGCGAGATGATCGCCGGAATGCCCACATACGCGCTGTCGCCGCGCGCGGTCATGAGCGTATGCGAAGAAAGCGACAGCTCGGTGATGTCGAATTCCTGGAACTTGAATGCGCGATGGAACACTTCTTCCGGGGCGAGCGCGATCGTCGTCACCTCGCAGCCCTCGATCGGCGCGCGGCCATCGAACACCGCGCGCGTGCGGTCGTAGTTGGTGCTGCCCAGCGTGACCCGGATCGGGCTCATTGCGGCGCCTCGTTCATGCCCTGTCCTTCTTCATGTTGCGCATTCCTCATTCCGGCTTGATTCCCGCAGCATCGACCGCACGCTTGAACTGCGTGATGTCGGCGGCATACGCGGCGGTGAAATCGGCTCCGCTACCGAGGCGCACTTCGATGCCACCCCTGGCGAGTTGCTCGCGCAGCGCCGGCTGCCTGAGTTGCCGGTCGATCTCGGCACCGACCTTGGCGACGATCTCCTTCGGCGTGCCGGCCGGAGCGAGAATGCCGTACCAGTTGTCGACCGAGTAGTTCGCGAGCCCGGGTCCGCCGCTCTCGGCAACGGTCGGCACCTCGGCGAGCGAGCTGGCGCGCTTGTCGTAGGTCACCGCGATCGCGCGCAGCTTGCCGGTGCGCGCGTGCGGCATGATCGAAGTGGGCGGCCCAACCATGACATCGATGGTGCCCGCGACGACGTCCACCACTCCTGGTGCGCAGCCCTTGTACGGCACGTGCTCGATCGCGATCTTCAGCTCGAACTTGACGATCTCCATCGCGAGCTGATGCGTGCTGCCGATGCCGCATGATCCATAGGAGAGCTTGCCAGGCTGACGCTGGATCGCCGCCACCAGCTCGCGCATGTTGCTCGCCTCCAGCCGCGGATGTGCCGCGATCACCATCGGCGCCGACGCGACGATGCCGACCGGCACGAAGTCGCGCCGCGTGTCATAGCTCAGCTTCGATACGATGACTTCGGACGCCGCTGCACTGTTCGAGAACACGACATAGTGATAGCCATCGGCCGGAGCGGTGCGGCCGATCTCCATGCCGAGGTTGCCTGCCGCGCCGGGGCGATTCTCGACGACGATCTGCTGGCCCCAGGCCTCGGTGAGCTTCGGCCCGATCAGTCGCGCGATCGTGTCGGCGATACCGCCGGTGCCGAAGGGCACGATGAAGCGGATCGGGCGATTCGGGAAGGTGTCGGCGCTCTGGGCGAAGGCTGGCGTGCACGTCAACGCGAGCACGGCCGCAACGATGGCGTGGATCACTTTGCGCCCACCGATGCTTTGCGCTCGGCGAGGCGACGTGTCTCCTCGGCGTAGACGTCGTGATCGACGTATCCCACCGGGCCCGGTTTGCCGGCGCCGACGATCGTTTGCATCAACACGTCGACCTGGCCATCGTTGTGGAAGCCGTGCGGGATGCCGGGCGGACAGGAAGCAACGTCGTACTTGCCCAGTTTGGCCGACACGCGCTTGCCGTCGAGCGTTTCGTAGAACACCGTGAGTTCGCCTTCGAGGCAGATGAACGCCTCTTCGACTTCGTGCGTGTGCGCGGAGCCGCCTTGACCCGGCGGAACGCGCATGATCGAGAGCGTGAAATCGCGCGGTGGGATCGCCTCGGGATCGGGTTTGCCGGAGCCACCCGCGCCGATGAAGCGGAACTGCGCGCGCCGACGGCCCTCGATCTGCGAATCGGCGAACGCGTCCCAATCGGGTGTGATGTCCTGGTAGCGGCGCACATGCGTCTTGATCAACGACTCGAGCGCTACGCCGCGCAACGCCTCGGGAATTTCGTGCTTGACGGTTTTCATGGGCCTCCCCCGGTGGACGCGCCGATGTTAAACCAGCCGTTTGCGGGTGCCCGCCTTCAGTTGGACCCATCGGCCGCATGGCGCCGGGGCGCGCTTACCCTCCCCGCCCAACCCGTCGATCCGCCGCGCCGCGCGAATGATGATTGATGGCAAGGCCGTCTGACCCTACAGTCCGGATGTCGTGAAACATCCGCTTTCAGCCGGGCGTCGAGAACGCCGCTCAACAGGAGGATATGAACCATGGTGCAACTCGTCGACAGCGACATCCGCACGCGCGAGGTGCTCGGCTGGAAGGGGCTCCACGTTTTCCATTTCGCCGGCTCGGCATGTTCGCAGAAGCTGCGGATCTACCTGAACCTCAAGGGCATCGCCTGGGAATCGCACGTCATCGATCTGGCTACCAACGAGAACTGGCAGCCCTGGTATCTCGGCATCAATCCACGCGGACTGGTGCCGGCGATCGTGCATGATGGTGCGGTGCACATCGAGAGCAACGACATCCTCGAATATCTCGAGCGTACGTTCCCAACGCCGCGATTGATCCCGGCCGGCATGGAAAGCAAGGTCAACCAGTTGCTGCGTCATGAAGATGATCTGCACCTCGATCTGCGCACGCTTTCGTTCCGCTTCGTGTTCGACCGGCCGGGTCCACCCAAGCCGGCCACTGCGCTGGCGAGTTACGCCTCGAATGGCGCGGGCACCGTGGGCGGCGTGACCGATCCAGAGAAGCGCGTCCAGATCGACTATTGGGAGCGGGCCGCGCAGGAGGGATTTCCCGACGAAGCATGCCGCGCATCGGCGCGAAGATTCCGCGCGGAGTTCGATCAGATGAATGACGCGCTCGGTCGACACACCTGGCTGCTCGGGGCTGAACTCACCGTACTCGATATCGCGTGGTTCATCTATGCAACACGGCTGGCGAACGCGGGCTATCCGATTCACCGCTTGCATCCGCGCGTCGGCGCGTGGCTCGACACGCTCACCGCGCGACCCGAATTCGCCCGTGAGGTGGCGATGCCGCCGGAGCTGCGGGCGAAGAACGTCGCCACGCGCCAAAGCCAGGTAACGGCGGGAAAAACGCTGGAGCTGGTGGCCGGATTCTGACCGGAAGATCGCATCACCATGGACGCCCGCCTCTACGCCGCCGCGACCGAGCGCAATCGCGCACCGATTGCAGCAGTGCTCCATCGTCGGCTGCCAGACGCCGGCACCGTGCTGGAGATCGCCAGCGGTTCCGGCGAGCATGCGATGCATTTCGCAGCTGCGTTTCCCGGTGTTGTGTTCCAACCGAGCGACCCGGACTCGCTCGCGCGCGCGAGCATCGCAGCGTGGAGCACGGGCATGACGAACGTGCGCCCGCCGCTCGCACTCGACGTCACATCGGCAAGTTGGCAGGACGATCCGAACATTCCCAACCCGCTCGCGGCGATCCTGTGCATCAACATGATCCACATCTCACCTTGGGCCGCGACGCTCGGGCTGATGCGTGGCGCGGGAAAACTGCTGACCGCAGGCGCCGTGCTCTATCTCTACGGCCCGTATCGTCGCCAGGGGCTACATACTGCGCCGAGCAACGCCGCGTTCGACGCCAGCCTGCAGCAGCGGAACCCGGCGTGGGGCGTGCGCGATCTGGAGGCGGTAGTCGCGCTCGCGGGTGAACACGGACTCGCACTCGATGAAGTCGTCGAGATGCCGGCCAATAATCTCTCGGTCATCCTGCGTCGGGAGGCCGGCTCGCAGCAGATCGACAGCGGCAATCGCTTGTCTCACATCCCCCCGTGAGGCGGCACACCCGGCAACGTTCATTCAACGTAGCGTCGCAACAAGAGGAGACAACGATGAAGCGATTCGGATTGGTGGGCTTGAGGTCGGGATTGAGGTCGGGATTGAGGTTGGGCTCGATGGTGGGATCGGTGTTGGGCTTGCTGCTCGCCGCCACGCAGGCCAACGCCGCGGAGTTCCGCTGGCTCAACAGCTGGGATCGCAACAGCCCGCAAGTGCCGCTGCTGGCCGAGCCGTTCACGAAGGCAGTCGAGGCAGCAACGCAGGGCCGCGTGAAGTTCGTCATCAGCGGCCCGGAGACCGTTCCCGCGTTCGAGCAGCTCCAACCCGTTGCGGCCGGCGCGTTCCACTTCCTGTTCACGCACGGCGTGTACCACTTCGGCACGACGCCATTGCTTGCGGTCATGGATGGCTTGGGCGGCACGCCAGAGCAGCGCGTGGCATCGGGCATCTTCGAGAAGGTCGATCAGATGTACCAGCGGCACGGACTCAAGGTCGTCCATGTGCCGTTCGGTCCCGACGGCGGCTATCAGCTGGTGCTGCGCACACCGCTTACGGTGAATGGCGATCTGCAGGGACGCAAGATTCGCGGCAACCCTTCATACGCGAGCGTGATCCGGATGCTCGGTGCATCGGTGGTGACGATGCCGGTCGGTGAGATCTACACCGCGATGGACAAGGGCGTGGTCGACGGCTTCGCGTTTCCAACCTACGGCGTCCTCGACAACCGGTTCCACGAAGTGTCCAAGCAGCTGCTGCGGCCGGCGTTCGGCTTCGGCACGCTGCCGATCCTCGCGAACCTGGCGACCTGGAACAAGATCGAGGCGCGCGACCAGAAGATCATCATCGACGAAGCCAAGCGCGCCAGTCAGAAATGGTTCGACATGCAGAAGGGCCTCGTCGCGAACGAAGAGCGCGAATTGCTCGCCAAAGGCATGACGATCACCCGCATGGCGCCACAGCACGCCGCGAAGCTGCAGCAGATCTTCGCCGACGGCAACTGGGAACTGGCCGCGCAAAAGCACAAGAAAGACGTCGAAGAACTGCGCGCATTCGCAAAATCAAAAGGGCTGAACTGATGACCGAAGTTCGCGTGCCCTACGAGCTGAACGGCCGGCGCTATGAAGGCATGCTGATGGTCCCCGACGGCCTGCGCGGCCCGCGCCCGGCAGTGTTCGTGCAGCCCGACTGGAAGGGGGTTTGCGGCTCCACCATCGCGCAGTCGCGCGAAGTCGCGGGCAGTGAATATGTGGTGCTGATGG
>CADECO010000416.1:0-5185 GCA_902825905.1 uncultured beta proteobacterium
GGTATTCATCTTCACGTACATCTCGACGCGGTACCAGCGATCGTTTTCGAGCTGTCCACCGATGCCCATGCCGCAGCTGCCGATGTCGCGCGGCGAAGTGCAGGAGCCAAACGGCTCAGTGTAGTAACCCTGGCCCCACTCGACGTTGTCCCAAAGGGCGGCGTTCGCAAACCCGTCCTGCTGGTAGTAGTAGAGGTAGCTGCCGATGCGGGTCGAGGCCATCGGGCTGGAGCAGGTTTTCGCGCCGCCGGTCCTCTCGCAGTTGCGGAAGTGCGTGCGCATCGACCAGCAGTTGATGCCGTCACCCCAGGCGCCACCGTTGCCGCACTGCTCCTCCGGATAGGAACGTACGTCCGCGAGCCCCGGGAACTTGCCGCCGGTACTCGCGTCATTGCTGCCCGGCAGGCAGGTATTCGGGACGAAGTTGGAAGCAAGCTTGATGTAGTAACGCAGATAGAGCGACTCGGGCGCGATGTTCGCGTTCTTGAGTGGCCACTGCAGCGAGAGGCCACCGCTCTCGTACTGCTTCAGATCGACCTTCAGGCAGTTGCCGCCCAGGCATCCCTGCGAGACGACCGTCGAGTTCGACAACTTGTCGATGGTCGCGACTTCGGGTTTGGTCTTGGAAGCATTGCCGAGGTAGCCGCGCTGCCACCAGTCGGTCGTTTCGAACGGTTCGCACCACACCACGTCTTTGCGATTCGCCAGTCCGCCTTCCGAGGCGCAACCTTGAGGCAGCGGCTGCGAAAGCGTAGCGGGCAGATTCGACGTTGACCCGCCCGTCGAGCTCGTGCTGCTCGATCCCGCCCCCGCCGAAGTGGAGGTGGCGGAGTTGCTCGTCGAAGACGTGGCGCTCGCGGCGCTATCGCCGCCGTCGTCGAACAGACAACCGCCGAGCAGCGTCAGGCTGCTCGCGAATACGAGCGCCGTGGCGCCACGCATGATCGTGGACTTCGGGTTGAGCGAATTGCGGGGGACGGCCGCGACCGGCGTTGCTTGTTGTGCCACCACGGTGAGCTCCTGTCAGTGGGTCGGCTTAGTTATGCGAATGGCGTTTGTTTTTGTGGGGCGGACGATGGCCCGCCCCGACCGTTTCCGCGCTTACGACGGGCGGATAACGATGACCTTGTTCGAGCCGCCCGGTACCCAGGCGAGCATCTGGATCGAGGGAACGTAGAAGAACGACGAGTAATGACGTACGTCGTTTTCGCCCGCGAAGTTCGGCAGGGCTGCGCCGCTGATGTTCACGGTCTGCACGTTCCAAGTGCTGGTGAGCGGATCTTTGGTCGGGGGAATCAGCCGGTAAATCGTCTGCCCGCCCGATTGGCCGCGCCAGTAGAACGATCCGTCAGGTGGGTAGTACACCCAGCGATTTCCAGCCGAAGGTGCAGCCTGCGAGAGCTGCAGTACACGCCATCCTGCAGCCGGGTTGCGCAGATCGAGTGCGACCATGCGCGAGCCGCGGTGATAGATCAGCAGACGGTTGGCCTCGTCGAGAAACGTCGCTCCGTATGCCGGCTCTTGGGAAATGGCGTTGGTCTCCGTGAACTGCGGCGTCTGCTTCCACGTCCAGCTGCGCGCGTCGAGGTACGTGACGGTCTTGATCGTGTTCAACCAATCGGGCGTCGTCCAGTACTTGTCTTCGGCGGCGTCGAAGATCGACGTGCCTTCGTAGTTCTGCGCCACAGGCGAGACCGCGTCGATATGGCGGGTCCACAGTCCTGTTGCCAGATCGAATCGATGCACCGCCCCGGACACTTTCGACTCCTGGGCGATTGCCGTTCGGGTCACCAGCAACACGCTGCCCCGTTGGCCTCCGCCGAGCCGGCCCGGCAACTCGACGGCTGTCCGATACATGTGTGCCGGTGCCGGAATCTGTCCGGCCGTTGCGGCCGTCAGTTCGTAGTAGGGCGCCCCGTTCGTGGCCGAGATGTTGAAGTCGGGCTGCTGGTACGGGATGCCGTTCGCGTTGTCGATCCGCTTCCACGTTGCATCGGCGAAATCGAACACCGCGGCCCCGACGTTCGCGGGGCAGGTGTGGCCTCCGGTACCTGCCACGACGTACGCGCCACCAATGGAGTAGTCGCGAACGTAGGTGCCGCCACCGAAGCATCCGATGGTCGCGTAGTTCCAGGTGCCGGCGGAAAACTGCGGCGGGCGCACGTCGACGAGCGTATTGGTTCCGATGCTCACCGCCGCGCCGGGCCCGGGCAGGGCGTAGGGTGCGGTGAACGGGCCGAAGGTGATGTTGGCGACGTTGCCGGGATTCAGATTGACGGGGGTGCTCGAGCCACCCGCGCTGCTGGAGCTGCCGCCTGAACTGGTCGAACTCGAACCGGCAGAGGCTGCGGCCTGCGTGCTGGATGCGGTCGAAGCCGAAGCCGCGGAACCATCCGAGCTCGATGAATCGTCACCGAGCAGACAGCCGCTCAGTGCGAAACACAGGAATAGCCCTGTCGACACCATCTTTGCTTGCTTGATCGCTGCGGAGTGAACCCCAGTGCCACGCTCGATGTCGTGGCGATGCAGACGAATAGATCGTCCAGGCATTGTTCTAGACCTCCGAGCATTGATGCCCACTCACCGCCTCTGCGTCGGCCGAGGGAATCGCGCTCTTGCTGTGGTTTCTATGAAGGTACTGCTGGGCAGAAGTACCGCTTGGCAGGAACCGTCGATTTCATGCGCCGGTCGATCGGTGTCGCATGATCGACATGTGTGGCGCCTCCCGCCAGTCGAAACGTCTTTACCGCTACCGAATAAAGCTTGAAAGGCAAAGATGCTCGATTGGTTTTATCTTGATACCGCGAGGGTATTGCCGCTGCGGCACGGATTGTAAGCGTCGGTCCGGTGTCTTGACCGCACCGATCGCCGGACGGCACACGAGGCTCCGCGAGTGGCTCGAACGAGGCTCGTCGGTCGGCGATAACGGATGAACGGCTGTGCCCGGCTCTATCGCTTGTCCTGGCAGGCTTTGCGTAATGTGACCGATATGTTGGGCATCCAGAGTCCCGCGCTCGTGCCGGCCCGCTGCGCGATCGGTGCAGCGATCGCCAGGGCGACGCGCTTCGCGGCGCTCGCACCCATCGCCGCGCGTGTCCGAAGGAACGTTGCGCCGCAATCCTCGCGATCGAGATTGATGTAGCCCGTGCCGAATCCGAGGTGGACATGCCAGGGCCAGATGCCTCGCTGAATCCAGCCGGAATTGAACCAGATCGTCAGCAGATAGTTACCCAGCCAGCAGCCGCTATCCACTTCTCGCTGCCAAAGACGGCTGCTGGTTCCCGAGACCAGGATCACCCCTCCAGGCCTGAGCACTCGGTCGATCTCACATTGCACCGCACCCAGATGCTCCGCGGGCACGTACTCGAGCACGCTGATGCACGTCACCAGATCGAACGTCGCGGTGCCATAAGGCAGGTGTGTCGTATCAGCGATCGCCTCGAGCCGGACCGAGTTTTCGACTCCGTAGCGCTTTGCGTTCAGGCGAGCGATCTCGATCGCCGATTCGTCGACGTCGACGGCAGTGACCTGGGCGCCCAGCAATGCCAGCACCACGGACGTCGCTCCGTAGTTGGCGCCGAACTCCAGGACCCGCTTGCCTGCTACAGGCTCCGGCAGTGCCTCGAGCAGATGGCGAACATGCGTCCATTGGTAGTCGACGTAGCCGCCGATCCAGCGGTCATCCGGATTCAGGCCCTCTTGGCCACAGGCATCACGGAACTGCCGGTCCGCAGCAGCGTCCCGAATTGGAACAATCCCCACAATCTTCAGCCTCTTTGTTTTTTTCTTCGACTTCTCGACTACTTATAAATTCTGCGCCACGCCTGTTCGAACAAACGGATGGTCTTGCCATAACGTCCCGCGTCTGGCGGACGCGGTTGACGGGATGCAACCGTCTCGCCCACATCGGCGAATCCAACGGTTTCGAACGTGTCGCGGTTCTTATCGAGGAACCGACACAGCCGTTCGAACCGACGCGCAACGATCCGATCGAGGCGATCCTTGCGCTGGTTCATCAGTTCGAAGTTGTGGGAGAGGAAATTCACTGAATGCCAGTCCTGCTCGGCAGCTGCCCAAAGCGTTGCCTCCATCTCTTCGAAGGAGCATGAGCCGAGCTGCAGCTGTCGCAGTCGGGCGCCGTCGCGAATTACCGAAACCGGGTACTCGATGACTTCGCCCAGCCTCGCCGGCTGCAGCAGATAGCGGCCCTCGACCGGATTGTCGCGATCGGCCAGCCGGCCCTGGTTGTAGCTCGAGTCGAACTTCAGTCCGGCCTCGCCGACCGCGTCGGGTGTTTCGCGGCCCATGCCGAACGACCCCGCGCGAAACGCGGTGATCCGGCCCGCACCGCTGTCCTCGAGCATTTGAGCGCCGAGCTTCAACAACGTTCGCTGCTCCGAGTGCGAGAAATCGCGTAGAAACTGGCGCTTGCCGTGCATGGCCGGAAAGATAGGCTCGATCGCTTCATCGACCCATTCGGTGTGCAAATGCAATTGGACCTCTTGATGGGCCGCCGCGATCATGCCGACCATTTCGCGCAGCGGCTCCATGCCGAATCGACGCGCGAACAGAGGCTCGGTGAAGAAAACGGCCCGCAGATTGTGCTCGGACAGCATCTTGAGCTTCAGCGGCAGCGCGCAATCGCCACCTGCAGTCGGGCCGTAGACATATCGTTTGAACGCGTCGGGGAACCGCTCGTCGAGACGATCCCAACCCCCGCACCAGATCTCGGTGTCGACCGTGAATAGAACCCGGACCATTTCCGCCTTGCCAGTTTTTGCGCGCGGCGGATCTTGCCTGTCTGCGCAGGCCGGGGTCAATTTTCCGACCGTCGATATTCTTCTGATCTGAGATTTCCACCACCTGGGCAATCACTTGACTTTGATTGACGCCGGTCGGCATCAGGCCGCACACGACGAGCCTGTACTTGCGCGAACCTTCAACGGAGGTGACCTTCGACGGGCCGGAAGGCCACTTGTTTCCGGGGCGCCGACCGAAGGCAACAGATCGCGCTATCGAGGAATTCACCGCATTCCGGCGCCGGAAATCGGCTGCCCGCAATATGACAAAGTGCATAATCGTGTCCCCGATCCGACATCTGCCTGACTTTGCTTCGCGCTCGCTCGGAGGCGTCGCCGCAAGCGGCAGCCCGTGTGCGCGTGGACCAGCCTGGGATCGATCCCGA
>CADECO010000417.1:0-5161 GCA_902825905.1 uncultured beta proteobacterium
CGCGGCCGCACCCGCGAGCAGTTCATCGACGACGCCCGCGAACTCGATGCCCGCACTGCCACCGGCCACGATCGCGTCACGCCCGACGGGCGCTACCGCGTGCACGAATTCTTCTGCTTCGACGACACCTGGCGGCCCACCTTGCGACGTCTGGTGCGCGATTGCGACGCGGTGATCATGGACTTGCGCGCGTTCTCACCCGAACGCCAGGGTTGCGTGTGGGAGCTGGCGCAGTTGTTCGACAGCATCGCGCTCGATCGCGTCGTGCTGGTAATCGACGACACCACCGACCGACCGTTCCTGGAGCAAACGCTGCACCGGCTGTGGACCAGTACCGCCGACGATTCGCCCAATCGCCGGCCCGCTGCGAACGATGGTGCGCCGCCCGCGGTCACGATCTTCAGCTGCCGCGCCGCCGCCGAACGCGATCTGCGACCGCTGCTGGCGAGCCTGTTCGCCCAACCGGCGCTCGCGGCGGCACGCTGAAAGTACTGCCCTGCTGCTAGCATCGCGAGCAGCTCGTCTGGAGGCGTCCTCCAGCGCCGGAAACTCTCGACGCCGCGACACTTCAATACCGCAACACTTCAACACTTCCACACTTCGCATGCCCCCGTCCGACTACACGGTTGCCCCGCGCCCGGAACCGACCCAGCCCTGCCGCATCATCGAGGGTTACGCGCAGACCGCGTGGCGCAATCCATCGCAGCCGCTGCAGCGTCGTCCGCTCACCTGGTCAGAGCTGACCGGACCGCGCCGACATGCGACTCGCCTGTCGCAACTCGGCGCCGACGTCGCCGGATACGACACGGCTCAGGCGCTCGGTCAGCTCATCCTGGTGCGGCTTGCGGTCGTCGACGAGGACGGCGCACCGGTACCCGGCACGATGATCGAGATGTGGCAGGCCAACAGTGCCGGACGCTACGTTCATCCGAACGACAGCGATCACGCACCGATCGATCCGCACTTCTACGGCGCCGCGCGCGTGCTGGCCGACGACAGCGGCCGCATCGAGATCCGCACGATCAAGCCAGGCGCCTATCCGGTGCCCGACACCGGCAAATGGTGGCGCCCGCCGCACATCCATTTTTCGGTATGGGGCCGGGTGTGGCTCTCGCGGCTGGTCACGCAGATGTACTTTCCCGGTGAACCGCTCAACGCCCAGGATCGCATTTTCAACGCGGTGCCCGACCATGACGCACGCGAGCGGCTGATCGCGCGTGCGCTGCCGCCGACCGAAGGGCCCGACAACGCGCTGGTGTTCGAGCACCGCATCGTAGTGCGCGGCCGGCGCGCCACGCCCACACAACCTTGAGCCGGGAGACGCACACCATGTCGCAGTGCGTGCCCACCGCGAGCGCCACGATCGGGCCGTTCTTCCCCGAGCGCTACGTCGATGCCAATGCCAACGATCTCACCGTGCTCGAGGGCCGCCCGGCGCGTGGGGAGATCATCGAAATTCAGGGCCGCGTGACGCAGCACGATGGCCGGCCGCTGCACAACGTGGTGCTGGAGATCTGGCAGGCCGATGCCAACGGCATCTTCAACGACCCCATTGACCCGCGCGCCGCACAGGCCGATCCGAACTTCTACGGGTGGGGCCGCGCCGCGACCGATCGCGACGGCTCGTTCCGGTTTCGCACCATCAAGCCCGGCGCCTACAGCATGCCCGACGGACTGCAACGCGCGCCGCACATCAACGTGGTGGTGCTCTACTCGGGCTTGATGCGCGAGCTGCAGACGGTCCTCTACTTCGCCGACGAGGCAGGCAATGACCGCGACGCGGTGCTCAATGGCGTGCAACCGGCCGAGCTCCGATCGCGACTCATCGCGACAAAGGAAGCGCCCGCGCGCTATCGGTTCGACGTGCGCTTGCGTGGCGAAGACGAGACGCCGTTTTTCGACGACTGAGCGGGCGCGCTCGGCAGCTGATCACCAGAACTGATTCGACCGATCGTCGGCCCTCCGATCGATACGCGGCAAGACCTGCTCGGGCTCCACGGGCTCGACGGGCTACCCGGCCTACTCGGGCTGGATCCCCGCGATCGTCACGATCTCCTTCCAGCGTGCCAACTCGGTACGGACCCACGCGGTGAGCTCCTCGGGCGTGCCCGGCGCAAAGAACCCGCCGCTGCGGTGCATGAACTCGCGTGCATCGCCGGTAGCCATGAAATCGCGAAAAACCTTGTTCAGCCGCTCGACGATCTCGCGTGGTGCACCTTTCGGCAGGAACAGCGCGGTCCAGCCGGCCATCTCGAAATCGCGAAACCCCAGCTCCTGCATCGTCGGCAGATCGGGAAACGATTCGACCCGCCGCGCCGAAGTGACGGCCAGCGCCTTCGCCTTGCCCCCACGCATGTACGGGACCGCGGCTGCGCTGTCGAGGAACATGAAGTCGACGTGATTGCCGACGATGTCGTTCATCGCCAGCGGACTGGATTTGTACGGCACGTGCACGATGTCGATGCCGGCGGCCTTGCGGTACAGCTCCGCGGCGCCACGATGCGATGCGCTGCCGGTGGCAAAGGTGAGTTTGCCGGCCTGCTGCTTGGCCAGCGCGGTGAGCTCTGCCACGCTCTGCACGCTGTGCTTGGGCGCAACCAGCAGCACCAGCGGCGCCATTGCCAGCCGGGTCACCGGCGTGAAATCACCGATCGGATCGTAGGGCACCGACTTGAACAGTGCCGGGTTGGCACCATGCGTGGTGTTGCCGCCGATGTAGGCGGTATAGCCGTCGGGGGCTGCACGCGCCGCTTCCTGCGCTGCGATGAATCCGTTGGCGCCGGGCTTGTTGTCGACCACGAACTGAATGCCGGTGGCCTCGTTGATCTTGGTGGCCATCAGGCGCGTGGACACGTCGGTGCCGCTGCCTGGTCCGAAGCCGACGATGATGCGGATCGGCTTGCTGGGATAGGACTGCGCAAGCGCCAACTGCGGAGCGCTTGCCATGCTCAACGCACAGAACGTCGTGACCACCGTTGTCATGAACCGCATCATTCGCTCACTCCCGCTCACTCAATTCGGTCAACGCGCCGGCCAGTTGAACTTGAGCGGCTTCTTGTCGAGGAAATCGCGCACCGCGCTGCGGTGATACTCGGTCGAGAACGCTACGCCCTGGGCCGCCGCCTCGAAGTGCAGGGCCGCCGCCAGATCGTCGCTGCCGCCATGGGTGAACGCATCCTTCACCAGGCTCACGACCGTGCCCGAGGCCGCGGCAAACGAGGCGGCGATGGCGCGCGCGCGATCCATCAACTGCTCGGTGGGCACGATCTCCATCGCAATGCCCAGGCGCAGCGCCTCCTCGGCCTCGACCACGCGCGCCGACAGGATCAACTCCTTGGCACGCTGCAGGCCGACGGCGCGCGGCAGGGTGTAGAACGCGCCGCAATCAGGCACCAGCCCGACGCGCATGAACGACATCGAGAATCGCGCCCGCGCGGTGATCAGCACGATGTCGGCCGTGAGCGCCAGACTGAAGCCCGCGCCGAACGCCACGCCGTCGACCGCCGCGATCACTGGGCGATCGAGTTCGATCAGCGGCCGAATCCAGCGGTGCGCCGCACGCATGCGCTCGCGTCCGGCTATCGCCTCGATCGGCCCCTGCGACATCGCCCGCAGATCGCCGCCGGCGCAGAAATCGCCGCCCTCGCCGGTGAGAATCAACGCGCGCACCGCGCTGTCGTCGCGCACACGCGCGACCGCGTCGGCGATCTCGGCGCGCATGTCCAGGTCGAATGCGTTCTTGCGCTCCGGACGCGCCAGGGCGAGCACCGCGGTGCCGTCGCGAACGTCGAGCTTGATGTTGCGGTAGTCCATGCGTGCATCCTCGTGCTGTGGATGCCGGCGAGTATGCCGAAATTCGCCGAGCCGTCATCGTGGGCACCGCTGCGGCCACAACGCTCGCCCAATTGGTCTGCTCCATCGATCGGATCTCGGACGATGCGCACAACTTGACGGCGCCGAGCCGCAACGACAAAGTTGCTCTTCGCAGGATTGCTACGCCATTTGCGGCGCATCGCCATCCACGCTAGCACTGCACCCGTTCACCTTCCCTCGCTCGCTCTTGCCCTTGGTAATGATGTAGTGACCGAAACGCCTCGTACCCATGCCGGCGCGGCTCTCGATTCGAGCCGCTTCTGGCGCTACGTCTGGATCGCATTCACCGCTGCGTTGCTGGCCGCCTGCGCCAGCGCGCCGCCACCGGAGGCGCCAAAAACCGAACCGGCGCAGATCTCTCCGGCGATCTGGCGAGTCGATCACGGCGGCAATTTCCTCTACCTGTTCGGCACGGTGCACGCCGGCAAGCCGGCGTACTACAAACCGTTCCCGCGCGACATCGCGGTTGCGTTTGGCCAATCGGACGTGATCGCGGTCGAAGCCGACATTTCCGATCGCGCCAGAACCGTCGAGCACACCCGCAAACGCCGCTACGCACCACCCGAGCGCGTCGAGAACCATCTCTCGCAGGGGTTGATGAACGACCTGCTGGAAGCCCTGCCGCGCGGCAAGGCCACGTTCGATGCGTTGCGCATGAGCGAGCGGCGCCCGCTCGAGCTGGCCACCAATGTCGCGTCGCTATCAGCGGCATTTCGACCCGGTGAGCTGTCGACCGCGCACGGCATGGAACTGCCGCTGCTCACGCTCGCCAAGAAGCACAACAAGACCATCGTCGAGATCGAAGGCTTCGAGCGCGCATTGCAGTTCGACCGCATGCTCACGCCGAATCAGGAGCTCGAGCTGCTGCGCACCACCATCGCGCGCGCGCGGCGCGGCGAGTACCACGGCATTCTGCGCGATCAATTCACGCACTGGGAGCGCGGCGACATCGACGGCCTCGCGCGTGCGATCGAAGCGTTCTGCGGCGCCTCGCAGATCGAGCGCACCAATTGCGAACGCATGTACGACGCGCGCCATCCGCACATGCTCGTGCGCATCGAGGAGTTCCTGCGCTCAGGCAGGCGCTACTTCGTCATGGTCGGCGCCGGACACCTCGTGGGCGAGAACGGGCTGCTGGCATTGCTCGGCAAGCGAGGGTACGTACTGCGCCGGGCCAACCTGCCGCATCTGAATCAGGTCGGCTCACCCGAGGTCACGCTGCCAACCCCGGCACTACGCAACTAGCGCCCCGCGCCAGGCGCTGCTCGCCCATCAACCTTGGGATACG
>CADECO010000418.1:0-5158 GCA_902825905.1 uncultured beta proteobacterium
GCGGCATCGCTGGGTTCGACTTCCATGCCCTGTGCGAGCAGGCTGTCCTTCACTTCGGGCGTGCGCAGAATGCCGGTGATCTCCTTGTTCAGTCGTTCGAGCGCGGCGGCTGGTGTGCCCGCGCGGGCGAACAGCGCGTTCCAGGCGTCGATCTCCAGCCCGGCGAATCCTTGCTCCGCCGCGGTGGGCAGCTCGGCAAGCAAAGCGGTGCGCGTGCTGCCCAGCAGCGCGATCGGCCGCAGCTTGCCGGCTCGAATCTGCGCGAACGCGCCGCCAACCGGCTCGATGCCGGCAAGGATGCGTCCGCCATACAGATCGGTCCAGATCGCCGGCTGGCCCTTATACGCGATCAGCTCGATGTCGGCGCGCGTGACCTGCTTGGCCACCAGCGCGCCGAGGTAGGCGGCGCCGGGCATGTGTCCGATCGCGCCGGTGCCGGGCTTGGTCTGCGTGGCGGCGATGAGCTCCTTGATGTCGCGCACGTTGCTCTGTGCGTTCACGGTGAGGATGAACGTTGCGCGTACCGTGTGCGTGATCGGCGCCAGATCGCGCTCCGGGTCGTAGCGCACCCGGTTGGGGTAGAGCGTCGGTGCAATGGTGAGCGAACCCGACTGCACGTTGACGAGCGTGAGGCCGTCGGGTGGCGCATTCACTACCGCCTCGACAGCAAGCATGCCGTCAGCGCCCGGTCGGTTGTCGACGAGCACCGGTTGGCCGAAGATCGGTTGCAACCGTTGAGCGATCGCACGCGAGATCAGATCGGACTGCGTACCGGGCGCCGAAGGCACGACGATGCGCACCGGGCCGCTTGGATACGAGGCCGTTTGCGCGTGCGCGGCCGAGGTTGCGCCCGCCATCGCTAGCAGCACCGCAATCATCGTGGCGATTGCGGTCGCAAGCGCGCGGACGTGCAGTCCGACGTGGGTCGTGCGCATGGGTTCCTCTCCTTTACCTCGCACAGTCCTGGACAAGCGCCCGCGATCGATCGAAGGCAGGCATGGTCGTGCGAGTGGCGTTGTGTTCGCGCGGCGGGATCGCTGTAATGCCGCGCATCGCGTTGCGGACGCGGTGCTTCCCATCGACTCGAACGGCACAAGTATGACGCGGCTTGCTCGTCCTGGCATATCGCCGGGCATTGTTCTGGTGACCGTTGCGCTGACCACGGCGCTTGCGGGTTGCCTGGGGGGCGGTGGTGGCGGTTCCGATGGCGGATCGGCGGGCGGCAGCACTGCGACCGCCACCGACAACAACGGAACGACCACTTCCACCAACACCACCAACACGCCCGGCACGCCGACCAACACTACGCTTCAACCGCTCGGCGTGACGCGCACGGGCGAGGCCACGTACTACGCGGCGACCGGCGATGGCGCCTGCTCGTTCGGCCCGAGTCCGAGCGATCTGATGGTCGCGGCCATGAATCAGACCGACTACGCGGGCAGTGCGGCGTGCGGGGCCTTCGTGCGTCTCACCGGACCCAACGGCACGATCGTCGTGCGGATCGTCGACAAGTGCCCCGAGTGCAAACCCGGCGACATCGACCTGAGCGCGCAGGCCTTCGCGATGATCGCCAACCCGGCCGCGGGGCGCGTGCCGATCAGCTGGCAGCTGGTGGCCGGTGATGTGCAAGGCCCGGTGACGTACAAGTACAAGGAAGGCAGCCATCAGTTCTGGCAGGCCATCCTGGTGCGCAATCATCGCGTGCCCGTTGCCAAGCTCGAGATCCTGCCCAACGGCGCCACCAACTGGATCACCCTGGGCCGCGCCGACTACAACTACTTCATCCATCCGGCCACCGTGCCGAACGCGCCGATGCAGGTACGCGTGACCGCCGTCACCGGTGCCACCGTGCAGAACATGCTGCCCGCCCCGCAAAGCGGCGTTGAAGTCGGCGGGACGGCGCAGTTTCCGTAGACGGGGATCAGCGCTCGAGTCGATCGAGCCCGAGCTGGTGGCGCAGATCGGCCGTCGCCGCGGCCTTGTAGTCCTCCAGCGGGATGCCGGTCGCATCCGCGATCTTCACGACCGCATTGAATGACGCAACCACGGCGGCGGCATCGACCAGCGCGGCAGGGCCGAGTGTCCGGTGCAGCATCTCGCGCGTGCGCGCCCGCTCGTTCGCATCACCCTCGATCACGGCGGTGGCGAACTCGATGAGAAGCGACCCGTGAGGCACACCGCTCGCGCCGCCGTCGCCCCCGACGATGGCTTCGAGCGCGTACTGCTCACCGCTGTGTTGGCCGCTCGCACGGAGCAGCGCGCTGTGGCTTACCGTTCAGTAGTAGCAGCCGTTGAGCGATGAGACTCGTCCTGCCACCAGCTCCATCTGCGCATGCGAGAGCGCGCGAAATTCGTGGTCGAAGTCGCGAATCTGCTGGTCCTTCAGATACAGCTCGACGTCCAGATCGAAGAAGGTCAGCACCTCCTGCGGGACCAGGCTGAGCGCCCGATGGATGTTCTTGTCGCCGTGCACGGAGAACGCATTGAGATCCGTGGGGGTGAGCGCGTCCGGGGCGACCGTGGGCACCCACGCGAGGTTGCGCTGCGCGCCTGGTGGCCGCGAGCGGATCGGCGCCCCAGCGATCGGAGCAGGAAGCGGACGCTGCGGCAGGTCCAGCGCGCGATCGAAGGTATCGAGCGCGGTGATCACCGCCACGATACCGATCGCCTCGACGTAGTGCGTATCGGGCAAGCCTCGTTCGAGCAGAGATTCGATCCAACGGCGCGTGACGCGGCCGGCGTCGGTGGTGACGCGATGCACCACTTCGACGAGCGGGGGATCGATTTGTCCGAGTGAATCATGAGCGCCGTCCACCTGATAGGGCGAGAGCGCTTCCTTGCGGGTGCGGCACAGCTTGCATTGCACTGCGCGGCGCGACTCGGCCGCGATGGCCAGTCGCTGTTCGCCGCTAAACCACGTGCCCGCGCTCGCCAGCCGGTGCCACGCACGTTCGCGCTCGTATGCGAGCGCGGGGCGCATCGCGTGAGCCAACGCGGCAGGCAGCAGTGTGGCGGACGATCCGGTAGGCGCAGGCGCGGTGGTCATGGGAGTGGGCTTGGTGCGCGCGACGGCTAAGACTGTCCGCCGCTGCAGTTGATGGTCTGTCCGGTGATGAACGATGCGTCATCGGAGGCCAGGAACGCGATCGCGGCCGCCTGTTCTTCCGGCGTACCTGAGCGCTTGATCGCCTGCTGATTGCGGATGTCGGCCATCATCGCCGCGCGGTACGAACGATACTCGTCGGTGTCGGGTGCGTCGGCAAGCACGCCGGGCTGCAAGGTGAGGCGCGAGGTCACGCCGTCTTTGACTTCAGTGCCGCCAGGAGCAACCGTGTTCACGCGGATGCCGTACGACCCGTACTCCATCGCCAGCACCTTGGTGAGCGCGAGTACGCCGCCTTTGCTCGCGGCATAGGGCAGGCGATGCAGGCCACGCGGCGACTGCGAACCCAGATTCACGATCGAGCCCGAGCGCTGTTCCATCATCACCGGCAGCACCGCCCGGCAGCACCATAGCGTTGGATACAGGCTGCGATCGATCTCCTGACGCACCTGTTCTTCAGTGTAGAGATGAAACGGCTGGACCCAGATGGTGCCGCCGACGTTGTTCACCAGCACGTCGATGCGGCCGAACGCGGCGAGAGTCTGCTGCACCAAGTCTTGTGCGCCCGCGAATGTGCTGACGTCGGCGAGCACCTTGATCGCGTCGACGCCATGCGCGCGTAACTCGTCGGCGGTGCGGGTGGCGCTTTCCTTGATGCGCTCGGCGACGACGATCTTGCCGCCTTCGGCTCCGAGCCGCTTCGCCGCGGCCCGGCCGATGCCTTGTCCGGCGCCGGTGACGATGCACACCTTGTCTTTCAAGCGTCTTGCGCCCGCGGCGCGTGGATCCAACTCCGCCATGACTCGTCCTCGTCGATCGAGTGGGCGTTGTACTGCGCGCATCCCGAAAGATCAACCCGCGATGTTAAGCTCGTGCAGGCCCGCCTCACTTCATCCACTCGCACTACACAACTCGTTCTCCTCGCACGGCTCATCCAATGTCCGATCGCCCCGCACCGATCAAGTTCGGCCTGTTCCACGGGCCGCATCACGCTACCAATCTCGATCCGACCTATTCGTTCCAGCGCGATCTGATGTTGATGGAGCACATCGATCGGCTCGGCTTCGATGAAGCGTGGATCGGTGAGCATCACTCCGGCGGTTTCGAGACGATCGCCTCGCCCGAAGTGTTCATCGCCGCCGCAGCGGAGCGCACGCGCCATCTGCGTCTGGGTACCGGCGTCAAGTCGCTGCCGTACCACCATCCCCTGATCGTCGCCGAGACCATGGCGCAGCTCGATCACATGACGCGCGGGCGAGTGCTGTTCGGTGCCGGGCCTGGCGCGCTACCGAGCGACGCGCAGATGTTCGGGTTGACGCCAGCGGATCTGCGCCCGCGCATGGACGAGGCGCTCGATTGCATCGTGCCGCTGTTGCGCGGCGAAATGGTGACGAAGAAAACAAGCTGGTTCGAACTCAAGGATGCGCGCCTCTCGGTGGGCTGCTACTCCAAGCCGACGATGGAGCTGGCCGTTACCTGCATGCGCTCGCCGGCCGGAGCCATTGCCGCGGGCAAGCATGGCGCGGGCGTGCTCGTGCTGGGTGGGGTCGACGACGCCTCCCTGGAGCATCATTTGGGCAACTGGAAGATCCACGAGGAAACGTGCGCCAAGCATGGTCATCGCGCGGATCGTTCGCGTTGGAGATTCACCATCCTCATGCACGTGGCCGAAACGCGCGAACAGGCGAAGAAGGATGTGCTGTACGGCCTGGAGCGCTGGATCGGTTATTCGAACGACATCGTGCCGGCGATCAGCCCGCCGCCGCGCGGCCTGCCCGATCCGGTGGCGTACATGCAGGAGAGCGGGCGCGCGATCGTTGGCTCGCCCGACGACGCGGTGCGCGAGATCGAGCGCATGCGCAGCAAGCTCGGCGGATTCGGCGGGCTGCTGGTGTTCCAGCACGACTGGGCCAACTGGCAGGCGACCCAGCGCAGTCTGGAGCTCATCGCCGAAGAGGTGCGTCCGCGCGTGAACGGCACCAACTGGCTGCGGCAAGACAGCTACGATCGAATCGCGCCGCGCAGCATCGAGAATCGCGATCTTGCCAAGCAGGG
>CADECO010000419.1:0-5150 GCA_902825905.1 uncultured beta proteobacterium
CGGCGTGCCCGGCCTGAACGAGCAGCCAGCGATGACCCACGCGCGGCGCTATCCGAACACCATCGTCCTTCCCGACGGCACCGTGCTGGTCACCGGCGGCTCCACCTACGGCAACAACAATGGTGCGAACGCCGTGTACGCCGCCGAGATGTGGAATCCAGCCACTGGCGCCTGGACCGTCGGCGCGAACGCGGCGATCTACCGCGGCTACCACTCGTTCACCGTGCTGCTGCCTAACGGTACGGTGCTGTCAACCGGTGGGGGCACGCCGGGCCCGGTTACCAACCTCAATGCCGAGGTGTACTACCCGCCGCAACTGTTCCGCACGGTGAGCGGCACTGCGCAACTCGCGCCGCGACCGATGATGACGGCGATCAGCGGTCTGTCGTACGCAAGCGGTGCCCCGTTGCAGATTGACATGGCCGATGCGGGCGCCGTTGCACAACTGGTGCTGATCGGCGTGGGCAACGGCACGCACTCGTTCAATCCAGGTCAGCGTCGGGTGCCGCTCACGTTCACGCAGGAATCGATCCGTCTCACCACGACGCTGCCCGATGCGAACACGGCACCGCCCGGTTACTACCAGCTGATCGCGATCGACGCCGCCGGCGTGCCATCGCGTGGTGTGATCGTCGCCGTGGGGGCCGGAGTGAGCGCACCGCCGGTGACGACCACGCCGTACGATCCTCCCGAGATCAACGCGCCGATCAACGCGCCGATCCTGGTTGCCGGCGGCACCGCGAGCTACACCGTGAGCGCCGCCAGCGGGACGACCTATAGCTGGGATTTCGGTGACGGCAGCGCGCCCAGCGCTTTCAGCGCCAATCCGGCGGTGACGCATCAGTTCGCGCAGGCCGGTCTGTACACGGTGACGCTGACCGCACGCGCCGCCGACGGCAGCCTGGCGCGCCGCACGTTCGTGCAGGCAGTCTCGGCGCCTGCGACCGCACGCGCCCCAACTGCATCAAGTGCTGTGGCCTTGGAGACTCGTGCCGGCGCCTCGGCGCGGCTGTGGGTGGTCAATCCCGACACCGACACGGTTGCGGTGATCGACACCGCCACCAACACACGCGTGGCGGAGATTGCGGTGGGCAAGTCACCTCGCAGCGTGGCCATTGCACCTGATGGCAGAGCGTGGGTGACCAACAAGGGCGCGGCGACCATCAGCGTCATCAACGCCGGCACCCTCACGGTGGTGCAGACGTTCACGCTCGCGCGCGCCTCGCAGCCGCACGGACTGGCGTTCGTGCCGGGAGGCAGCAGTGCGTTCGTCGTGCTGGAGGCCACCGGTGAGTTGTTGAAACTCTCGTCGACCTCCGGTGCGCAGCAGGGCGTGCTGCCGGTCGGACTCAATCCGCGCCACGTATCGATCAGCGCCGACGGGGCGACCGTGCTCGTGTCGCGCTTCATCACGCCGCCACTGCCCGGTGAAAGCACGGTGGCGATCGATACCAGCGCGGGCGGTGGCGAGGTGATCGCGGTCGATGCGGCGGCGATGACCGTGCGCAAAGTGATCGTCCTGGCGCACAGCGACAAGGCCGACAGCGAGATCCAGGGCAGCGGCGTGCCGAACTACCTGGCCGCGGCGGTCATCTCGCCCGACGGGGCCAGCGCCTGGGTGCCCTCCAAACAGGACAACGTCAAGCGCGGAGCCCTGCGAGATGGCCGCAATCTCGATTTCCAGAACACGGTGCGCGCGATCAGCTCGCGCATCGAGATGACCGGCTTGACCGAGGAGCTCGCGCGTCGCGTCGATCACGACAATTCGAGCGTCGGCAGTGCGGCCGCTTTCCATCCGAGCGGCGCCTATCTGTTCGTCGCTCTCGAGACCAGTCGTCAGGTGGCGGTGGTCGACGCGCGCAACGGCGTGGAGCTGTTCAAGCTCGACGTCGGCCGTGCCCCGCAAGGCCTCGCCACTTCAGCCGATGGCCGCACGCTGTACGTTCAGAACTTCATGGACCGCAGCGTGAGCGTCATCGATCTTGCGCCGCTGGTCGAAAACGGCGAGCTTCGCGCTGTCAGTGGCGCGCCGATCACCACCGTGGGCATCGAGAAGCTCACCGCGCAGGTGCTGCTCGGCAAGCGGCTGTTCTACGACGCACGCGATCCACGTCTGGCGCGCGACAGCTACATGAGCTGCGCGAGCTGCCATAACGACGGTGGCCACGACGGGCGCGTGTGGGACCTCACTGGCGTGGGCGAAGGTCTGCGCAACACGATCGCGCTGCGCGGTCGCGCCAGCATGGGCCAAGGTCTGCTCCACTGGAGCGCGAATTTCGACGAGCTGCAGGACTTCGAAAAGCAGATCCGCGATCTCGCCGGCGGCACCGGCCTGATGTCCGACACTGCGTACAACACCGGCACTCGCAATCAACCCTTGGGTGATCGCAAGACCGGAGTCAGCTCCGACCTGGATGCGCTGGCCGCCTACGTTGCCTCGCTCGATGCCTTCGATGCGAGCCCGTCTCGCCCGTCGGCAACCGCGTTGAGCGCCGCAGCCACTGCTGGCAAGACCGTTTTCCAGAACGCCAACTGCGCCAGCTGCCACGGTGGAACCGCTTTCACCACGAGCTCGCTCAGTTTGAATCTGCGGAACATCGGCACGATCAAACCCAGCAGCGGCACGCGCCTTGGTGGCACCCTCACCGGCATCGACGTGCCCACGCTGCGGGATGTGTGGGCAACGGCACCATACCTGCACGACGGAAGCGCCGCGACGCTCGCCGCGGCGGTTCAGGCGCATGCCGGCAACGCCGTGGCCGGAACCGATCTGTCCAACCTCGTCACGTATCTGCAGCAGATCGGTGGCGAGGAGCCCGGACCGGTGACCAACGCGGCCCCGACGGTGAGCATTACAGCTCCAGCGGCGGGTGCGACGATCGCAGTCGGCCAGGCGCTCACCATCGCCGCGAACGCCGCCGACGGCGACGGCAGCATCGCGCGCGTGGATTTCTACGTCGGCGCGACGCTCATCGGCAGCGACACCACCGCGCCCTACTCGGTCAGCTGGACGCCCGGCGTGGCCGGCACGTACAGCCTCAGCGCGCGTGCCATCGACAACTCCGGCGCGACCACTACCAGCGCGATCGTCACGGTCACCGCCTCGGCCATTGCCACCGGAACGGGTCTGTCCGGCAGCTACTACGCCACCAACAATCTCTCCGGATCGGTCGTGCTGAGTCGTACCGAGGCGGTGAACTTCAACTGGGGCTCGGGCTCACCGGGTAGCGGTGTGCCATCGAACAATTTTTCAGCGCGCTGGACCGGCTTCGTCGAAGCGCCTTCGACCGGCAACTATGTGTTCCAGACCAACTCCGACGATGGCGTACGCGTCTGGATCAACGGCACGCGCGTCATCAACAACTGGACCGCGCATGCGGCGACGCTCAACAATAGTCCGAGCATCTCACTGACGGCCGGCCAGCGCGTGTCGGTGACGATCGAGTACCAGGAGTTCACCGGCAGTGCGGTGATGCAGTTCCGTTGGCGTGTGCCGGGAAGCTCGAGCTTCGTGGCCGTGCCGGCGTCGCGGCTGTACCGGTAGAGCTTTGCTCATGCGCTCTGGCTCGGTCACGCCTCCGTCCAGGCGATCCGCAGCGGCCGCGGTAGCTCCGGAGGTTGCCCGCGGCGCTGTGATCGATCTCGGTCGGCGCGCATGCCTGTTCGCGCTCGCGGCCAGCTGCGTGTCGGGTCTGGCATCGGCCAACGGACGCGATTCAAGCGCTTTCGCGACGAACTTCGACGGGATGTCGCTGGTCGACCAGGAGGGCCGACCATTCGCGTTCCGTGTGGTCGCGGGGCAGGTGTTGCTGGTGAATTTCGTGTTCACCGGTTGCTCGACGGTCTGTCCGGTGCAGACGCGGGTGCTGGCTGAAGTGCTTCGTGGACAGGCCGCGAGCGGCGCGGGCGCGAAGCTGCGCTTCGTGTCGTTCTCGCTCGATCCGGTGAATGACACGCCGGCGGTGCTCAAGGCCTATGCGCAGAGCATGGGCGTGGACCCGGCGCGCTGGAGCTTCGTCACCGGCCGCCCCGAGGACATCGATCGGATCAGCGAACGCCTGCGCCTGTTTCGACCAGGCGAGCTCACCAAGCGTCCGGACGATCACGCCACGACGCTGTGGCTGGTCGATGCGCGCGGCCGACTGATGCTGCGCCTCAACGGCAATCCACCCGACGCGGCGCGCCTGACGCGCGAGCTGACTGCGCTGCGCTCGCTCTGATAGCGCCGTTCAGGCTTATGAAGGTTTCGGGGCTGCACGCCGATTTACGAGGTACACCCCGAGCAGGATCAGCACACCGCCTGCGATGTGGTGGCGCAGGATCGGTTCATCGAGCAGCAGCCATGCCAGCAGCGCGTTGTAGGGCGGAATCAGATAGAGCACCACCGCCGTGCGGGTTGGTCCGACCGTGCGGATCAGCCATGAGTAAGTGGTGTACGCACCGAACCCTGCCACGATGCCAAGGATCAGAACCGCTGCGAGCGCTCGCCATGAAATCTCCGGGGGGCCGACCCAGATCGCTTCGATCGACGCGAGCGGCAGCATGATGACGACGCCGCTCAGGATGATGCTGGTCAGCCGCAGATTGTCCTCGAGCGCGCTCGCTCGATAGCGCAATCCCACCGAGTACAGCGCCCACGCGGCTGCGGCGAGCACGATCCACAGATCGCCATGCGTCCATTCGATCTGCTGCAGTGCGCGCCACTCGCCTTTGAGCACGATCGCGCCCACGCCGGCCATGGCGAGTGCGATGCCACCGATCTGTCGCGCAGCAACGCGCTCGCGATAGGCGAGCGCCGCGAGCAGTGCGACGAACACCGGCGAGAGCGAATAGATCAGACCGATGTTCGCCGTCGATGTGGTGCGCGCGCCGTAATACACGCTGACCCCGCTGATCCAGATGCCCAACAGCGCGAGCACGAAGCAACCGCGAAGTTCCGCGCGAATGACTGAGCGCCTGCGCCACAGAGCGAGGCCGAACAACGCGACGAACAGGATCGCCGCAATGAGCCAACGGCCCAGCGTCAGCGCGTGCGGGGCGAGGAAATCGGCGGCCCAGCGTGCGACCAGATGATTGGCCGACCACAAGGCGGGCGATCCCAGCAGCATTGCCAGGACCAGTGGTGCAGAGGCTCGTGGCGGCAAATTTCG
>CADECO010000420.1:0-5139 GCA_902825905.1 uncultured beta proteobacterium
GGGTGCATATCTTCACGCGCAAGGGCGAGGGGCCGCTGTGATTCAACGCCGAAGGCGGTATCGGTAGCTAGGACACCTGGCGCATCGGTGCGGGCGTATCGGGCGGCACCGACATCGCGCGCTACAGCGTGCAGGTCGGCAGGGAAGACAGCCGCGGCTTCAACGCCATCCGCAATCCGTCCGCATTCGGCTTCAATCCGGACCGCGACGGCTATCGGCGCGCACACGCGAGCGGCCAGTTCGGCTTCACGCCGGCGCGCGGCCACGAGATCGGCGTCCAGTTCCTCGAGAGTCGGATCGTTTCGCAGTACGACACGAGCGCGAATTTCGACGATCGCGCAGAGACCACTGTACGCACCGGCGCGATTCACAGCGCGCACCAACTCCTGCCCAATTGGACCACCCGCCTGCGTCTGGGCGAGACCGCCGACCTCAACGAGAACAGATCGGCCTTCTCGACCAGCCGGTTCGACACCAAGCAGCGCCAATACGCCTGGCAGAACGATCTTCGCTTCGGCGGGCTCAGGCTCCAACTGGCAGCGGAGCGGCGCGAAGAGCGAGTCATCTCGAACACGCTGTTCTCGACCAACGAGCGCGACACCAACTCCGGCGTCGGCGTGCTGCAGTGGGCGCCGGGCGCGCATCTGTTCCAGGGCAGCGTGCGCAACGACGATTCGAATCAGTTCGGCAACAGGACGACTGGCTCGCTCGCGTATGGCTATCGGTTCGGCGGAGGCTGGCGCGCCACGCTGAGCGGCGGCACGGCCTTCCGGGCGCCGACCTTCAACGATCTCTACTTTCCGAGCTTCGACAATCCGACACTGGTGCCCGAGAAGGCGCGCAATGCCGAAGGCGGTGTGCACTACGACGGCCAGAGGATCTCTGGTAGTGCCGTCTACTATCGCAATCGCGTGGAGGATCTCATCGCGTTCACCGGCGTGTGCCCGCTGGCGGGCCGACCATTCGGCTGCCCGGTCAACGTGAACCAGGCACTACTCGCGGGTTACTCGATGTCTGCACAGGCGCGGCTGACGAGCAACTGGTCGGTGCGCGGCACGTTCGATCTCGCCGATCCGAAAGATCGTGCCTCCGGCCGCGTGCTGCCGCGGCGAGCCAAGCGCTACGGCAGCGCCTCGCTCGACTACGAAGTCGGGTCGTGGTCATTCTCCTCGGAGGTCGTGGCCTCAGGCCGACGCTTCGACGATCTCAACAACACCCGGCCATTGGATGGCTACGCCCTGCTGAATCTCGTAGCGAGCTACCGCTTCAATCGCGAGTGGCGGATCTTCGCGCGCTGGAACAACGTGTTCGACAAGGAGTACGAGTTGGCGACCAACTTCGCGACACCGGGCTCGAACGTGTTCGTCGGCGTGCGCTACCAGTAGCCGCCGTGCAGTCGTCCGGCGAGTCGCTCGGATTGGGGTCGCTCGAGTTGCGCGTCTTTCCGGTTCCGTATTAGTCAGGAGATCGCGGCATGCCTCGCACGCTGATCGTCTGGGGCACCAGCAGCGGTGCCGGCAAGAGCTTCCTGGCCACCGCGCTATGCCGGCTGGCGGCGCGGCGCGGCATCGCCGTGGCACCGTTCAAAGCGCAGAACATGAGCAACAACGCGCGCGTCGTTGCACGGCCCGACGGCATCGCCGGCGAGATCGGCTCGGCGCAGTACTTCCAGGCGCTCGCGGCGCGTGCCGCGCCAAGCACCGATCACAACCCGGTGCTGCTCAAGCCCGAGCACGACACCGCGAGCCAGGTCGTGCTGCACGGCAAGGTGGCGCCTGGACTGGGGCGACTCGCGTGGCGCGAGCGCAGCCCGCTGCTCGCGCAGGCGGCGCGCGAGGCTTGGCTGCGGCTTGCGTCGCGCCACGAGCTGATCATCGTCGAAGGCGCGGGCTCGCCGGCCGAGATCAACCTCGCCGCCGATGACTACGTGAATCTCGGCACGGCGCGATGGGCGATGGCGAGCGGGCCCACCGCCGCGTTGCTCGTCACCGACATCGATCGCGGCGGCGCGTTCGCGCACGTGCATGGCACGCATGCGCTGTTGCCCGCCGATCTCCGGCCGATCCTCCAGGGTTACGTGCTCAATCGCTTCCGCGGCGACGCAACGCTGCTCGCGCCGGGGCCGGAGCAGTTGCAGGCCCTCACCGGTGTGCCGCTGGCCGGCGTGCTGCCGATGCAGCGCGATCACGGCCTGCCCGAAGAAGACGGACTGTTCGACGCGAACACGTCGCGCGGCCATGGCGAGCCCGCACTGCGAATCGCGATCCTCGCGCCGCCTCACATCAGCAATCTCGACGAGTTCGCGCCACTAGCACAGGCGCCCGGCGTGCAACTGGCATGGGCACGCGAGGTGGCGACGCTCGAGCGCGCCGACTGGATCGTCCTGCCCGGCAGCAAGCAGGTGAGCGGTGATCTCGACTGGCTACGCGCAACCGGACTCGATGCGGCTATTCACCGCCATGCGCTGCGTGGTGGCGCAGTGCTGGGCATCTGCGGCGGGTTGCAGATGCTCGGACGCACGCTGCACGATCCGCTTGGTCACGATGGCGTGCGCTATGAGGCGCTGCCGGGTCTTGGGCTGTTGCCGCTGGTGACGCGATTCGAGGCGGACAAGCAATTGCTGCAGTCGGCGATGCATTTCGGCGCGACTACCGCACCGTGGGCAGGACTCGCGGGTGTCGCGGCAAGCGGCTATCAGATCCGTTGCGGACGCACCGACGGCACAGGGGTCGTGCTGCGCGACGACACCGGCGAGCCGATCGGCTGGCAACAGGGTTCGGTGCTGGGCCTGTACGCGCACGGGCTGTTCGAGCAGCCAGCCGTGCTGCGCGCGCTGTTCGGTGCGACTGCGCCCTCGCTCGAGCACACGTTCGATCGTCTGGCCGACCTGATCGAGCGGCATCTCGAGCCCACGTTGCTGCGGCGGGTGCTTGAGGGGTGAGAAGGGATAGTCATATTCGAGTCGGGCGATATCCTTACGCTTTCTCGTGCGAAGAGACCCATGTTGAACCCCACCATGCAAGCGATGGTCGTCCGCGAGTTCGGCGGCCCCGAAGTCATGCGGATGGAAGAGGTGCCCACGCCGCAGCCCGGCCCCGACGAGGTCGTGATCGAGGTGAAGGCGGTGTCGGTCAATCGCACACTCGATCTGGTGGTGCGATCGGGCAAGTATCCGATTCGCGTGCAGCCGCCGCTGGTGCTCGGCGTGGATCCCACCGGCGTGATCGCGGCAGTGGGCACGCAGGTGACTGATCGGCGCGTGGGTGATCGCGTCGTGACCTCGCTCATCGTCAAGCCGTTCGGCCCGAGCGCACCCCCGGTGATTCTCGGCGTGCACGTGTGGGGCGGCTACGCGCAGTACGTGAAGGTTCCGGCGCGCATCACGTTTCCGTTGCCTGATGGCGTGGACTTTCCGGTCGCGACCGTGATCGCGCGGCACGCGCCGGTGGCGTACTCGATGCTGCGCGACGACGCCGGGCTCAAGGCTGGCGAGTGGGTGCTGGTGATGGGTGCCTCGGGTGGGCTGGGCAGCGCCGGCATTCAGGTAGCGAAATCGTACGGCGCGAAAGTGATCGCGGCGGCCGGTGGCGATGAACGAGTTGCCGCGGCGATGGCGCTCGGCGCGGACGTCGGCATCAACTATCGCAAGCAGGATCTCACCGCCGAGGCGCGAGCGATCACCGGCGGGCGTGGGGTCGATGTGGTGTTCGAGAACATCAGCGATCCGGAACTGTTTCCGAGAGCACTCAAGAGCCTCGCCCGTGGCGGCCGCCTCGTTACCGCGGGCAGTCATGGCGGCGGCACGGTTCCGCTGGATGTGAGTTTTTTGTATCTGAATCAGATCATGATCAAAGGTTCGGTCGGCACCATCACCGGCGAGGATCTCGCGCTCGCGTTGGGCGCGGCAGCGCGAGGCGAATTCCGCGTGATCATGGATCGCGTGATGCCACTGGAGCAGGCCGCGGAGGCGCATCGACTGGTGGCCGAGCGCGGGGGATTGGGCAAGGTAGTGCTGGTGCCGCCAGCGGTTTGAGCGCGCGTCATGCGCGACACGGAGTTGGTGATACGCTGAATTCAAGTCTTGATGCACCTTCGCACTGCAGAACGAAAGGATGAGCCCCATGGCATTGAATCGTCGCGTCACCTCCGCAATCGTCCTTGCCGCGCTCACGCTCGCTTCGTCCGCGGCGATCGCGCAAACCAAGACCGTGCTGCGCTTCTCAACGGCGGCGCCGCCGTCGGATTTTCTGTCGCGGTCGCTGCAGCAGTTCAAGGCCGACGTCGAAAAGGCGGCCCCGGCGATCGACGTGCAGCTGTTTCCGGCCAGTCAGCTGTTTCGTCAGGGGACCGAAGTCCCCGCCCTGCAGCGCGGCAATCTCGAGATGAGCACGATGACCACGTTCGAGGTCGCGCAGCAGATCCCGGAGTTCGGTTTCTTCAATCGCGCCTACCTGTTTCGCGACTACGACCACGCGCACAAGACGTTCACCGGAACCATCGGCAAAACCTACGCCGACACGGTCGCAGCGAAGATGGGCATCGTGATCCTCGCGCCAACGTATCTGGGCACGCGGCAGGTGAACTTGCGCGCGGCGCGCAACGTGAGCGGTCCCACCGACCTCGCTGGCGTGAAGATGCGCATGCCCGGTGGCCCCGACTGGCTGCTCCTCGGTCAATCGATCGGCGTCACGCCCACGCCGATGGCGATGCCCGAGGTCTACCTCGCACTGCAAACCGGCACGATCGACGGCCAGGAGAATCCACCGACGATCATGAACGCCGCGAAGTTCCATGAGGTCACCAAGCAGCTAGTGATCACCTCCCACCTGGTGCAGCCGGTGTTCTACTCGATCGCCAAGCCGTTCTGGGACAAGCTCTCGGCCGACCAGAAAAAGGCCGTACAGAGCGCCGCGGTTGCCTCGACGAAGTGGAACGACGACCAGCGGCTGAACGACGAGAAGACCGTTATCGATGGCCTGGCGGCCAAAGGACTCACCGTGGCCCGACCAGACCTGGCCGGCTTTCGCGCCAATGCCGACAAGGTGTACGCCAACGCCGAAGCGGCCAAGCCGTGGAATCGCAAGATGATGGAAGAGGTGATGCGTGTCCGCTAGCGCGGACCGGCGTTCTGCGTTTCTC
>CADECO010000421.1:0-5137 GCA_902825905.1 uncultured beta proteobacterium
GGAGATCATCGCCGTTATCGAGGGCATCGCGTTTCAGACCAACATCCTCGCGCTCAATGCCGCTGTCGAAGCCGCTCGCGCGGGCGAGGACGGCCGGGGCTTCGCCGTTGTCGCTGCAGAGGTTCGCATGCTGGCACAGCGTTCCTCCAATGCCGCGAAGGAGATCAAAGCGTTGATCGATGACTCATCGCTCAAGGTACGGGAAGGCGCAACGCTCGTTGCCGCGAGCGGCGAGCAGATCGCCGGGACGATTGCGGCGGTGCGGCGTGTCGCGGATCTCGTTGGCGAAATCTCTGCGGCGAGTACCGAACAGAGTTCGGGCATCGAACAGGTGAATCAAGCCGTCGCGCAGATAGACCAGGCGGTGCAGCAGAACGCGGCGTTGGTCGAGCAGGCGGCTGCGGCCGCAAGCAGCTTGCACCATGAGGCCGAGCATCTGGTCGATGCGGTGCTGAAGTTCAAACTCGGCGACGAGTCGCAACGTTCGCACAGCGTCGCACGCGGCGAGCGCGTCAAGGCAATCCCAGCGAAATACGCTCCGGTGTGAGCCGATCGGGTCGCGGCTCGGCGCTCAAAGTCCACGTCGTCGGCGAGCGCAGCCAGGATGGCGGGGTACGTCGCCTTTGCTGAAGCTTTTGTTGCACGGGCGCCGCACGGACCCGTCGCTAAGCTGCTGATCTCGATCGGTCTGCACATTGCCGCAGTGCCATTCCATCTGCTCATTCGTCGCAACGGCCGGCTGTCTCGCGTGTCGGTCTGCAAACGATGAGTGCATCGGTCGGGTTGCGATGCGCTCTTACAGCATCCCGGGCCCCTGCTGTTGCTTCCACCGCCACCCCAAAGAGGGCGTGGTCGAGCAACCGTTGAGCTACCGCTTGCGTTCAGCACGCCGGGGTTGTGCGCCGCGGCGGCAGACCCTTTCTCGGCTGCACTTCGCAGGAGGTTTTGCTCGCGCGTCTGATGGCCGCGACGGTACTTCTAAGGAAACTCCGCAAGACCCTCGATGAGTCGAGTGCAGCTCGATACACAGCGAATCATGTGAGGACGGTGCGGAGCTGAACGTTGAACAAGCAACTGACGCTGGCGGCCAACGAGTTTGAGCGATTTCGCAAGCCGACCCGTCGCGAGCGATTTCTGGCCGAGATGCAATCGGTGGTGCCGTGGGGCGAATTGGTGGGGCTGATTGAGCCGTTCTACCCCAAGGCCAGCGCCGCAGGCGGGCGCCCGGCCAACACTGCCGATTGCAAGGTGATGGATCAGCTTCTGCATGGACAGGAAGGCCGCGTCTATGGCGATCAAGCCTACAAGAGTCAGACCGCGCGCATCCGCGCCAAGGCCCCTGGGGCGCGAGACTTCACCAATCGGCGGTGCAAGTGGAAGCATCGCACTGACGAGGCGATCAAAGCGGAGAACCAGACCAAATCGCGGATTCGGGCGCGGGTGGAACATTCGATCGGGGTAATCAAGCGGGTGTTCGGGTTCTGCAAGGTGCACTACAGCGGGCTGGCCAAGAACGGCAATCGGCTGTCCGTGACCGCGGCGTTGGCCAACATATTTATGGCCAGATATACGTTGCTGGGAGCCGTGCGTCCGCAGTGAGCAAATAGGCCAGGAAGAACTCGTTTTTCGCAATGAAATCACCCGAATTCATTCCAGTCGTGATCAGTCTCTACTTTCTGCCAACCGTCTCCCAGAATTTCTCTGGTTGTGCGGACCTTCCCCAATCTAAGCTCGTCGATGCTCGCTGAACCTCAGGCTGTCGCCTTACTCCCGGCGGCTTCACGTAACAGCCATTTCTCGACTGCGGCTCTAAGCGTGCGCTTGTTGATCGGCTTGGTGAGGAAGTCGTCCATACCCGCCGCTGCGCATGATCGCTCGTACTCGGTGAACGCGTGCGCGGTCAGCGCGATGATGGGGAGACGTCGACCGGTCAAGACTTCGTCGGCGCGGATACGACGCGTTGCCTCCAGTCCGTCCATGACTGGCATCTGACCATCCATCAAGACAAGACCGAACGCGCGTTGCCGGCATTGCTCGACAGCCAGGGCGCCGTTGCCGACGACGATTACCGTCAACCCGATCGCTTGAAGCATCGCGCGCACGACGTGCGCGTTCAGGGCGTTGTCCTCCGCGAGGAGCACGTCTCCTTGCAAGTGATCCGGTGCCGGCGGCGGCATACTTGCCGCGCCTGCGGCGGTCACGTTCGCCGCTTTAGCTGTCCGGTCGTCGGCCTTGGCGAGGATCGCCCGTCGTCCGGCGGCGCTACCCACGGAAGAGCGTGCGAGGAGCTTGCGCAACTCTCGAGCGAGCTGCTCTCCAGTGACCGGACGCGATAGCACCTGATCGATGGCCGCATGGCCGCGCAGGCTCGCGGTGTCTTCCTGGCCCAAATTCGCCACAAGCAGGATCGGTGCCTTGGCGCCGCGCGGATGGGTTCGAATGCGCTCGGCCAGCCTTGAACTCTCCTCGCCGGGCATACGGTGCGCGAGGATCACGGCGTCCAGCGTCGCACTCTGCTCGAGCTGTGCGTAGAGCTGCTCAGGTAGAGACGCGTACACGACCGTCGCCCCGAGCGTAGCCAAGTGCTTGCGCACATCCGATTGACCATCGACTTTCTCGTCGAGCACGAGGAAGGTCTTGTCCTCGAGGCGACGGTCCGTGGACCGGCCCGCGCCATCCTTCGCGCTGCCGATTGCGAGCGGCACGTGGAAGAAGAAGGTGGATCCAACGCCGACCGCGCTTTGCACGCTGAGCTCGCCACCCATGAGCTTGACGATCTGTCGCGAGATCGCCAGACCTAACCCGGTGCCGCCGTACTTGCGCGTCATGCTGCTGTCGGCTTGCGCGAATGCCTCGAAGATCGCGCGTTGCTTATCGGGTGCAATGCCGATCCCGGTATCGCGCACCGAAAAGCGCAGGTCGGCGAACTTTTCGGTGCCGCCGAGGCGCGCCACCATCAGGCTCACCTCGCCTTTCTCAGTGAATTTGAGCGCGTTGCCGATCAGGTTGATCAGCACCTGGCGCAACCGCACGGGGTCTCCCTGAACGATCTCCGGCACGTCGCCACTGACTCGCGCGTTCAGGCGAATCCCCATTGCGGCAGCGCTTTGGGCGAACATCTCCACGGTCCCCGTGACGATCTCGCCCAACTCGAATTCCTCGTGCGTGAGCTCCACGCGCCCGGCCTCGATCTTGGAGAAATCGAGTATGTCGTTGACGATGCTCAGGAGCGCCGTCCCTGACGAGTAGATCGTCTCGACCTGCTTCTTCTGCTTCGCTTCGAGCGGCGAGTCGAGCAGCAACTCCGCGATGCCGAGCATTCCGTTCATTGGCGTGCGGATCTCGTGGCTCATGTTGGCCAGGAACTGTGATTTGGCGTGGCTTGCGACCTCCGACGCCTCCTTCGCGCGCGCCAGTTCCTCGGTGCGCTTTTGGATCTTGACTTCGAGATTGGCCTGATGCGCATCGACTTCGGTACGGGCCTCTTGCAAGCGAATCGACATCACATTGAAGGAGCGCGCCAGATCGCTGATCTCGTCGCTCGTAGTCGGGACCCTGACCGCGTCGATGCGGCCGCGTGCAATAGCCCGGGTTGCCTTGGCTAGCTCGCCGAGCGGCGCCACCATGCGCCGTGTTAACCACACAGTGAGTGAGCACCCGAACGCCACCACAAGTAGCGTGACGCCCCCTATGAGGCCCATAAAATCGGAGCGCTGCTCGCGCAATTGCCGCTGGCTCACCGCGATCCGCAGGTACCCCACAGTTTGGGAGTTACTCTCGGCCGTGGTGGACGCGGAATCGAGGCCGCCGCGCTGGTTAGGTCCACTGGTTTGAATAGGTGCGACGACGTCAATGAACGCCCCCTCAGCGTCGGCTGAGGAGAACTCTCGATACACTGGCGCTGTTGCCGTTGGCCAGGCGCGCGGCGGCTCGGCCCGCGGAAAACCCTCGCGCGCGGTCGATTCGGCCAAGAGCCGCTGCTCGGCGTCGAAGATCGCCGCGTAGGCAATCTCGGGATTCTGCTTGGCACTGCGCAGGACCGCACCTAGCGCCTGCCCATTGCGTCCTGTGACCGCGTGCTCGCCGTACTGAGCGAGGATGCTTGCCAGCCGCGTACTTTGCTTGATGAGCTGTGCTCGAATCTCGTAGTACTCGAAGTAGATCGTGGCCGTCGCGATACCAGCCGCCGTGAGCACGACCAAGCCAACGACAAGTAGCCGCAACTTCAAACCGATGCCGATTCGATTCACGGCACGGCCTCGGCAGTCCTAGATTTGTCCGCGACCGCGTCCCGATCAAATCGCACGACTCGGTTGCGACCATTGCGCTTAGCTTGATACAAGGCCTGGTCGGCCCGGTTCACGAGATCGTTCGCGCCCGCGACATCGCTGGATAATGTCGCTACGCCCACGCTCACCGTCACGCGCAAACCTGGTATCCCGCGCACGCCCGCGCCGCACTGTTCTGCGATCATGGAACAAATCCGATTGCCGACCGTAACGGACATGTCGCTATCGAGACCCGGGAGAGCGACACAGAACTCTTCGCCGCCATAGCGGCAGACGACATCGACCGTGCGCGAGCTGGCCTCAAGCAGTCGCGCCACGCGACAGATCACGCGATCGCCGACCGCGTGTCCGTAAGTGTCGTTAATCTGCTTGAAGTGATCGATATCGATCAGCATGCAGGCAAGCGGTGTGGCCCGCTCGCCCGCCTCGGCGCACATGCGCTCGAGCGCCTTGAAGAAGGCTCCGCGATTTAAGCTGTCGGTCAGCGAGTCACGCGTCGCCATGCGATGCAGCTCTTCGTTCTTCTGGTTGATCTCTTCTTTGGAAATTGCCAGCTCGACCAGCGTCCCGCGCAAGCGCTCGTTCGTGCGATGCATCTCAGTGACATCGTCGAACGTGGCGAGGCATCCCTTCACCCGATCCTGCTGATCCAGAATCGGCGCGCAATTGATGAGCATGTGGCTCACCGTGCCCGAAGCGCTGCGGATCTCCAGCGCGTAGCCGGTCGACGGTGCGCCATCTTGCATCGACTGTACCCACGGGTGCAGAGACTCATCCGCGGGTAGATCGGCTTCGAGCCAAGGCATGGACGAGAGCGCCTTTCCCAGAAGCGATGCCGACAACTCGTC
>CADECO010000422.1:0-5126 GCA_902825905.1 uncultured beta proteobacterium
ACCTCGTCACGGCCGCACGGCCGCTGATGCTCGAGCGTTGACGCTCGATCGATTCCAGTCAGAGCACCTCGAACGCCGTCGCATCGTGAACGTGGTGGTGATTCGCGCCGAGGATCTGCGGAAAATCTCTAGATCTTGATCCGGGCATCGCGCACGACCTTCGACCACTTGCGTATCTCGGCACGGATCTGCGCGTCGCACTCTTCCGGCGGGTTACCCACGGGCGTGTAGCCAAGCGCGCCCAGACGTTCCTTGATCTCCGGTTGCACGATGATCGCCGCAATCGCTCGGTAGAGTTGGCCGACGATATCGCGCGGCGTGCCACTGGGCACCAGTATGGCCGTCCAGATATCCGCGGTGATCTCCGGGTACCCCGCTTCGGCAATCGTTGGCACGTCGGGCAAAGCGGTCGATCGGTTACTGCTGGTGATGGCGATCGCTCTCAGCTTGCCTTGTCTGACATGCTGCACGGCTGGCGGCAACGCGCCGAACGATATCGGTGTATGGCCAGCAAGTGTCGAGGCAACCGCCTGGCCGCCGCTGTTGAAAGGTACGTGTTCCAGATCGAGCTCGAACGCGCGCTTGAACAATTCACCGAGAAGGTGCGGCGGCGTTCCGGGACCTGGCGAGGCGAAGCTCAATTTGGCCGAGTCATTCCTGATGTATGTCACGAGTTCCTTGACCGTCCGGGCCGGCACGGACGGGTGAACCGTCAGGGCGGTTGGTGCGGTCGCGGCGAACGTCACCGCGGTGAAGTCCTTGTCGGGATCGTAGGGAACCTTCTCGAACAGGCTCGGGTTTACCGCGTAGCTGGGCGCAGCGACCAACACGCTGTATCCATCGGGCGCTGACCGCGCAACCTGCCCAGTACCGATGTTGCCGCCGGCACCACCGATATTTTCAACGTAGAACTGCCTGCCGAAATGCTCGGTGAGTTGCTGTGCGATGAGGCGTCCGGCAAGGTCAGTAGGACCGCCCGCTGCAAAGGGAATGATCACGCGTACGGGACGCATCGGATATGACTGAGACAGGACTGCGGCGGGCCATCCAGCACCGGAAATAGCAGCCAGTACCGCGGCGGCGGCGCCACCCTCGAGAAACCGACGTCGATCGTTGTTCATTGCAATCCCTGGTAGAGGTAACGGAAAGGCCAGTGTGATTGCGCCTCTACAATGTGTCTAATGCATTTATCGGAACCAAACTCATGCAAAAAATGAAAGGGCCCTCATGAATCTTCGGGCGCTGCGAATGTTCGTTGCGACCGCGGAAGCGGGCGGCTTGGGCCGTGCATCGACGCGATTGCACCTGAGCCAACCTGCAGCGTCGCGCCAGTTGCACGCATTGGAAGCCGAGCTCGGCGTCCCGCTCTTTCATCGCGGTCTGGGCAAGCTGCAACTGACCGCTGAAGGCGCTGATCTGCTTCGGCAGAGCCATCAGCTGCTGCGTGCAGCCGAAGCCTTGCGCGATCGTGCGCGTTCGCTGAGTGCCGGAGACGCCGGGACACTGAGAGTTGCCGCGACGCCGCACGTGATCGCCGGCGTGCTGGCGCCATTTCTGGCGGCCCATCGGCGCCGTCACCCGGCCGTGGAAATCGAGCTCGTGGAAGGCGGCGCGGCCCAGCAGCCGCAACGGCTTGCCAGTGGCGACGCTCAACTGGCGATCATGCCGGTTGGCGACGATCGGTTCGACGGTCGATTGTTGTATCCGGTCTATGCGCTGGCTGCGCTATCGAAGTCGCATGCCCTGAGTCGGCAGCGCGTGATCGACATCACCCAGTTCGCCGACGAATCGACTCTGCTGCTGCGCCGCGAGTTCGGCTCACGGAGATGGTTCGATGCAGCGTGCGAGATCGCGCACATCAAGGTCCGCGTACGCTTGGAAAGCGCTGCGCCCGAGACGCTGATCGAACTGGCAGCCGCCGGATATGGGATCGCGGTGATCCCCTCGACGGTCGTCATTCGCAGCGAGAGTGTGAAAGTCGTGCCACTGGTACAACACGGTAAGGCGCTGGGACGCTGGTCGATGGCGGCGTGGGATCGACAACGGCACCTGCCACGGTACGCGCGTCAGTTCCTCGATGAGCTGATCGCGCACGCGGGCCGCACCTATCCTGGCAAGGCGCACATCCGACACGCGCCGCGACTGCCCAAACCAGTGCTGACATCGAGTACGGCGCAACAGTGACGCGAGTCACTGCGCCTCCTTCACCTGCGACGGATCGATCAGCGTGATCACGGTCTGCTGCTTCTCGTCCTGATGCAGCACGATCACGCGGCCATCGGAGAGGATGTGCCGTACACCGTGAACAGCGTGGCGCCCAGGTAGATGACCCTCGTGCCGCGCGCGGCGAGATCGACGCGTGAAACGACGTTCGTCGCACGCGCATTGCCTGCGACTACGACCGAGCCGTCGGCCTGCAATCCCCAGTGGATCGGCTTGGCCAGCTCGCCGCGACCGAACTGCACCTCGAGCAGGTTGGGCACGCTGGTGATGCCGCTTGCGACAGTGGCCTCGGCGCGAAACCCAGCGCCCGATGCGGTTCGAGATTTCGCGGGCCACTCGGGACGCCTAACAGACCTGGCTCAAGCAGTCCGGACTGACGCAATTGGCGTGAAGTCTGTCGTCAAGGTGGCGTTCAAACGCCTGCGTCGCTTGCCCTGAGTTGCTAGCGCCAGGCGGCGTGAGAGTTCAGCTCGAGGGCAGTTCGAACACCAGACAAGTCGTCGTGCCTTGCGCGTATAGCTTTCCGTCTGGTCCGACGATGCGCGCCTCGGCGGTCGCAAGCTGCCGCCCGTGGTGGACCACGTTGCCGAACGCGCGCAATGGTCCGGTCTTCGGTGTCGCCCCGCGCACGATGTTCACGCTCAGTTCGGCCGTGGTGTAACCACGGCCTGCCGGCACCAGCGTGTGTACGGCGCAGCCGAGCGCTGAGTCGAGCAGTGTCGCGTACCAGCCGCCGTGTACGGCGCCCATTGGGTTGAGGTGCTTGACTTGCGGCGTGCCCTGGAACACCGCACTGCCGTGCCCAACCGACACGAGGCTGAAGTCGAGCGTTTCGGCGATGTGCGGGTAAGGCAGTTCTCCAGCGAGCATCGCCTGCAACACCTCCAGGCCGCTCCGGCCGGCCGCCTGCGTCGGCGTGACGAAGCCGGGTGTCCGCATGCCGGCACGCATGCGCTCGCGTACCGCTTCGTACTCGCGGGTCCACTGGGTCTGAGTGTCATCGGAACTCATCGTGAGCTCGATCGATATAGTTGTAAATACAATTATTGTATATACAATTGTATGCATGCATGCAAGACGATCGCCCCAGACCGGGCCCCAGTTGCCGCGCGGCTGCACCAACTTCAAGCTGCGTCAGCTGATGCGCAGGGTTACGCAGCACTATGACGCCGAGTTGGCGGCCATAGGTTTGAAGACCTCGCAGTACTCACTGCTGTCGCACGTGCTAAAGCTCGGGCCGCTCGCACCGGGGGCATTGGCGCGTGTCATGACGATGGACGCGTCGACGCTGACGCGCAACCTTAAGCCGCTGCTCGACGCCGGTTGGGTCGAGGTGAGGCCTGGCAGCGACGGCCGCACGCGCAGTGTCTCGATTACCGAGACCGGTCGTGAAAAGCGTACCGAAGCACACCGCCGCTGGCGCGTCGCGCAGGACGGCCTCAACGCGGCGCTCGGTACCGGACGGGTCTTCGCATTGCATACCCTGATCGATGAGTCGCTCGCCCTGCTCGAGCCCGGCGACATTGGGGAGTAGCACGATGGTCAAATCACCAGCTGCTCATGTCGTGGCCGCACACAGCACGGGATGGCTGTTCTTTGCCGTGCTCGTAGCCGCTGCCGGCACCTTCGCGCTGACCATGGGTACGCGCCAAACCATGGGCCTGTTCCTCGGTCCCCTGAACAGCGCGAGCGGGCTCGGGCTGGCCAGCATCAGTCTGGCGTTCGCCTTCGGACAGCTCTGGTGGGGGTTGACACAGCCATTCGCCGGCGCGCTAGCCGACCGCCTTGGCGCTGGCCGCGTGCTGGCCATGGGCATCATGTTGGTGGCGATAGGGACCTTCCTTACACCATGGATGACGAGCCTGCCGGGGCTGATCCTTGCCATCGGTGTGTTGGCCGCCGGCGGCGCTGGGATAGCGGGGCCTGCGGTGTTGATGGCCGCGACAATGCGGCACCTGCCGGCATCGCGGCGCGGCCTGGCCACCGGCATCGTCAACGCCGGCGGTTCGTTCGGGCAGTTCGTGATGGCACCGGTCGCCGGTGCGCTGATGCTCGGGCTCGGCTGGTCGGCCGCCATGCAGGTGCTCGGCCTGCTCGTGCTGCTCGCGCTGCCCGCTGCCTGGGTGCTGCGTGGTGCATCGCCCGCGGCCGCAGCGTCCGCGACGGGTTCGAGCCGCAGCGGCGCGCTGCCTGCCCGCCAGGCGCTGTCGCGGGCGCTGCGCGACCCGAGCTACCTGATGCTCACCGCTGGCTTCTTCGTATGCGGCTTCCACGTCGCTTTCCTTGCCACCCACTTGCCCGGCGTGATCGAGGCCTGCGGGCTGCCGTTGCAGTACGGCGCATGGTCACTGGCGATGCTCGGCCTGTTCAACATCGTGGGCAGCGTCGCCATGGGCTGGGCCGTCGGGCGCTGGCGCATGAAGTCGCTGCTTTCGTTGGTGTACGCGACGCGCGCGCTGGCGGTTCTGGTATTCCTGTTCTCACCAAAGACCGGTGTGGTGATGCTGGTGTTTGCCGCCGTGATGGGGCTCACCTTCCTGTCCACCGTGCCACCCACAGCCGGGCTGGTCGCCAAGCTCTTCGGCACCGGCAACATGGCGATGCTGTTCGGCAGTGTGATGCTGTCGCATCAAATCGGCGGCTTCCTTGGCGCGTGGCTGGGCGGGCGGGTATTCGAAGCCACCGGCGCATACGAGTGGATCTGGTACGTGGACATCGTGCTAGCCGTTGGGGCCGCGTTGATTCACCTACCGATCCGGGAGGAGCACTTAGCTCCCGCAGCGGCGTGAGCGCTACAAGCCCTTTGATTTTCGCAGTACCGACCAGCAAGACAGCCACTGCGACACACCATTGGCGAGACGGGCGCCATCCCGCATTTCACACTAGGGCCGCTCGGTATGCCA
>CADECO010000423.1:0-1660 GCA_902825905.1 uncultured beta proteobacterium
CTGATCGAGGATGCGCTGCGTGCCGCCGTTACCCGGGACGATGCCACGCTTGACCTCAGCCAGATTGAACGTGGCGTTCTCCGAGGCGACGCGTATGTCGGTCGCGAGCATCAGCGTCACGCCACCGCCCAGGCAGTAGCCGTTGACCGCTGCGATCACCGGCTTCCACACCTCCAGCCCGCGATTGAGAATCTGATCCCGTTGCGTGAGCCACATCTCACCGAAGCTCGGCGGCGCAGTGAGAAAGCTTTTGATGTCGGCGCCGGTAGTAAACGACTTGTCGCCCGCGCCGGTCACGATCGCCACGCGGATCGTCGGATCGTCGCGCACCGTGCACCACGCGCGCGACAGATCGCGATAGTGGTCGGCGTCCATCGCGTTAAGCCGCTCGGGACGGTTGATGACGATGGTGCAGATGCCTGCGTCGATGGTGACGTCGATGGACATGCGATCCTCCTTTTGAACTATTTGCCGCTCTTGGGTTTGCCGCGATTCCGCGCAAGCCGTGATCGCACACGCCTCAGTCGCGCGACCGACGTCCGCCCATCAGGTTGCGCGCCACCACCATGCGATGCACTTCGGAAGGCCCTTCGCCGATGCGCTTGATGCGCAGCTCGCGATACCAGCGCTCGAGCGGCAGCTCCTTCGACACGCCCATGCCGCCGAACACCTGGATGCAGCGATCGACCACTCGCCCCGCCGTCTCGGTGCCGAACACCTTGCAGATCGACGCCTCGAGCTTGCTCTCCTCGCCGCGATCGGCTTTCCATGCCGCCTCGTACACCAGCAGGCGCGCCGCCCGCAGCTCGATTTCGGAGTCGGCCAGCATCCACTGCACCGCCTGCCGATCGGCCAGGCGCGCACCGAACGTCTCACGCTGCGCGGCCCATTCGACTGCCATGTCGAGCGCCGCCTGCCCCAGCCCGATCGTCGCTGCCGCATACGGCGCACGCTCGTGGATCAGCCACTCCTCGGCGAACGAGAAGCCCTTGCCCTCTTCGCGCAGCATGTTCTCGGCCGGGACTTCGTAGTCCTCGAACGAAAGTTCGTACGGGTAGTAGGAGCGGATCACCGGAAACGGCGACCAGCGCAGGCCGGGCTTGTCGCGCTCGACGATGAACGCGCTCACGCCGTTGCGGCCCGGTCCGCCGGTGCGCGCAAAGACGATGCCCCACTTCGACTGGCCCACGCCGGAGATGAAGATCTTGGTGCCGTTCAGGATGTAGCGATCGCCCTTCCTGTCGGCGCGCGTGCGGATCGCCCGACCCGGATCCGAGCCGCCGCTCGGCTCGGTCATGGCGACGAAAGTCTTGTCGCCGTTTTCGATCACCGGAATGGCGTACTTCTCGATCTGATCCTTGCGCCCCTTGAAGATGATGTTGGGCGGATCGAAGCCGAACGCACCGCAGCCGGCGATGTACGCGCCCATCTTGCACTTGACCGCCTCCTCGGCAAAGATGCACTGGCCGAGCAGATTCAGGCCCGCACCGCCGTATTCAGCCGGGGTCTGCACGCACCACAGCCCGAGCGCTCTCGCCTTGGCCTGCAGCGGCAGCAGCTTCTCCGGCGGCAGCTCGTAGGAATCGTGCGGCTCGTTGGCTTCGGCCGGCTTCACTTCCTTGTCCATGAAGCGGCGAACCGTGTCGCGCAGCATGCGCAA
>CADECO010000423.1:1760-5121 GCA_902825905.1 uncultured beta proteobacterium
CGGCTCACGTAGCCCAGGTTGAGATCACGTTCGAGCTCGGCGATGTCGCGCTCGAGCGGATTGCCATAGCCGCCGCCACCTGGCGACGCGGCCTGGACGCCGTCGCCCGGCGCGAGTGGCTGCTTCTCTATCTTGCTGCGGAACTCAGGCGTCCACGACTTGCTGTCGGTGTTGATGAGCACCACGTTCGGCGCACCTTCGCCGCCACCATGAATGCCGAATGGTTTGTAGTCGACACGATCGCCCAACACCGAGGTCACGCAGTCCGACCAGACGCTGAACCGGTACTCGGTGCCGCAGCCGCCGCGATGCCAGCCCGCGCCGCCGGAGTCTTCACGCAGCCGGAAGAACTCGAAGCGCACCGGATAGCGGTGCTCGGACATCTCCAGCGACATGAAATTGGCCATCGACAGCGGCGGATTGCCGTTGACCAATCCGTCGCTCGCTTTCGACGCGCCGTAGCCGCCCGGATACGGAAACACGCCGACGAAGAAGTTGCCCGTCTCCGGGTGCCGGCCGCCGATGGTGCACACGCCCACCGTGCCGAAGTCCGCCGCCGGCGTGCGATCAGGAATCGCCTGCGATAGCGCCCCGAAGACCAGGTCGATCACGCGCCCGAGCACCTCGAGATAGCCGCCCACCGGCGTGGGGTACTCGGCCGCCACGATGCTCTTCTCGGGCACGATGAAGGTCGCAGGCCGGAACGCGCCGCCATTGACCGGCACCTCCGGGAAGATGTGCTTGATGGCGACGTAACAGGCCGACAGCGTGGTGTTGCGCGACAGATTGACCGGACCGCGCGCCGCCGGCGAGCTACCGGTGAAATCGAGCGTGAGTTGCGAACCCTGCACCGTGAGCGTCAGCACCATCTTGAGCGGCGCGTCGACGATGCCATCGTTGTCGATGATGTCCTCGCAGCGATAGACCCCGTCGGGAATCTCCTCGATGTACGAGCGCATCTCGCGCTCGGAGCGCTCCATCATCTCGGCGACGCATGCCTGCAATCGCTCGACGCCGTAGCGCTCGACCAACTGATTCAGCCCGCGCTCGGCGATCGTGAACACGTTGGTCATCGCGGCGAGATCGCCGGCGATCTGCACCGGCAGGCGCACGTTGGCGCGAAACATCTGCACCAGCGGTTCGTTGAGCTTGCCCTGGTCGTAGAGCTTCACCGGCGGAATAAGGAGCCCTTCCTGGTGCACTTCGGTGGCCTTCGGCGCCCAGCCGCCGGGCACGCTGCCGCCGATGTCCATCCAGTGGCCCGTGCTTGCAAGCAGTGCAACCAACCGATCACCGACGAAATACGGCGCGACCAGCTGCACGTCTTGCAGATGCGTGCCGCCGATATACGGGTCGTTCAGGATCCAAAGATCCCCTTTCTTGAATCCGCCCTGCGCCTTGGCGAGCTTCACCACGTTCTGCGTAGTGAACTGCATGTTCGCGAGGAACACCGGCAACCCGTAGCGACCCTGCGCGATCGTCTCGCCGGTGTCGGGATCGAAGATGCCGTGCGCGCAGTCGTTGGTCTCGGAGATGATCGGCGAGAGCGCGGCGTGGATCAGGTGCAGATCCATCTCGTCAGCGATCTGCTCGAGCGATCCGCGCACGACGGCGAGGGTGACGGGGTCGATGGTCATGTCCGCGTTCAAGCCTTGAGTTCGACCAGCAGATTGCCGTGTGCGTCCACCCGCGCAATCATGCCGGGCTCGATCACGGTGGTGGCATCGTCTTGCTCGACGATTGCCGGTCCTTCGAACGTCATGCCCGGAGCGAGATCGCTGCGGCGATAGATCGCGGCGTCGGTCCAGCCGCCGAAGTACACCGGTCGCCGCTTGATCGGCTTGGGCGCTGCGGCTCGTGTTGTGGCCTGTGGCTTCGCCGCATGCGCACCGCGCACGCCAAGCACCGTGGTCCGCGCATTCACGATCACCACCGGAATGTCGCCCAGGGTGTTGCCGAAGTCGCGCCGGTACGCGTCCAGGAACGCCTGCGTGAATTGCGCGGCATCCAACTCGGGTTGCACCGGCACGCGCAGCGCATGGATCTGCCCGACGTACGCCATATCGGCGAAATGCCTGGCGCGTACCTCGTCGTGCGGCGCTTCGCTCTTCCTGACTTGCGACTCGCCTTGTTCGCGCTGCGTACGAAAAACACGCTGCAATGTCGCGATATCGAGGCGATCGATGCGTTGCTCGATGGTCTGCGACAGGTCGTAGCGGATGTCGGCGATCGCGCAGCCCATCGCGCACAACACGCCGGGATACGGCGGCACGAGTTGCGTCTTGATGCCGACCTCGCGGATCAGCGCCGCGCCATGCATCGGACCGGCGCCGCCGAACGCCACCATCGCGAACTCACGCGGGTCGAGCCCTTGCTCGATCGAGATCAGACGGATGCGCCCGGCCATGCGTTGATTCACGACCGCGAGGATCGCCTCGGCCGTTTCCTCCATCGACAGACCGAGCTTCGCGCCAAGCTCGCGCACCGCTTTGCGCGCCCCCTCGACATCGAGCGCGACCTTGAGACTGCCGCTGCCACCGATCGGGCTGTCGACGTCGATGCGGCCGAGCACGAGATTCGCGTCGGTGACTGTTGGCTCGGTACCACCGCGTCGATAACAGACCGGGCCCGGGACGGCACCCGCACTGCGCGGCCCCACTTGCATGATGCCGCCGCGATCGAGCGAGGCGATGCTGCCGCCACCCGCGCCGATGGTGTGCACATCGATCATCGGCAGCCGCAGCGGCACGCGAAATTCGAGCAGCGTGTTCTCGGCGATGCGCGGCTCGCTGTTGATCACCACGGCAACGTCGAAACTGGTGCCGCCCATGTCGGCAGTGATGATCTTGTCGAAACCAGCGTGGCGCGCGAGTTCCCCCGCGGCGATCACGCCCGCAGCCGGCCCGGAGCGCACAATATAGGCCGATCGTGACCCGAGCTCCGGCAGCGGCGCCACGCCGCCGTTCGACTGCATGATCAGCACGTCGCGCCGGAAGCCCCACTCCGCGAGCTTCGTGTGCAGATTCTTCGCGTAGCGCGAGACCAGCGGTTGCAGGTAGCCCTGCACCACCGCGGTGCTGGTGCGCTCGAACTCGTAGTACTCGCGAATCACGCTCGACGAGGTGACGATCTCCCACGCGGGGTTGATCGACGCAAGCAGCTCGCGCACCCGTTCTTCATGCTGCGGGTTGGCGTACGAGTGCATGAACGCGATGACGATCGCCGCGACGTCCTGCTGCACCAGCACTTCGCCCAGAGCGCGCACTTGCGCCTCGTCCAGCGCAATCAGCACCTTGCCGTGCCGGTCGAGGCGTTCGTCGATCTCCCAGCGCCGATCACGCGGGATCAGCGGCTGATGCAC
>CADECO010000424.1:0-5117 GCA_902825905.1 uncultured beta proteobacterium
GATGCGTCGACGTACGTCACCAGTTCGGGCGCCACGTACGGCACCAGCGCGCACACGTCGTGCATCGGTGCGACGTCCAGTCCGTACACGCGCTGCTGTCGGCTCAGATAGAAATCCATGAGATCGGCGATGGTGCCGGCCACGCGCCGGCCGCTGGCACGCAGGCGGTCCACGTCCGCCCGATTGAAGCCGGTCTGGCGCGTGACGTTGTAGCCCATCATGCGGATCGGCACACCGCTCGCGAACACGATCGCGGCCGCCTCCGGGTCGCAGTACACGTTGAACTCCGCCGCAGGCGTGATGTTGCCGAGTGTGGTGGAGCCACCCATGATCGCGATCTCCCGCAGCCAGCCGGCAAGACGCGGTTCACGCTGCAACGCGACCGCGAGATTCGTCTGCGGACCGACCAGCGCGATCGTGAGCTCGCCGCGATGGCGATGCGCCGTCTCGATGATGAAATCGACCGCGTGCATGTCGATCAGTGCGCGGTCGGGGGCGGGCAGCGTCGCGCCATCGAGTCCGGATTTGCCGTGGATCTCGCTCGCCTGGTGTGCGGCCGCGGCCAGTGGTGCGGCGTGTCCACGGGCCACCGGCACATCGATGCCGGCAAGCGTGCATAGCGCCAGCGCGTTGCGCGTGGTGTTCTCCAGCGTGCTGTTGCCGTGAACGGTGGTGATACCCACCAGCTCGAAGCGCCGATGTGCGAACAGTAGCGCGACCGCGTCGTCGTGTCCGGGGTCGCAATCCAGCAGGAGTTTGTGTCGGGTCACCGCGTGCTCCGATCGTGAATCAACGAGTACGCAGCATACAATCGACCCACCATGAACGAAGACTCCCTGGTAGCCATCGCCGACGTTGCGGACGTTCGACTCGGCACGTTCCTCGACATTCCAGCGCTGCTTGTCGAAACGCACGCTGCGCGCGCCGCGATCAGCTTGTTCGGTGCACAACTGCTCTCGTATGCGCCCGCGGGGCACGACGATCTGCTGTGGGTATCGCCGGGCACATCGAAGCCGCCACGACCGATTCGCGGCGGCGTGCCGATCTGCTGGCCGTGGTTCGGCCGGCAAGGCGTCGAAGCCAGCGCGCCGCAGCACGGCATCGCGCGCACCGCGTCGTGGAAGGTGGCGTTTGCGCAGGCGCGCGATGCGGGCAGCGTGGCGCTATCGCTGGTGCCTCAAGACAGCGCGTTGAATGCGCTGCGCGTCGAACTCATGTTCGAGATCGGCGCGACGCTCACGCAGGCGCTCAAGACCACCAACACCACCGATGCGCCGGTCACGCTCACCCAGGCGTTTCACACGTACTTTCGCGTGGGCGATGCAGCTCGCGCCGCGATCGGCGGCATCGAGGGGCTCACGTACCTCGACAAGCCCAGCAACTTCGCGCGTCGGGTGCAGGATCAACCATGGCGGCTGGAAGGCGAATGTGATCGTGTGTATGTGGGTGCGCGCGGCGCATACACCTTGGACGACCCGGTGCTCGCTCGGCGCATCCACATCCGCGCAAACAACAGTCGCGCGCTGGTGGTGTGGAACCCGGGTCGTGAACGCATCAGCGCGATCGGCGACATTCCCCCGGCGAACTGGCGCGAGTTCCTGTGCCTGGAAGTGGCCAATGCCGGCGATGACGTGGTGACGCTTCAGCCGGCGTGCGCGTGCGTGATCACGCAGACGTTGTCGGTCGAGCGCAGGAAGTAGACCCGCGTTCACCCGTACGGGATCGGCCGCGTCGCGCCCCTTCTACCGCGTGGGTTCGTTGGTGTCGCCGTCGCCCTTGCGCTCGCTGAGCGTGCGCACCAGGAACGCGCCGTTCGATTGCGCCAGCAGCCGATCGCCCGCCCAGATATCGCAGCTCGCGTATGCCATGCGCCGCCCGGTCTTCTTGACGATCACGCGCGCTTCGATCCATGCGCCCAGCGGCGCGCCGTTGATGTAGTCGACCTGCAGACTGGTGGTGGCCATCGGCTGGCCGGTGCCATAGCGCCGGTGGATCGCGTAACCGAGTGCGGTGTCGGCCAGCACCGCGATCATGCCGCCGTGCACATTGCCGCCGAGGTTGGTGTGGCGTGCATCCGACCAGAAACCCATGGTCGCGCCGAGCGCATCGTGTCGCACGAAAAACGGGCCGGTCAGTTCGCGAAACGCACTGGTGCGCTCGATCGGGGTGAATCCCTCCGGAGGCGGTTTGTTGGCTTCGTTCACTTGTGATTTACTTTGGGGTAGAGGGGCTGTCGTGTTTCGGATCGTAGCGTTCTTGATTTCGAGAACGAACTGCAGGCGGACCGGCCTCAGGCCTGGTTCGTTCGCAGCAGCCCGAGTTTTGCCATCACCGGCGCGTCGGTCACGCGAAACAGAATGGCATCGCGCTCGGCGAGATGCTGGTGCGCGCGCCACGCGGGTACCGCGATCACATCGCCGCGCTCCCAGGCGATCGACTCGCCTTCGATCGTGCTGCGTCCGCTACCCTGCACGACCGTGTAGACATTGTTCGCCGTCGTCGTGAGCGATGCCGTTTCTCGGTCGGCATCGAGCGCCATCATGTGCAGCCCAAGCGTATCGAGCGCCGGGGCACCTAACTCGATACTGCGCCCGAATTGCGGATGCGAGGCAGCGCCAGCCAGGCGCGATTGCGTCGCGGCGAACGAGAAGATGTAGGGTGACTCCGGTGCAGTAGCGATCGGCTGCTGAGTGCGATCGGGATGTTCCTCGAAGAACATCGGCTCGAGCAACTGCACCAAGGGCACGTCGAGATAGTCGACCCACACGGCTGGTCGCGCGCCATCGTGGCCATGACCATGCCAGCACCACGACGGGGTCAGCACCACGTCGCCATCGTGCATCGGGATCTTCCTCGCATCGACGGTCGTGAAGGCACCGTCGCCGGCATCGAGTACCAGGCGCAGCGCGTTGGGCGAATGGCGGTGCGAGCGTGCCATCTCCCCCGGCAGGATCGACTGATACGCCACCACCATCGTGCGCAGCGTCGCGTACTGATTGCCTTCGATCGGATTGACCAGGATGAGATTGCGCCGCTCGGCCTGCTCGGTCGAAACCAGGCGGCCCGCAGCGTCGAACGCGGCCTGTGCATCGCGATAGTGCCAGCGATGCGGTTGGAAATTCCTGCGCGGCGCCGGCCAGATCGCAGGCTCGCGCTTGTTCCAGCCCGCGCCGATCGAGAGCTCCGCGAGCTGCGGATAGAGCACCGGCAGACTCGGTGCAGATCGCAACGCTTCACGCACGGCGGCCGCATCACGTTCCATTGTGGGCTCCTGTTGAATCGCGTTCATCGACCGACAACCCGAGCCAGCCAACGTTCGGGCTGCGCGGGCAACGCGTCGGCGCGCCAGCAAGTATGCCCGTCGGGTCGTACCAGCACGAAGCGGCGTTCGTAGGCTTGTCGCGCGGGAGCGTGCTTGACATGGTGAACGGTCAGGGGAATGCGGTGCGCACTCGCACAGCGTTCGAGTTCGCCCGAGTCGGTCGCGATATCCCTAAAATCGAGCAGCACGAAACCTCGCCCAAACAGATCGAGCGTGGAGCGCCCGTCGGAAAATCCGCCGTCCAGCCACACGTGCGGCGCGCGCGAACCAGGATGCGAGCCCTGCACGTAACGGCTGACTTCGAACGGTGGCGCTGGCGTTTCGTCGGGCCACAGGATCGGCGAATCGTCGTAGCGGTAACCCAGGTGAATGCCGAGCGTGAACCACTCGCGCTTCATGATTTCGGTGAAGTACGCGCCGATGCGGGCGCGGGCCGCTGCACCTGCGGCGGTGTCGTCCCACAACTCGGGCGTTGGCGGCACCGAGCACATGCGTGCCAGATTGCCGCTCGCCTCGCTCACGTTGCGCTCGGCCACTGGTTTGCGTTCCGCCGTGTAGGCATCGAGCAGCGCCTCACCGCCCCAGCCCGCGCGCGCTGCATCGAGCTTCCAAGACAGATCGACCGCATCGCCGATACCGGTGTTCATGCCGAATCCGCCAGTGGGCGACATCATGTGCGCAGCGTCGCCCGCAATGAATACGCGGCGCGCACGAAATGTTTCGGCGACCAGTTCGCGGCGCGTCCACGGCACGATCGAGAGGATCTCGTAGTCGAACGGCTTGCCGACGGCGCGGCGGATCGCGGCGTGAATGTCATCGACCGACCACTCGCGCTTCGCCGTGGATCCGATGATCGAGAAGCGCCACTGATCGCGGCCATTGATCGCAACGATCGTGGCCCAGGTGCCTTCGGGACCGATCAGAATGGCGCGATAGCCGCGCTGGCGATCGTGCAGCGCGTCGAGATCGTCGGTGCGAAAGATGACGTTGGTGGTGTAGGTGAGCACCGGATTGCCCTGCAGCCGAATGCCGAGCGTCTCGCGCACCACGCTGGCTGCGCCGTCGCAGCCGATCAGATACTGCGCCTCGATCGTCTCGTGCGTGCCGCGTTCCTGATCGAACACGACTGCGCGCACGCAATCGGCGTCCTGGGTGAATGACTCGAGCCGCACTCGATAGCGCAGCGCGACGTTCGCGTGCGACTGCGCGAAGCGCCGCAGGATCGGATCGAACATGTTCTGCGGACAGCGCTCGCGCCGTTGCGGCGACTGCTCCGGCGGACGCGCCGCATGCATCGTCGGCATCGGCTCACGGCCGAGCTCCCAGCCGGTGAAGCTGGTGAGGTAGATGTTGTCCTGCGGATAGTCGCGCGGATAGGCCGAAGCCTCTACCCAGGGCACGATGCCCCAGCGCCGGCAGAACTCCATGGTGCGCACGCCCACCATGTCCATGCGTGGCTGGACGATCGAGCCGTCGCCCTGCTCGACCAGCATGCAGGCTTGTCCACGCCAACCGAGGTCGCCCGCCAGCGCCAGGCCGACCGGGCCGGCGCCGACGATCAGAATCGGGATGCGGATGGGGGTGGTCACGACGTCTTCGCTACGGCGATTGTTCGAAACGGTTCAGATTGCCTGAGTCTGCGCGGATTGCGCGGCATCGGGCAAGTCATCAAGCGGATGTCGTGCGCGCGGACGTTGTCGTCGAGGTTTCGCATCGAGATAATCGATGCAGAGAAATTAAGATCGGAGGTCGACATGCGGCATCACGCCGTGCTCGCAGTGGGGTGGGTCCTGGC
>CADECO010000425.1:0-5082 GCA_902825905.1 uncultured beta proteobacterium
CCTTTGAGCGTCGCCCCGCCATCGACCACCAGCACCTGCCCGGTGATGTAGCGCGCATGCTCGGAGAACAGGAACACCGCCGCGTGGCCCACGTCCCAGCCTGTTCCCTCGATTCCCAGCACTGAGGCCTTGCGCCGCTGCTCGCGGGCCGAATCGCTCATGCCGTCCTGAATGACCATGGGCGTGTACATCGGCCCCGGCGCGATGCAATTGACGCGCACCCCTTGCGGACCATGATCGACCGCCATCGCCTTGGTGAGTGCGATCACCGCGCCCTTGGAGGTCGAGTACGCCGTCAGGCCGCGCGGGCGCAGCGCCGAGATCGACGAGATATTCACGATGGCCCCGCCCTGCGCGGTGTCGATCATCGCCGGAATCGCGTACTTGGATGCGAGGAACATCGAGTCGACATTGATCTGCATGATGCGATGCCAGCCGGCGAGGCTTTCCTCGACCACCGAACCGCGGCTGTCGATGCCGACGTTGTTCGCCAGGAAATCGAGCCGCCCGAATCGTTCCAGCGCTGCGTCGACCACCGCGCGGCATTGATGCTCGTCGGTCACATCCGCCACGAAAGCCGCGGCGTGCCCGCCCTCGCGCTCGATCATCTGCACCGTGCGCTCGGCCGGATCGGGCTTGCGATCGACCACCAGCACCCGTGCGCCGCAGCGCGCGAGCAACAGCGCGATCGCCCGACCGTTGCCGATGCCATCACCCGCTGCGCCGCCGCCGGTCACGATCGCCACCTTGCCCGCCAGCCCCCGATCATCGCCGTTGCTCGTCGCGTTGTTCATCGTCTTGTCCCGTTCGCATGGCCCAACGTCGCGTCACGTTAGGCTGTGTAGCAGTCAATCAGAGTACGGCCAGTACAATACTTCGACTCTCGCCAACCGATGGGGCTCCCATGGAATTCGGCTACTTCACGCTCAGCGACAACCACTACCCCAACAATCCGCGCACGGCCAATCAGTTCGTGCTCGAGATCCGCGAGCAGGCCATTCTCGCCGACCAGCTCGGCATGCATTCGGCCTGGATCGGCGAGCACCACTTCGATTCGCTCGGCGTCAATTCGCGGCCTGATCTGGTCCTGGCGAGCATCGTGCCGCTCACCAAGCACATTCGGCTGGCGCCGGCGGTGTCAGTGATCCCGATGCACCATCCGATCCACGTCGCCGAAACCTGGGCGACGCTCGATCTGATCAGCGGCGGGCGCGTCGATTTCGCCTGCGGACGCGGCTACGACCGACGCGAGTACGCCCCGTTCGGCGCCGACTTCTTCAAGTCCGCCGAGATGTTCGAGGAAGGGATCGACGTGCTGCTCAAGGCGTGGACCTCGCCCGGCAAGTGGTCGCACCACGGCACCTACTACAACATCCCGGAGATGGCGATCACGCCGCTGCCGGTGCAAAAACCCATTCCGTTCTACGTCGCCTCGTTCTCGCACACCAGCCTGGCGATGGCGGGCAAGCGCGGCCTGAACGTGATCTACGCGCCGTTCGCCACCGGAATGATGTTCGGCGGATTGGACAAGGCGGTCGATGCGTATCGCGAACACTGCGTCAAGAACGGCCACAAGCCCGGCCGCGCGATGTGCAGCTACTTCGTGTTCATCGCCGACGACGACAAGATGAACGACTACGGCCGCGCCGCGCAGTTGAGCTACTTCCACAACTGCGTAATCGGGGCGATTCCGGCCAAGCTCGAAGAGGCCCCGCCCACGCTGCAGTACTTCGTGAAGCTCACCGAGGTGCTCAAGAACATGAAGAAGGAGGATCTCACCGACCGCTCGATCCTGATCGGCACACCGGCGCAGATCATCGAATCGCTGAAGAAAGTGGAGAAAGCCGGCATTGAAGAAGTGATCCTCTACTTCAACGTCGGCAACAAACCGAACGCGATGGTGAAGGAGCAGATGCACCGCTTCATGGAGGAGATTGCCCCGCACTTCCCGGGCAAGCATATCGAGCGGCGCAAGCAGGCCAAAGCCGCGTGAAGGCGCCGCGCTTCGCCTACGCGCGCGCCGAGAGCGTCGCGCACGCGCTCGCCCTGCTCGATCAACACGGCGCCGATGCACGTGTGCTCGCGGGCGGGCAAAGCCTGATGCCCACGCTCAACATGCGCCTGTCGCAGCCGGCGCTGCTCGTCGACATCAACCGGCTCGACTCGCTCAAGGGCATCACGTTGCAAGACGGTGTGGTGCGCATCGGCGCGCTCACCCGCCACGTCGAGGTGCTCCAGTCGCCGATCGTGGCGCAGCATCTGCCCCTGATCGCCGAGGCGATGCCAAACGTAGCGCATCTGGCGGTGCGCAACCGCGGCACGTTCGGCGGCAGCCTTGCGCTGGCCGATCCGGCAGCCGAAATGCCCGCTTGCGCACTCGCCCTCGAAGCGACGCTGATCGTCGAGAGCGTCAAAGGACGGCGCCGCATCGCCGCACAGGATTACTTTCGTGGCCTGTACGAGACGGCGCGCGAACCGAACGAGCTGCTCGTGGAAGTCGAGCTCCGCGCCCAGCCGGCGGACACGGTCTCGGTATTCTTGGAACTGAGCCGGCGGCACGGTGACTTCGCGATGGCCGGTGTCGCCTTGTGCGCGCGGTTCGATCGCGAGGTTGTCGCTGATCTGCGGCTGGCGTACTTCGGCAGCGAAGAGAAGCCGACGCTGGCCAGCAATGCGATCGCCGCGCTGCGCGGCAAACGCCCCAGCGCCGATGCGATCGAGGCGGCGTGCATCGCTCTCAGCCGCGACCTCAATCCGATGACCAACCTCGAAGGCGATCCGCCGATGTTCCTGCATCTGCAACGGGTGCTCACGCGACGCGCATTGGCCACGGCGGCCGAACGCGCCCGGTCGCGATGACGGCGGCGATCACCGAAGCAGCGGCCAGCATCACGGCGCGCCACGACAGACCCAGACAAACTGCGACGAGCAACGGCGAAGCACGATGACCACCGAAGAAGACGTTCTCACTGTCTCGCTTACCGTCAACGGCGAACGCGTATCCCGAACCGTGCCGGTGCGTCAGCACCTCACCGATTTCCTGCGCACCGAACTCTCGCTCACCGGTTCGCATCTGGGCTGCGAGCATGGTGTGTGCGGCGCCTGCTCGGTACTCGTCGATGGGGCCGTGGTGCGCGGCTGCCTGATGCTCGCGGTGCAGGCCGAGGGCGCACAAGTGACCACGATCGAAGGGCTGACCGAATCAGAGGCGATAGCCGATCTGCAGGCCGCATTCGTCCAGCGCAACGCGCTGCAGTGCGGCTACTGCACGCCGGGCATGCTCGTGACCGCCTCGACCCTGCTCTCGCCGCCGCGACCGATCACGCGCGAGGCGATCCGCGAAACCTTGTCGGGCAACTACTGCCGCTGCACCGGCTATCAGGCGATCGTCGATGCGGTCGAGTCGACGATTCAGCAGCGTCTCGCACGCGGAGGCTGAAAACCGATGGATTCGCTCGAACGCTCCCTCATCGCCCCGCTCACCCGCACCGAAGGGCTGATCGGTCAATCGGTGCCGCGCTCCAATGCGCCGCGCGCGGTTGCCGGCCGTGGCCGCTATACCGACGACCTCGCCCTGCCGCGCATGCTGCACGCCGCATTCCTGCGCAGCCCGCACGCGCACGCACGCATCGTGAAGATCGATACCTCGATCGCGTCCACCATGCCCGGCGTGGTGCGTGTAGCCACCGGGGCGGAACTGGCGGATCGCTGCAAGCCGATGGTGGGTCTGCTGTCGTGCTTCGTGGGCATGAAGGCGGCCCCGCAACCAGCCATGGCCGTCGACCGCGCCTGCTGGCACGGCGAACCGGTCGCGATCGTGGTGGCCAACACCCGCGCGCAAGCCGAGGACGCGGTCGAGCGCATCGAGGTCGAATGGGAGCCGCTCCCGGTGGCGATCGACAAGACCACCGCACTGGAACCCGGGTCACCGTTGGTGCACACCGCGCTCGGCGACAACCTGATGTTCGAGAAGACGATCGGCTCAGGCAACGTCGACGAGGCGTTCGCCAAGGCCGACATCGTGCTGGAGGAATCCTTCCACTTCGGCCGGCACACCGCGGTGAGTCTGGAGCCGCGCGCAATCATCGCCGACTACGAGCCGGCGAGCGCCATGCTGACGCTCACGACCAGCAGCCAGGTGCCGCACATGATCCAGACAGTGTTCTCGAAACTGCTGGGTATCCCCGAGCATCGTTTGCGCGTGGTGGCACCCGACGTCGGCGGATCGTTCGGCATGAAGATCCACACCTACGGCGACGAGCTGGCCACGGCGATCGTGGGGATGGAACTCGCTCGCCCGGTGAAATTCGTCGCCGATCGGATGGAGTCGTTCGTCTCCGACATCCACGCCCGCGAGAACCTGGTCAAGGCGCGCATCGCGGTGCGCAAGGACGGCACGCTCGAAGCGATGGAGATCGACGACATCTCCGGCGTCGGCGCGTACTCGCAGTATCCGCGCACCAGTGCGTTCGAGGCGAATCAGATCCTCAACATCACCGGCGGCCCCTACGATCACAAGCACTATCGCGCCCGCGCGCGCGTGGTGTATCTGAACAAGGTGCCCACGTCGCAATACCGCGCGGTCGGCCATCCGATCGGCATCGCCGTGGGTGAGGCGATGATGGACATGGCCGCCGCAGCCACCGGCCTCGATCCGGTCGAGATCCGGCGCCGCAACGTGATGCGCGACAATTCCTATCCGCGCGTGACCGCTTCGGGCGTGCGCGTGCGCGAGCTGTCGCACCAGGCGTGCCTGGAGAAGCTGGTCGAGCGGATGAACTACACCGCGCTGCGCGCCGAGCAGACCGAGCTGCGCAAGAAAGGCATCTACCGCGGCATCGGCATCGCGACCTTTATCAAGGGGACGGCACCAGGGCCCGACGGCTACTACGGCATCGGCGGCGCGCCGATCGCCTCGCAGGACGGCACCATGGTCAAGCTCGAACCTTCAGGCGCGATCATCTGCGCGGTGGGCGTCAGCGAACAGGGCCAAGGCGTGACCACCGTGATGGCGCAGATCGCGGCCGATGCGATCGGCGTGCCGCTCGATCAGATCCGCGTCATCGCCGGCGACACCGAAGC
>CADECO010000426.1:0-3839 GCA_902825905.1 uncultured beta proteobacterium
CTACCGCCAGCACAGTGCCGAGCGGCAGCTGCAGGCCCGGTTGTCAGCCTCGCTCGATCGGGTCGCGCGTGCGAGTGAAGCGCTGCCCGACGGTGTCATCATCCTCGACGTCAACAACCGCATCGACTGGTGCAATCGCGCCGCCGCGCATCAGTTCAACATCTCGGTGCCGCGCGATCGCGGCCAGCCGGTCACCAACCTGATCCGCTACGGCGAATTCGTCGACTATCTCAAGGACATCGCCGCGACCCCCGGTGCGGTCGTCCTGCGCACCAACCATTCCCCGCCGATGGTGCTGTCGATCCAGCTGCTGCCGTTCGGCGAGAGCGAGAAGCTCATGCTCGCGCGCGACGTCACGCTGCTCGATCGCACCGAGACGATCCGGCGCGATTTCGTCGCCAACGTGTCGCACGAGCTGCGCACGCCGCTCACCGTGGTGAACGGCTTCCTCGAACATCTGACCGAGGCGCCGGTCGACTCGGTTGCCGCGCAGCGCCAGTTGCAGCTGATGCGTGAGCAGACCGAGCGGATGATGCGTCTGGTGAGCGATCTGCTGACGCTGTCGCGACTGGAGGCGAGCAACACGCCGCCTCACGAAGAGGCGATCGACATGCATGAGCTGATCGACAAGCTGCTCGATGAAGGTCGATCGCTCTCGAAGCAGCGCCATACGTTGAGTGCGCGCGCCGCCGGGTTCGATCTGCGCGGCAACGGGTTCGAGTTGCGCACCGCGTTCTCGAACCTGGTGTCGAACGCGGTGCGCTACACCCAGCCTGGTGGCTCGATCGAACTGACCTGGGAAGTCGACGATCAGGGCGGGCGATTCATCGTCGGCGACGACGGGATCGGCATCGCCGCCGAACACATCCCGCGTCTCACCGAGCGCTTCTATCGGGTCGATCGTGGACGGTCACGCGAACAAGGCGGCACCGGTCTGGGGCTGGCGATCGTGCGCCATGTGCTCATCCGACACGATGCGCGCCTCGATGTGCACTCCGCGCCGCAACGCGGCAGCGAGTTCAGTTGTGTGTTCCCGCGCTACCGGGTGATCGCGCGCCTGCCAGGCGCGGAGCCGAGCTCGACGAGTGAAGCGCTGCTCGCGGCCGGCGTGGAGGCGGCGTGGCCGTTTTCGCGCTTGGAGCCGGGTGGCTCCGGAACTGACCCGCAGCGCCCGGTCAATGCTCCCGGAACGCTTGCTGCTTAGCCGCGCGCGGCGGTTGCCACTCGTTCGGCGCCACGCAGTACTCGAATTCAGCCTGACCGATCGCCAGCGCCAAGCGCTCGTGCAGTGATTCGCCCAGCGGCAGGCCGTTGCGATCCAGGTAAAGCAGGGCGTAAGGCCCTTGGGCGCTTCGCTCGGCAATGGCGAGTTGAGCGGCGGTGTCGGCGTGGGAGTGATTCGGCAGCAGACGCGATTTGATGCGTTGATGGCGAGCGCCGAGCGTGATTTGCTGAACGATCTTGTTGGTGCTCACGGGATCCCCTTTGTCGTTGTCGGGCGCCGCGAGCAATGGTCGGTCGTGCACCCGAGGCGCGAACTTACCGTACCGATCGGCGCATGTCTGTAGGAATCGGAGCAACCGACAATTACCAACAACTTGTGGGGAAATGCGAGCGCCTGGTTACGGCGACGAGTTCATCCAACTCCTCAACAATCGCGTCCAATCGTGAGTTCTGGGTATGCCACGGCGATCGATTCATCACGCGGATGCCGTTCGCCAAGCGGAAAGCGATCGATCAGTCGGAACGGTTCTCCGGGATGAGCCTCGCGAAACAGCGAGATCGCATCGAACATCAGCGGCACGCCGTTTACCCTCGCGAGCTGTGTGCTGGCTGTTTCGAGCAATGCAGTCCGTTCCGATGCGCAGGTCGAGACAAGGCTGCCGGTAAGCGTGAAGTGCGCGCGGAACTGATCGAACACGAACGGATAGCCCCACTCCTGCATCAGCGCTCGCTGGCGGTCGGAGTACGAACGCAGCGCGTAACGGGCGCGATCATGCGGCGAGAGCGGTGCGCGGAAGTCGTCCAGTTCGATGACCAATCGATCGGCCACCGCCTGCAATTCGGTCATCGGCGCACTGGGTACGAGGGCGAGAAAGTCCTCAACCTGCGTGACCGCCAACGGTGCGAACACGAACGGCTGGACCGATGCGGCGAACTGCGTGAGGCGGCGACGCAGCAGATCGAGTGAATAGGGTTCGGCCAGCCGCATCGGCGCTTTCAATGTCGCGTGGAATCCGTATCGACGCGGCGCGGCAGTCAGGGCAGCAAAGGCTTCGCGACCGATCGCGGAAAGATCGGGCTGGAGCTGCGGACAGTTCGAGACCGGGCAGCGGCCGAGCCAGTGTGCGCCGAGCGCCCACCATGGGCTGCCGTACTCGGGCGAGAAATAAAGGGCGTAGCGTGCCTGACCGAGTGCTGTGCGCGGCGCTCGTCGCGTGCTGATCCACGGCTCGTTCGCGTGCGATCGTCGCGCACTCGAAGCGTCGAAAGGCGCCATGGTCGTTTGATCATTTCCTTGCGCGCGGGCTGCGTTCATTCCTGCCTCCGTTGGCCTGCGCTCAGCGCAGACGGGTTCATCAATCTGTCATCGGCGCGCGCTAGCTTCCTGCATGACAAGGTCATGCCTAGTGGCGCGCGCGCATGACCCGCGGAGTTTGTAACGCGCGCAGATTGCAGCGAGATGTCATGAACCACGATGCGAGCACCGCTCGTCGCCACTGGATGGAAACGCTGGCTTGTGCGCCCGAAGCATTGCTCGATCAACTATGGCGCGGCGTCGAATCCAAACCGGCATACGGCCTATTGCGCAGGCCCGAAGCCGGATTGGTGATGGTGCGTGCGCGCGCCGGCGCTACCGGCGAGCAGTTCAACCTCGGTGAGATGACCGTCACCCGCTGTTCGGTGCGGGTCAGCGCGCGCGACGGCACGTCGTTGAGCGGCACCGCCTACGTGGCCGGGCGCTCGTTGCGCAAGGCGCAGATCGCCGCGATCGTCGATGCCGTGCTGCAGGATCCTGCCCGCCACGACGCGATTCACGCGGCGGTGATCGCGCCGCTCGAAGCCGCACGGACAAGCGCGCGGCAGCAGACACAGGCCAAGGCTGCAACCAGCCGCGTCGAGTTCTTCACCATGGTGCGTGGCGAATGACGAGCGCATCGTTCGATCTGGCCGCTCTGCCTGCGGGGTTCGCGCATGCGGTGTTCGATGCGCAGGCGAGTTTCCGGCGCGTGCTCGAAGCGATGGCCCGCCCGGGCCGAATCCAGCGGCTCGATGTCACGGTACGCGCACCCGACGCCCTGCATCCGGCGAGCGCGGCGATCGCGCTGACGTTGTTCGATCAGGACACACCGGTGTGGCTCGCACCGACGCTGGCTTTGTCCGAGGTCCGGTCATTCCTCGCGTTCCACTGCGGCTGCCCCTTCGCTGCTGCGCCGGCGTTCGCGCGCTTCGTGCTGGTGGACGGTTGGCGTGAACTGCCACCACTGGATGCGCTGGAGCAGGGCACCGACCACTATCCGGATCGCTCCTGCACCGTCGTGCTGCAGATGGATGGTTTCGAGGCCGGGCCAACGCTTTCGCTGCAAGGTCCGGGCATTGCCGGCGCGCAGGCGCTGCGATTGAGCGGTTGCAGCGAAGCATTCCTCGAACAGTGGCGCGGCAATCGTGGGCGGTTTCCGCGTGGCGTGGATCTGCTGTGTGTGCACGATGAGCAGATCGTCGGGCTGCCGCGTACCGTGCGCATCACGCCGACGGGGTGAGTCGATGTACGTCGCAGTCAAAGGCGGCGAGACCGCCATCGTCAATTCGTACAAGTTGCTCGACGACGCGCGGCGCGG
>CADECO010000426.1:3939-5057 GCA_902825905.1 uncultured beta proteobacterium
GCCACGTTCAAGGATGTGCCGGGCGGCCAGATCCTCGGCGCTACCTTCGATTACACCCAGCGCCTGCTCGACTTCGAACTGGCCGCGCAATCGTCGGGTCGGTTGCATGGTGTGCCCGAGCGCGATGCGGGAGCCGAGTCGGCGCGGACGGCCGTGTCGGAACCCGACGATGCAGCGCCGCCGGTGCTCGGCTTGCTCGAGCACGAAGGGCTGGTGCAGGCAGAGCGCGCGCGCGATGGCGACCCGGAACCCGGCGATCTGACGCGCGACCCGTTCGCGCATCCCGCCAGTCGCGCGCTGCGGTTGCAGAACCTCGCACGTGGCGATGAGGGGTTCCTGCTCGCGATGGGCTATTCGACGCAGCGCGGCTACGCCAACAATCATCCGTTCGCGGGTGAGATCCGCAGCGGCACCGTCGCAGTCGAGTTCACGCCGCCGGAGTTGGGATTCGCGATCGTGATCGGCGAGATCGAGCTGACCGAATGCCAGATGATCAACCAGTTCGCCGGATCAGCTACCGAGGCGCCGTGCTTCACCCGGGGCTACGGCCTCGCGTTCGGGCACGCCGAGCGCAAGGCGATGGCGATGGCGCTGGTCGATCGCAGTCTGCGTGCGGGCGAACTCGGTGAGCACGTTGCCGCGCCGGCGCAGGACGAGGAATTCGTGCTCGCTCATTCCGACAACCTCGAAGCATCGGGCTTCGTCCAGCACCTGAAGCTGCCGCATTACGTGGACTTCCAGGCCGAGCTCGAACTGGTGCGGCTGTTGCGCGCCGACAGGGAGGCCGAACGATGAAGCCGACGCCGCCGCCGTTGTCGATCGCGGGGAGCAAAGGACTCAGAAGCGGGAGTCACGGCAACGCCGAAGCCGGCTACAACTTTGCGTACCTCGATGAGGGCACCAAGCGAATGGTGCGCCGGGCGCTGCTCAAGGCGGTGGCGATTCCGGGCTATCAGGTTCCGTTCGCCAGTCGCGAAATGCCGCTCGCGTACGGTTGGGGCACCGGCGGCATTCAGATCACGGCGTCGATCGTGGGCCCGGACGATACGCTGAAGGTGATCGATCAAGGCGCCGACGACACCACCAACGCGGTGAACATCCGCCGCTTCTTCGTGCGG
>CADECO010000427.1:0-5051 GCA_902825905.1 uncultured beta proteobacterium
AGCGAAGGCGTCTCGATCTACGCGCTGCAGTTCCAGAGCAAGATCGTGTTCTATTACATCGCGCTCGCGCTGTGGTTGATCGGCCTGTGGGTGTGGCGCAAGGTCGATGGCAGCATGCACCGCTACGCGATGCAGGCGATCAGCACCGACGAGGACGCTTCGGCCTCGGTGGGCGTGAACGTCACGCAGACCAAGCTGCAGATCACCATGCTCTCGGCGGCACTCACTGCGCTCGGCGGTGCATTCTTCGGCCAGTACCAGCTCTACATCAACCCGGAGACGGTAGCCGGCATCGGCATCTCGCTGCAGATGGTGTTCGCAGTGATCGCCGGCGGCATGTTCGTGCAGCTCGGGCCGACGGTGGGCGCGGTGTTCACGTTGCTGCTGGCCGAAGGACTGCGCGTGGTGATCGGCAACAAGCTGAACGCGGTCGACAACCTCATCTACGGGATGCTCCTGATCCTGTTCATCATCTATATGCCCAACGGAATTCTGGGAAAGCTGCTCGATCGCGTGCGTGGGCGCTAGGCGAACCGGAGGCTCTTGTCATGACACCGCTCATCTTCCCTCGCATCTTCCTCAAACGCCGAGGCGCCCTCGGTCTGATCGCCGCGTGCCTGGTCTCGCATGCACAGGCGCAGCAATGGCCCAGCGCACCGATCACGATGGTCATGGGCTTTCCGGCCGGGTCCGGCGTCGATGTCGTCGCGCGTCTGCTGCAGGAGCCGATCGAGCGCGCGCTCGGCACGCGGATCGTGAACGAGTATCGCACCGGCGCCGGCGGCAACCTGGCCTCCGAGCTGGTGGCCAAGGCGCGGCCGGACGGCTATACCATTCTGTTGGGCACGGCCGCGACCCACGGTGTCAATGCCGCGCTCTACCGCAAGCTGTCGTTCGACGTGGAAGCCGACTTCGCCCCGATCGCGCCGCTGGCGGACGTGTCGAACGCGCTCACCATCAATCCGAACGTCATCGACGTGCGCACCACGCAGGAATTCATCGAGCGCGTGCGCGCCAATCCGGGCAAGTACAACTACGCCTCTACCGGCAACGGCACCGGCACGCATCTGGCGTTCGCTGAGTTCAACACCAAAGCCGGGCTGAACATGGTCCACGTGCCGTACAAGGGCGGGCCCGAAGCGATGCAGGCAGTGCTTGCCGGCACGGTGTGCTGCATCTTCAATCAAGTGCAGACCGCGCTCACCCAGTGGAAAGCGGGCAAGGTGCGCCTGCTCGGTGTGACGACGAAGGATCGCGTCGCGGCAGTGCCCGACATTCCGACCATCGCCGAATCGGGCGTGCCCGGCTACGAAAGCTACATCTGGTTCGGACTATTCGGTCCGAAGGGGCTCGACCCGCAGATCGCTTCGCGCCTCAATCTCGCGGTCAAGGCCGCGCTCGAGACACCCTCGGTACGGCAGCGTCTGATCGACATGGGCAATACGCCGCGCTACGAGACGATCGAGCAGTTCCGCGCGACCGTGAAGACCGATCGCGCGCGTTGGGCCGCGGTCGTGAAGGCCTCGGGCGCGACGATCGATTGATCCCTGTCAACGCTCCGCGCGCGGCACGAACCAGCGCGTCGGCTGCAGCTCGGGTTCGTCGAACGCCTGCAACGCCTCGAACAACTGCTCACGCGTCTCGAGAAACAGCGCGCCGGTGACGGCGCGTGCGAGACGCTCGGCGGCCACGCGCAGCCCGGGAATATCCCCGGCAATCGGACCGTGGCTCATCGTGCTGCCCCAGTTGAATACGTGGATGCGCGCGATGTCCTCATTCACGCCGGTGCGTGACTGCAGTTCGAAGCCCGCGCCCAGATAGGGAAAGCGCGCCTCCTCCGGGTGCAACTGCGCCTGCTCGACCGACACGCGATCGCGCCAGTACAGGATCGATTCGCGCAGCGCGGCGAGTTCGGGCCGCTCGCGCAGATCGACGTCGAAGCCGGCGGCCAGGATCAGCGCATCGAACAGGTACGTCGCCTGATCGGTGAGCACCTCCATCGCATGGGCCTGTTCGCGCACATCGCGCCAGGGTTCACCCAGACGCAGGCGGAACCCCGGGTGACGATCGCAACGCAGCACGCTCTCGTGCGGCGGCGGTACCTGTTCGTCGTTGATGTAAGTGAGAAAACGCCAGCGCGTCGCGTCGTCGGCCTGCGCGAAGCCATGTTGGAAGCCGGGAAACGAAGCCCACTTCGACTTGTTCACCTGCGGCAGGAATGGACGTCGCGCGAACATCGTCACGGTCGCCGCGCCGGCTTCTAGTGCGGTCGCGGCGTTATCGAACGCGGTCGCGCCCACGCCTAACACCGCGATCCGGCGGTCGGCGAAACGACTGAAATCGATGTCTGCACTGGCGTGGAACACGCGCTCCGAACGTGCGGTGCGCGGATCGAAAGTGGGAAAGTTCGGCCAGCGCAGGCCGCCCGCTCCGTCGCGTCCAGCGGCCAGCACGATGCGTCGAGCATGCACCGTCTCGATGCCGCGCGAGCCGCGCAGCGTGGCGGCAACACAGCCCGCGCGCAGATCGAGCCCGAGCAGCTCGGTGCCGTTCTCGACCGGCAGCGCCAGCACGTCGCGCAACCACAGCAGATAGTCGCGCCAGATCACGCGCGGGATCTTGTAGAGCCCCGCCCAGCCTTCCTCGCCATGCTGCGCCTCGTACCAGCGCCGGAAGGTGAGGCTCGGAATGCCCAGATCCGGCCCAACCAGTTGCTTGGGCGAGCGCAGCGTTTCCATGCGCGCGTACGTCGCCCACGGACCCTCGTCGCCGCGCGAGGCGCGATCGATGATGCGCACGTTCGCCACGCCCTCGCGTCGCAGTGCGAACGCCGCAGTCTGGCCGCACATGCCGGCACCGACGATCAGCACGTCGAGCAGCGGCGCGCCCTCGGGTTCGCTCGCACTTGCGCTTGCCGCAGGCACCCCGCCTGCACTTGCCGCAGGCACCCCGCCTGCGCTTTCGGCAGGCACCCAATTCGCCGGCGGATAGTTCAGACACGCCAGATCGCGCCGCACCTGCTGTTCGAGCTGTTCCAGATTCATTGCCAGATGAGGCCCTGATGGACGATCCGTACCAGGAAAGACGACGACGAGCGGGTCGCGATGGCCGCGAGCGCCCGAGCTGATCGATAATCCGCGTGCGCCTGAACGCTTCGGTCAGGCGAGGTGCGCGGGCGCCGGATCGCGTCGTCGCCCGTCGCCTCGCGAAAGATTCGAATTATCCCCATCAGCCGATGATTCCGCTCGATTGCTACTACAGCCTGTCCTCGCCGTGGGCGTACTTCGCCGGACCACGTCTGCAGCACATCGTGCAGCGGCATCATGTGCGCCTGACGCTCAAGCCGTTCGACTTCCAGGACGTCGTACCACGCACCGGCGGCGTGCCGATTCGTACCCGTCCGCAACCGCGCCGCACCTACCACGCGCTCGAGCTGGATCGCTGGCGCAAGTACCTGCAGATGCCGCTGGTGCTGGAGCCCAGGCACTACCCGCAGGACGGCAAGCCGCCCGGATGGAACAAGCCGCCAGGGTGGATGGTGATCGCCGCACAACTGCGCGGTGACGACGCGCTGCGGCTTTCGCACGCGCTGCTGCGTGCGCTCTGGGCCGAGGAACGCGATACCGCCGATCCGAACGTGCGCCGCGCCATCGCCGGCGAGAACGGCATGGACGGCGATGCGCTGGTTGCCGCGGAAACCAGCGATGCGGTCCAGACGCTTTATCGCCAGTACGGCGCCGATGCTGAATCGCTCGGCGTGTTCGGCGCCCCAACGTATGTACTGGACGGCGAGCGTTTCTGGGGACAGGATCGACTCGATTTTCTCGATCGCGCCCTCGATGCGCGGCGTGCGTCCGGCCGCGCTCCTACAGTTCCTACGTAAGCCCGTTTCTGCGTAACCTATAGGCGTCTGCACCTGTCGCCGCGCACGGCGGGTTTTCCGGAGGATCCATGTTCAGCACCACGCAAACCGTCATTCATCCGCTCGGCTCCGGTTCGAAGGAGCGCGAGCCGCAGTCGTACGAATGGCCCGCCGAAGGCCTGCAGGTTTTGCCCGACTGGCTCTACACCAGCCAGTCCATCTACGACCGCGAGATCGAACGGATCTTCCACGGGCGCACCTGGAATTTCGTCGCGCTCGAAGCGGAAATCCCGAACCCGGGCGATTACAAGCGCTCGTACGTCGGACCCACACCGGTCGTGGTGGCGCGCGACACCGACGGCAGCGTCCACGTGGTGGAAAACCGCTGCGCGCATCGCGGGGTCGAGTTCTGCCGGCAGTCGCGCGGCAACGCGAACGAGTTCGTCTGCCCGTATCACCAGTGGTCGTACGATCTGCGCGGCAACCTGCAGGGCGTGCCGTTCCGCCGCGGCATGAAGGGTGAGAAAGACAGCGGCATGCCCGCCGATTTCAAACCCGCTGATCATGCGCTCAGGAAGCTGAGCGTGCAGGTGCTGCACGGCGTGGTGTTCGCCTCGTTCGCGAACGACATGGAATCGGTGGAGAGCTACCTCTCGCCGGAGATCCTCGAGGATTTCGAGGTGGTGTTCAAAGGCCGCCAGCTGAAGATCCTCGGCTATTACCGCAACGAGCTGCCGGGCAACTGGAAGCTCTATCACGAGAATCTGAAGGACCCGTATCACGCCACATTGCTGCACTCGTTCCTGGTGACCTTCGGCCTGCTGGTGGCCGGCAGCAAGACGGCGATGATCGCCGACCCGAGCGGGCGGCACGGCACCATGGCCTCGCGCAAGCCCGACGACGTCAGCAAGGTCGTCGATGCCGACAGCGCCAAACAGATGCGCGCGTATCGCACCGATCTGCAACTGGCCGACCGCCGGTTTCTCGATTTCGTGCCGGAGTTCGATTCGCCGTGGACGGTCACGATGCAGACGATCTGGCCGAACCTGATCGTGCAACGCGAGCTCAACACGCTGGGCATTCGCCAAATCGTGCCCAACGGCCCGCACAGCCAGATCATGATCTGGACCATGTTCGGCTACGACACCCACAACGAGGAGATGACGCGGCACCGCATGCGTCACTGCAA
>CADECO010000428.1:0-5040 GCA_902825905.1 uncultured beta proteobacterium
TGGTCAGCGGGTGTTGCCGCAGGGTGCGGACGCTCGGTGGGGTTGCGCGCGCGGCGCGGCCGAATCGGGCGGACGATTCGCCCGAGTCGGAGCTCAGTGATGTCGAGCGTCGCAACGCGGCGGCGCTGATGCTCATCAACCACGGCAGCGAAGTGTACGCGCAGGCGTTGTATCAGGGTCAGGCGCTCGCGACGAAGGATCCTGCCGTGCAAGTCGCGCTGGCACGCTCGGCAAGCGAGGAAGAAGATCATCTGGCCTGGTGCCAGACGCGTATCGCGGAGCTTGGCGGGCGCACCAGTGTGCTCAATCCGCTGTGGTACGCCGGGTCACTCGCGATCGGCTTTGCTGCCGGAAAACTCGGCGATCAGTGGAATCTTGGATTTCTGCGGGAGACCGAGCGCCAGGTCGAAACGCACCTGCAAGGTCATCTGGAGCGGCTCAGCCCGCACGACACCAAGACCCGCTCGATCATTGCGACGATGCAGCTCGATGAGATCAATCACGCCCGCACGGCAGAGGCGCTCGGTGCGAGCGAGTTGCCGGCGCCGGTGCGTCTCGCGATGCGGCTCTCGTCGCGCGTGATGACCGGCGTCACGTACTACGTCTGAAGGGTCTCGCGCCACTCGCACGGTTCGCTGCGCTCCACGATTGCTCCGTCGGCATACCGGCACGTATCCGATTCAATCTCCGGAAACCTGACTGGTTGCCGCCGTGGGTTCCTCGATGATCTCGTAGTCGTGCGTGATCTCGGCGGTCTTGCCGAGCATGATCGAGGCAGAGCAGTATTTCTGGTGCGAGAGCTTGATTGCGTGTTCCACCGTCGCTCGCTTCACATTGCGTCCGCGCACGACGAAATGCATGTGGATCTTCGTGAAGACCTTCGGGTCGGTCTGCGCGCGCTCCGAAGTCAGGTGCACCTGACAGCCTGTGATGTCCTGGCGGCTGCGTTTGAGGATCATCAGCACGTCGATCGCGGTACATCCGCCAGTGCCCGCTAGCACCGTTTCCATCGGACGAGGGCCGACGTTTCTGCCGCCTACATCAGGCGCGGCGTCCATGACGAACGCATGGCCGCTACTGGTTTCAGCCACGAATGCCATGCCGTCGACCCACTTGATCGTGCAATCCATGTCGGCTTCGCTCCTTGCTGTACGGATTCCAATTCTTCTAATAGATTGATTCTATAGGCCAATGACTCATTATTCGCACGATCGATCTATTTGTGGTCGGGTGGTCAGATGAATGTGTCACCTGAAATCGAACGAGCAGACGAAATTCTTGCGATGCACAAAAGAATTCGCTATGATCCGCGTCGTGGTTGGGTGAGTTGCGAGCTGGTGCGCTTGCCCACAAGGTTGTCTCCTCCACCCTCCTCCTTTGGTGGAACTTGACGCGACCCGCAACGGGTCGCGTTTCTTTTTCCGGGCTCGAAAGCCTCGCAAGCCCACAGCAAGGCGCTCCTAGCTCGACGAGGCGATGCTTTGGACACTGGCCGGCCCTCGCTCTCCTCCCCTAGGTCGCCTCCATAACCGCGCTTACATGCCGAGTGTAATTGACGGCCTAGACCCCAGCTCACTAGAATCACGGGTTCGCTCGCGCGCTGCGTTGCGCCACGCTTGTATCCGGCGACAACTTGAATTCGCTCGGTGTGCGAGAGCTGCCGACCGCGGCAGTGAATAGGCCCGCTGATCCGCGGGCGTCAGCAGGCGGTCGGTTCAATCCGCAACGCGTCTCTTCTTCTCTCGAGTCCTCGACTCAAGCCCGGAATTAATTTCAGGTCATGCGTACATTCGTTGCCAAGCCTCACGAGGTCCGACGCGACTGGTTCATTGTCGATGCCACCGACAAGGTTCTCGGCCGCCTCGCCGCAGAAATCGCCCGACGCTTACGCGGCAAGCACAAGCCCGAGTTCACTCCGCATGTGGACACCGGCGACTACATCGTGGTCGTCAATGCCGCGAAGTTGCGCGTCACCGGCGACAAGGCCGAACAGAAGATCTACTACCGGTTCAGTGGGTATCCGGGAGGTTTGAAAGAAACCACGTTCGCCAAGGTGCACGCGCGGTTTCCCGACCGGGTGCTGGAGGTCGCCGTCAAGGGCATGCTTCCGAAGGGTCCGCTCGGCTATGCGATGCTCAAGAAGCTAAAGATCTATGGCGGCACGGAGCATCCGCACACTGCTCAGCAGCCCAAGCCGCTCGAAGTGGCTGCATAAACACGTATCGACGATTTGGAGACAACTAGCATGATCGGGAATCACAACTACGGGACTGGTCGTCGCAAGAGTTCCGTTGCCCGTGTGTTCATCAAGGCAGGTGGCGGGAAGTTTCAGGTGAACGGCAAACCGATCGATGAGTACTTCGGTCGCGAGACGGGGCGCATGATCGTGCGGCAACCCCTGGCCCTGACGAACAACCTGAGCACATTCGATATCCAGGTGAACGTGAACGGCGGCGGTGAGGCCGGGCAGGCAGGAGCAGTGCGTCACGGCCTGACGCGCGCTTTGATCGACTACGATGCAACGCTGAAGCCGGCGCTCTCGCAGGCGGGCCTCGTCACGCGCGATGCACGTGAGGTCGAGCGAAAGAAGGTTGGCCTTCACAAGGCACGTCGCCGCAAGCAGTTCTCGAAGCGCTAGCCGATCCCCGGCGCGCGCGAGGCCCAGCCCCGCACATCGCGCCTTCCGTGCTTCATCAAAGGGCCGCCCTGAGGCGGCCCTTGTGTTTGCGCGGTTGACACAGTCCGACGTCGGCGCACAATGCCGTCGGATATCTGGGTGCGGCTCGGCGACCAGCGGTTCGATTCGTTCTGAGGCGAATGCGATAAACGCGCGTTGTCGATGCGCACCTCGCAGTCTCGGGAATTCGTGCAGTGCCCGCTCCGCGCCTACAAGCAAACCCTCTCATACGTTCACTTTCCCACCCATGGTGCGTCCAGCGAGCCCGGTTTTCGCGGCGCCTCAGGTCTCAGGGGTGATCTGAACCCCATGCGTTGGACTCCTCGTATGCTGAATCGGCGCGCGCGCGGTTTGGGTTCGCGGCCGGTATCGATCAGGACGCAGTTGCCGTGGTATTGGCGATCGTCGCTCGCTTCCGTGGTCGCCATTGCATTTCTCTTATGCGGATTCGGCATGTACGAACTCGGCCGTCGCCTCGGTGGTACCTATGATGAAGCCGGCGAACGGGAGCGCTCGGAACTGCGCACACGCGTGTCGTCGTTGGAGGGGGAACTCGGGCAACTGCGCTCGCTGGCCTTCTCGAGCGACAGCCGTCTGCAGGTCGAGAAAACGGCGCAGTCCCAACTCGCCAGCCAGTTGAAGATGGTCGAGGAAGAGAATGCGCGCATGAAGGAAGAGCTCGCGTTCTTCGAAAACATCGTGCCCGGCGGCAAAGACGACCGGCTGACGATTCATCGATTCCGAGTCGAACCGAACGGCGTTCCGGGTGAATACCGCTATCGCATGCTGGTTCTGGCGGGTGCCGCGCGCGAGGACCGGGAGTTCAATGGCAGTGTTCAACTTGTGCTGAACACGCAGCGCGAAGAACGCAATACCGTGATCACGCTGCCCGAGAACCGGGGCGCGTCCGATCCCAGTTTCCGGCTGCGCTTCAAGCGCATGCATCGGGTCGAGGGGTCGTTCCGCATCGATCCGGGGGTGAAGATCCGCTCGGTACAGATTCGCGTCCTGGAGCAGGGCTCGAACCAGCCGCGGGCAACTGAGAACTACACGCTTTCCTAGGCTGCGCGCATCTGAAATTCTTTGGGCCGTGCACCGGCCCACCTACGGGAGAATGACCATGTTCGGGAAGAAATCCGCAGCGCCGCAGACCAAGATCGACAGCCTGATCGGAGCCGGCACGCGTGTCGACGGCAGCATCTCCTTCACCGGTGGCCTGAGGATCGACGGTACCGTGCATGGCGACGTGATTGGAGCGAGCGGACAGGAGTCCACATTGGTCGTGAGTGAACAGGCCACCGTGGAAGGCGAGATCCGTGTCGGGCACGTGGTCGTGAACGGTGCGGTCAAAGGGCCGATCTACGCGTCGGAAACATTGGAGTTGCAGCCTCGCTGCCGCGTGACCGGCGACGTGCACTACAACTCGCTCGAGATGCATCTCGGCGCGATCGTCGACGGACATCTCATGCACGGCGGGGACTACCAAGAACGTCCCGTCGAACTGCGCGTCGCCGCACGCGGTAACGGATCCTGATCAGGCGTTCGCTGCGCTTCACCGCGGCGTGAAGCGCGCTGACCGAAGTTGAAGCGGCCCTCGATCGGCCATACCTTTGTCCCAGGGGGCGGGTTGAATCTCCCGACGGACAATGCGGGAAAGGCGGTGTGCGCATCGGACCAATCGGAATCTCGTGTTTAATGACCCTTGTGTTTGACCCCTGGACGAGCGCGATGAATAATCGCCGGGTCCCATGGAGGTGCTATGAACGCTGTGACCGAAATGCCGACGCCCTTCGTATTCACCGATGCGGCGGCATCCAAAGTGCGTGATTTGATCGTCGAAGAAGGGAACGACCAGCTCAAGCTGCGTGTGTTCGTGACCGGCGGCGGCTGCTCGGGCTTCCAGTACGGGTTCACGTTCGACGAGGACGTCAGCGAAGAAGACACAGTGCTCGAGAAAGGCGGCGTCACGCTGCTGGTTGACTCGATGAGCTATCAATACCTCGTTGGCGCCGAGATCGACTACACCGAGGGTGTGGAGGGTGCGCAGTTCGTGATCAAAAACCCGAACGCGACGAGCACCTGCGGCTGCGGTTCCTCGTTCTCGGTTTGACGACCCGAAGCGCCTCGCTTCAATGAGGCGAGTCTGGGCGGCACTGCGCCTTCGCGATCACGCCGGGTAGATCGCTCCTAGAATCCGGGGACCGCGGGCACCGGTGACCGATGGCAGGCTCGCAGGCTCGCCTCGCAAGGTGCAGCGCGCCAACCAGGCGAATGCGGCCGCCTCCACCCAGTCCGGATCCAACCCCAACTCGCTGGTCGTCCCAATCTGAGCGGGACGCAGGCAGCGCCTCAGGCGCTCGAGC
>CADECO010000429.1:0-1890 GCA_902825905.1 uncultured beta proteobacterium
CCGACGAAGTAATGCCGCATTTCCGATAACAGGGCTCCCATTCGCCGACACTGCCCCGCGAGGGCTCCTTTCAATCGGTCGGCCCTCGGCGTGGCTGCATTGGACATCCGATCCTGCGACGCGTGCTCCTTCCGACGCGCAGGGTTATCTTCTTCCACTTGCCGTGATACCGTCGCCGCGACCAAGCGTCGCGGCTTCACGCACGGCTCGAACGCAGCGATTCGTCGATCAGGCGGTACGCGCGTTCGGCCGGATGCCAATTAAAAAACACGAAGGAGACCCTGATGAGCAATCGCCTGCGCTTCGGCATTTTCCTCGCACCGTTTCACGCGCCCGGACAGAACCCCACGCTCGCCCTGGAGCGTGATCTCGAGCTGATCCAGCATCTCGACAAGTGCGGCTACGACGAGGCCTGGATCGGCGAGCACCATTCGGCCGGCAGCGAGATCATCGCCTCGCCCGAGATTTTCATCGCCGCTGCCGCGGCGCGCACCCGGCACATCAAGCTGGGCACCGGCGTGGTGAGCCTCTCGTATCACAACCCGTTGTGGGTGGCCGAGCGCATCGTGCTGCTCGATCACCTTACGCGCGGGCGCGTGATGCTGGGCGTGGGGCCGGGGTCGCTACCCACCGACGCGCAGATGATCGGCGTGCAGCAGGCCGAAACGCGCGAGCTGATGGAGCAAAGTCTCGACGTGATCATGAAGCTGCTGCGTAGCGACGAGCCGGTGACGTTCAAGAATCAGCGCTGGGATCTGCGCGATGCGCGGCTGCACCTGCGTCCGTACTCCAATCCGCTGTTCGACATCGCGGTCGCGGCGGTGGCCTCGCCATCGGGTCCGCGCGTGGCGGGCAAGCACGGCGTGGGCTTGCTGTCGGTCGGTGCCACGCAGGCCGCCGGCTTCGATGCGCTCGCGTTGCATTGGGATGTGATGCAGGAACGCGCCAAGACCTTCGGCACCAAGGTCGACCGGTCGAAGTGGCGCCTGGTCGGGCTGGTGCACGTCGCGGCGACCAAAGAGCAGGCCTACAAGGACGTCGAGTTCGGCATCGAGCAGTGGTTCAAGTACTTCCAGACCGTGGCGGCGTTCCCGCAGATGGCGGTGGTCGGCAACAACCCGCGAGAGATGATCGAGTTCGTCAACAGCTCCGGGCTGGGCGCGATCGGTACGCCCGACATGTGCAGTGAGCAGATCGACCGGCTCATGAAGCAGTCCAATGGCGGGTTCGGCGCGTACCTGATGCTCGCACACGAGTGGGCGAATCCGGAAGCGACGAGGATGAACTACGAGCTGATCGCGCGCCACGTGATGCCGAACTTCCAGGGCCAGGCGTACAGCACCTTGCAGGCCAAAGCGCGCGCGGAAGCGGCGCGACCGGAGCTGGCCGCGCAGCAGGCCAAGGCGGTGGAAGTGATGACCGAGAAACACCAAGCGGAACTCGCGGCCCGCTCGAAGTAGTCGTCAGGACCAGACCATGACCACACTCACACCGCCCGTCGAAGGGGCGATCGTCGAAGACACCGTTGTCGCGGCGCGCGCGTCCTGGAGCCGCACGCTCAGGCAGGGGCAGTTCATGCGGATCATCGACCTGGAGGGCAAGCAGGCGGTCGATTTCCTCTGCTACAACGCACACGATCACGCCGATCGTTACGCTGCTGCAGACACGATGAAGATCAACGCCGGTGGCATCTTTCTCACCACCGGCACGGTGCTCTACAGCGTCGGGCTCACGCCGCTGCTTACGATAGTCGCCGACACCTGCGGGCGACACGACACCATCGGCGGCTGTTGCAGCGCTGCGCTCAACAAGCACCGCTACGGCGCACCGTATCAACCCAATTGCCGCGACAACTTCCTGCGCGAGCTGATGCGCTACGGCATGGGGCCG
>CADECO010000429.1:1990-5026 GCA_902825905.1 uncultured beta proteobacterium
TCGCCACCAGCGTTCTCGCCCAGGCACCGAAGTCGCGATTGCACACGGTGCTGGAGAAGGGCGTGTTGCGCGTGGGCACGACCGGCGATTTCAATCCGATGTCGATCCTCGATCCGGCAACCAAGACGTACAAGGGTTTCGACATCGAGGCGATGGAACAGCTCGCCAAGGATCTCGGCGTGAAGGTCGAGTGGGTGTCCACCGAATGGGCCACGCTGGTACAGGGCATCCAGGCGGGTCACTACGACATCTTCTCCGGCGCCTCGCTCAACATGGCGCGCGCCAAGGTGGTGGCGTTTTCCGAGCCGTACTTCGAGGCGGGGACGGTGCCTTTGATCCAACGCTCGACCCTGCCCAAGATCAAAGGCTGGACCGATCTGAACCAGAAGGGCGTCAACGTTGCGGTGCTGATGGGTACGGTGTTCGAGGAGCAAGCCAAGCAGCACTTTCCGAACGCCACGGTGAAGTCGATCCAGAAACCCGCCAACGGTTATCAGGAAGTGTTGGCCGGCCGCGCCGATGCCACCATCACCAGCAACGTCGAGGCGGCCACGCTGATGCAGACCTATCCGAACCTGACGATGATCGGCAGCGCCGCCGAGATGCGCAACAAACGGCCGTTCGCCTATCCGATGCCGCAGGGTGACACTGCGTGGATCACCTACGTCAACAACTGGGTGGCGCTCAAGCGGTCGGAGGGATTTTTCCAGGCGCTGGAAGCGAAGTGGATGCCGCGCAAGTGAGCGTTCCGGGCGCCGGCGCCGCAGCGCGCCCGCCTTGCTAGTGCTAGAGCGGGAGGGGCTGCGTGCTAGCGCGCCAGCACCGCGTTCTTCACGCCCTCGTTGGCATTGACGTCGCGAACCCGGCCCTGTCCGTCGAACTGCACGACGTAACGTACGTAGCGGTTGTACCAATAGGTCCACTCGGGCGCTTGCAGCGTCGTGTTGGCGTGGCTGGGCGGATGGCCTAGCGCAAGCAGCACCTGCTCTCGTGTGAATCCCCGGGCGATCCGGCCGCTGCGAATCGCGTTCGCCTCCGCCGCCGGGTAGCTCGAGATCGCGCGGTTCGGATCGCTCGTGATCAGCATCCGATTCAGGAATTGTTGAAAAGACTCGATCCGTGCGCCGTATTCGTGGCCGAGCCGGTAGGCGCGTCCTTCGATCTCGATATTGGCCACACCGCGTGCCGTACCTTTGAGCGTGACCGGCGTGCCGGCGGGGATCAATCGGCCGACGAAGAAATTGCCGTCGGTCAGCCAGTCCGATTCGGTGCGGATGTTGCAGCACAGGTAGAGCGGCTGGTTCGGCATGGTGACCTGCTCGACCGGAGCCGGCTCGGTGCTGCGGCACGCGCCGAGCGCGATCAGTGCGGCCGGAATCACGCTCCAACGGGCGTGTCGAAGGATGGCGCGGAACATGGCTGGGGCTCCTCTACGGCGATTGGTTTGATTGTGGGTGATCCGAGCCCTGGTCATCAGCGCGACAGCGCTCGCTCCACCGCTGCGCGCGACGGCACGCTGCGTGCGCCCTCACGCTCGCACTTGAGCGCGGCTGCGGCGTTGGCGAAGCGCAGCGCATCGTGCGTACTCTGGCGCTCGGCGATGGCGAGCGCGAACGCGCCATGGAATACGTCGCCCGCGCCTGTGGTGTCGACCGCCTTGCCGATCGATAGCGCCGGCAGCCGCTGCGCATGCGGCGAGTGCTGCGGCTCGATCCATTCGACGCCCAGCGAACCTCGTGTGACCGCCGCCATGCGCAAGTGCGGGCCTGCCGCGCCAACCAACGCGTCCACGCCGCGCTGATCGGCGAAAGCTTCGAGCCCCGGCTCGGAGAAGATCACGTAGTCGGCCATCTGTACCAGTCCGTGCAGCACATCGCGCTCGGCGACATCGGCATCGAGCACCGTGGCGACGCCTCGTTCGCGTGCCGCCCGCAACACTTTCCTTGCGCCGACCGGCCAACGCACGTCGACGAGCACGGCATCGGCGCCGTCCATCGTGGCAAGGGGTAACCATTCGGCCTCGGCGGTGAGCACTGCACCGCGCACGCCGACGATGAGGCGTTCACCGCGCTCGTCGACCAGGATCGCCGAATGCGATGAGGCGCTGCCCGCCACGCGATGCAGGCCGCTCACATCGACGCCGTACCCGGCGAGTTCGCGCGCCATCGCGTCGGCCAGCGCATCGTCGCCGGCCGGGCCCCAGAAGTGAGCAAGCCCGCCCAACTGCGCGATCGCCGCCGCCGCGTTGGCAGCCATACCTCCGCCCGACTCGCGGAATCCGGTGGCGCGCACCTTGGCGCTACCGAGCGGCCAGGCTGAAACGCGATAGACGCGGTCGAACGCGGTGTGACCGACGCAGATGACGCGGGCGGGGCGCGGCATGAAAAGGCTCGGGGTCGGCGAACGGATCGGGAAGCAGGGAGGTACGGCGGGGCGGGGCGGCGCGCGATCGGAATCGTATGTGGCCTGATTATGGATCAGCCAAGCGAATCAACGCCCGGCGATGCACGCCGCGGCGGTAGGCGCGCGGCATGAGCACGAACAGCGAGCGTGAACCAACCGGCCGATGCGGGACTTGCCTGGTATGAGCGCGATGGTGTGCGGTCAATCCAGTACGCCGAACACCTCGCCGTCGACGATCTCCACCGTATAGGTGCGCAGCGCTTTGGTACAGGGGGCGCAGGTCGCGGCGCCGGTGAGGATGTTGAACCGTCCGCCGTGCCAGCCGCACTCGACCTCGTCGTCGATGACGGTGCCGTCTTTGGCGAGCGAGGAGAGCCCGTGGGTGCAATCGTCGTCGGTGACGTAGAAGCGGCCCGCCACGTTGAAGACCGCGATCGGATCGCGTCCTTGCAGAATCACGCGCTTTGCTTCGCCGGGGGATAGCTCTGCGACGTTGCAGACCTTCACTCGCATGGCGAATCGTGCATTCGGCGTTCAGCTGCGCGGCAGTCTGCGAAAGTGCAGGTGAATCGCTACCGATATCGCGAGCGTTGCGACCACGAACAGCACGATGACCGCGCCGAATGGCCAGAG
>CADECO010000430.1:0-5017 GCA_902825905.1 uncultured beta proteobacterium
AAACTCAGGCTTCGGAGCGCGAGCTGAGCACGCGATCGATCAACCCATATTTCAACGCTTCGTCGGCGGAAAGGAAGTTGTCACGCTCGGTATCACGCGCGATCTGCTCGATGGATTGCCCGGTGTGTCGGGCCATCAGCTCGTTCAGGCGCCCACGCAGATAGAGGATTTCCTTGGCGTGGATCTCGATGTCGGAGGCCTGCCCGTGGAAGCCGCCACTGGGCTGGTGGATCATCACGCGCGAGTTGGGCAGGCAGAAGCGCTTGCCCTTGGTGCCAGCACCGAGCAGAAATGCACCCATGCTCGCCGCCAGTCCGGTGCACAGGGTGCTCACGTCGGGCTTGATGAACTGCATGGTGTCGTAGATCGCCAAGCCCGCCGACACCGATCCGCCCGGCGAGTTGATATAGAAGAAGATGTCCTTGTCCGGATTCTCGGACTCGAGGAACAGCAACTGCGCGACGATCAGGTTGGCGGTGACGTCGTTGACCGGGCCCACCAGGAACACCACGCGCTCCTTGAGCAGGCGCGAATAGATGTCGTAAGCGCGCTCGCCGCGGCCGCTTTGCTCGATGACCATCGGCACCAGACCAAGTCCGGTGGGCGGATTCCAGCCGCTGCTCATCGCAGCGGGCCCGGCGCCCGGACTGTCATGCATCCATGACCCGTTCGACCAGGCTCCAGTCCATCCGCTTGCATTTGACCGCCAGACAGCATCGCTCATGTGGCGCTACCCATCAGTTCTTCGAAGGCAACCGGACTGTCCTGCACCTTGGCTTTTTCAAGCACCCAGCTGACGACGTTCTCCTCGACCGCCAACCCTTCGAATTCGGCAAGACGCTCTGACTGCGAATACACCCATTTTACCACCTCGAAAGGCTGCTCGAACCCGCGCGCGTAGTCCTCGACGAGCTTTCTGACCTGCTCGGGCTTCGCGCTCAACTGATTCTGCTTGACAACCTCGGCCAGGATCAATCCGAGCGTGACACGGCGTACCGCCTGCTCGCGAAAAATCGCCGGATCGATCGGAACCTTGTCGACATCCTTCATGCCGCGCTGCTGCAGATCGGCGCGCGCCGCATCCACCAGCCGTGATTGTTCGATCTCGACCAGCGCGTTGGGCACGTCGGGCTTGTTGGTGTCCAGCAGCGCCTGCATGACATGTTGTTTGGTCCTGCCGGTCAGACGCTGCTTGACCTCGCGCTCGACGTTCTCCTTGATCTCGGTGCGCATCTTCGCGATGTCGCCATCAGCGATGCCCAGCGTTTGCGCGAATGCGGCGTCGATCTGCGGCAGCTCGGGCCCCTCGACCTTTTTCACTGTGACGGTGAACTGCGCGGTCTTGCCGGCCACGTCCTTACCGCCGTAGTCGTCGGGAAAACGCAGATCGAACGTCTTGGCCTCATCGGCTTTGGCGCCGGTGACGTTCTGCTCGAATTCGGGAAGCATGCGACCCGCGCCCAGTACGAACGGATAGTTTTCGGCTTTGCCGCCGGAGAACTCCACGCCATCGATCGTGCCGACGAAATCGATCGTCACCTGATCGTCCGCCTGCGCCGCGCGATCGACCGCTTGATACTTCACCCGCTGCTTGCGCAGCGACTCGATGGTGCGATCGACCTCGGCTTCGCCGACCGTGAGCGTGGGCCGGTTCAGGGTGACCGAGCCGATGTCGCCCAGCGCGAATTCCGGATACACCTCGAACGTCGCGCTGAACTCGAGCTGATCGGTGGCGGCGCTTTCCTTGCGCTCGATCTTCGGATAGCCGGCTACGCGCAGCTTCTGTGCATCGACGGCCGATGAGAAGGCCTTCTGCACCGCATCGCCGATCACCTCGCCGCGGACCTGCGGACCGTACTGTTGCGCGACCAGTTTCATCGGCACTTTGCCTGGCCGAAATCCGGACATGCGCACGGTGCGTGCCAGGTTTTTCAGCCGCTCGCCGACCTGCTCGTCGATCTGCGTCACCGGAACAGACATCGTCAGGCGGCGTTCCAGCCCGCTCAGCGTTTCTACGTTAGTCATGAGGAGAAATGGAGAAAGGATGCAGTGAACGAAACAAGCGCCGGACCAACCCCGTCAGCATGGTGCGAAGGAAGGGACTCGAACCCCCACGCCTTGCGGCGCTGGAACCTAAATCCAGTGCGTCTACCAATTCCGCCACCTTCGCGCGGCGTGCGGTCCAACCAAGGTTCGGGCGGTGCCACCGATGACGGGCAGTGCGACTGACGCTGCGACCAACCCACGGCGTCGCGGCCATATTGCGGTCGAATCGCCGATGTATCGCAGACGTATCGCATACCAATCACAGACATCGGACACATGGCGCGAACGAATGGCGCGGACAACCGACGCGCAAAGTTTAGCGGAGTGCCTCTAAACTGTCATGTTCAATCGCTTGATTCGCCTCTGGATTTTCCACTTCGTGGGCGTCGATCACTACGAGAATTTCCCGGTCGCATCGTGGCTCATGCCAGCGCGGCTGCGCCGGCCGATCGCGGTCATCTACCACTTCGCCCGCAGCGCCGACGATATCGCCGATGAAGGCGATGCGAGCGACGCCGAGCGCCTGGCCGGTCTCGACCGCTACAAATGCAACCTCGACGCGATCGCGGCCGGCAAGGCGCAGTCCGAACCGATGTTCCGGGCACTGGCGGGCGTCATCGCGGAGCATCGACTGCCGATCGGCCTGTTCGCCGATCTGCTCTCGGCGTTTGCCCAGGACGTTACGCACAAGCGCTACGACACTTTTACCGAGTTGCTCGACTACTGCAGGCGATCGGCCAACCCGATCGGACGCTTGCTGCTGCATCTGTTCGGCGCGAATACGCCCGCGACGCTCGCGCAGTCCGATTCGATATGCACCGCGCTGCAACTGATCAACTTCTGGCAGGACGTGCGTATCGATATCGCCAAGGATCGGATCTACATTCCGCGCGAGGACATGGGCCGGTTCGGTATCGAGGAATCCGCGATCACGCAGGCCCAGATTACGCCTGAATGGCGATCGCTCATCGCGTTCGAAGTGGAGCGCGCAAGAGCGATGCTAAGATCCGGCCAACCCTTGACCCGCGCTTTGTCCGGGCGCGTCCGCCTCGAAATCGCGATGGTCGTGCAAGGCGGGCTGCGCATTCTGGAAAAAATCGACCGCGTCGGCGGTGACGTCTACAAGCACCGCCCGGTTCTGGTGAAGCGCGATTGGCTGGTAATGCTGGCGCGCGCGTTACGCGAATGACTTCGCTCCGGCGCATTGCGACTCCATCGCTGCCCTCACCTGGCCCACGTTCAGCATGACGCCCGACCAGTATTGCCAGCAGAAAGCTGCCGCCAGCGGGTCGAGCTTTTATTACTCATTCCTGTTCCTTCCAGCGGAGCGCCGCCGGGCCATCACCGCGCTCTACGCCTACTGCCGCGAAGTCGACGACGCGGTGGACGAACCGACCGATCCGGCGGTGGCGCACGCGCGATTGCAATGGTGGCAGGCGGAGCTTGCCAATCTCTACGACGGCCGGCCGCAGCATCCGGTCTCGCAGGCGCTGCAACCTGCACTCGAACGCTTCGATCTGCGCCGCGAGCTGATGCAGGAGATCATCGACGGCATGGCGATGGATCTGCATCAGCACCGCTACCCCAGCTTCGAGGCGCTGAGCCTGTATTGCCGGCGCGTCGCCGGCGCAGTGGGCGATCTGGCGGCACGCATCTTCGGTTACCGCGATGCGCAGACGCTCGACTACGCCAATCGCCTCGGGCTCGCGTTCCAGCTTACGAACATCATCCGCGACGTCGGCGAAGATGCACGCCGCAACCGAATCTACCTGCCCGCCGATGAGCTCGAGCGGTTCAACGTGCCGGCCTCGCAGATCCTCGCGGCGCAACCCACCGAGAACTTCAATCGCCTGATGGACTTCCAGATCGAACGCGCGATCGCGGCCTACGACGAAGCCTTGCGGCGCCTGCCGCCCGAAGATCGGCGCACGCAGCGACCAGGGCTGATCATGGCTGCGATCTATCGACGACTGCTGGAAGAGATCCGGCGCGACCCGGCCCGCGTTCTCACCCATCGCACTTCGCTCACGCCGATCCGCAAGTTGTGGATAGCATGGCGCACCTGGGCAGCGACCCGCTAGCCCGTTCAGATTCCTCATGGCAATCGACTACCCCTACTACGCACAACCCTCCACCGCCCTGGGCCAACAGGTCGCGGTGATCGGTGCCGGTTACGCCGGTCTGGCGGCCGCGGTTACGCTGGCCGAGGCGCGCTATGCGGTGACCGTGTTCGAGGCTTCGCGTACGTTGGGCGGTCGCGCCCGGCGGGTGTCGGTCGAAGGCCGCACGCTCGACAACGGCCAGCATATTCTGGTGGGCGCCTACACCGAGCTGCTCACGATCATGCGCAAAGTGGGAGTCGATCCCGCCCAGGCACTGATTCGCCTGCCGCTCTTCTTCAAGGTGCTCCCGGAATTCTCGTTCGAACGGGCACCGTGGCGCGCGCCCTGGGACATGGTGATCGGCCTGCTGCGCGCCAAGGGCATCGGCTGGCGTGACGCGCTCAAGGCAGTGAAGTTCGTGCAGTCGGTGCGCAAGGCCGACTTCAAACTGAAGTCGGACACTTCGGTCAACAACCTGCTGTTCGAGCACCGGCAATCCGAGCCGCTGATCAATTACCTGTGGGGCCCGCTGTGCATCGCAGCGCTGAACACGCCGCCCGACTCGGCCTCCGCGCAGGTGTTCCTCAATGTGCTGCGCGACGGATTGTTCGGCCAGCCCGGGCATAGCGATCTATTGCTGCCGCGGGTCGATCTGACGCGGATGTTTCCCGACCCTGCCGCGAAGTACGTCGGCGATCGCGGCGGGCTGGTGCGCACCGCAACGCTGGTCCGGCGGCTCTACTGGGCGGGCGATGGCTGGTACATCGACGGCATCACCACGCCATTTTCGGCAGTCGTCATCGCCTGCGCGCCGCATAACGCGCTCGCCCTGCTCGACGAAGTCGAAGACATCGAGGCCACGCGCGCAC
>CADECO010000431.1:0-5004 GCA_902825905.1 uncultured beta proteobacterium
CCGCTCGCATTGTCCGATCGCCTCATTGAGCACGGCCGCCGTCATCGGATTGGCCTCCGGCAACAGCGCAGCATTGCGTCTCCGGCGATCCCGCCAGTAGGCTCCGTGCTTCGCTTCGATCACCATGTTGGCGCATGAGAGGCAGACCGCCGGCGCTCGTCCGGCCTCATTCGGTTGCAGTTCGCCGCCGCAGCGGGAGGTCTCCTGCTGGAACACGCACCAGCCATAGTCGCAGGCATGGATGCGAAGATCCGTCTCCTTGAGGATGAACGCAACATAGTCTCGGCGTACCTGTTCGCCCGCGCGGCCGCGGAACCGGGCGTTTCCGGCGACGATACGTTCGCCCATCTTGCCGCCGAGCCGTTTCGCGGCGAGCAGGCGATCGAGTGCGGCTGCGGTTTCGGCGCGGGCTTCGTGGTCGATGAGGCCATGCAGGTCGAAGTCGTTGCCGACGTAGCCCCGCGCGGTCATGGCAACGGAGGCATGCTTGAAGTGCTCGGCCAGGCCCAGAAGCTGGGTACGGTCGCGCCTGGCAATAAACCGGGCAAAGGTCTTGCGGAACTGGTGCGTGCTGAACCTCCAGGGTTTCCCATCATGATCGGGGATGCCGACATGCCGCGCAAAGTCATTGATGCGCCAGGCGATATGCATGTGCGTCACCGGCACGATTTGGCCATACTGCGTGTTCTTCACCAGGAACAGATCGTCGCGGCCCGAGGCTTCGCGCAGCGGCGCGCTCAGCTGCTCGAGCAGCTCCACCGCGCGCACGACCGGTGCCGGGGCAACCCAGCGCTCCCTACGGCCATCGAGATCGTCGACAGTCTTGAACAGCCGGGACACGACATATGCCTGATTAACGCCGGTTCCGCCGATCGGGTGATGCTCGATTGCCCCTGTTTTCATTGACAGGATTTCGCTCGACCGCATCCCGACGAAGCCCGCGATCAAGATATAGCACGCCTCGACGAGGTGGACGGCGGCGTGCCGAACTGCATAGGCGCCATCGAGCCGTTCGCCCGATGGTCCGGCCAGCGATGCGAGCCTCAGCGCCGCTCTAACATGATCAGATGCCTGGCGCTTGCCGCGCCGCAGACCCTGCGCTCGCGCTTCGCGGCGGATCGTTTCGGCTGCGACGATCGTATCGCCATGCTCCTCGACCCACCGCAGGGCTTCGCTCAGGATTGCAACGGCCACGTCTTCGGGGATGAACGGTATGACGCCCTTGGTCGCCCTGGTGTGGCCGGCGGCCTCATAGGTCGTTTCCAGCGGCAGCGGATCGACCAGTGGCGCATCGTTCAGCTTTTCTCGCTGACGATAAAGGTCTTTGATCACGAGCAGATAGTTCGTGATTGTGGCAGTTGAGATATTGCCTTTGTCTCCGCCGGCGCGTGCAGGACGACAGCGCAACCATTTGCAGAGTTGTTCGACCGAAGCTGGATCGATCCCGGCAAAGCGCGAGTGTCCTTCGCATGCCATCCATTCCAGCAGCGCGCGCAGCAACATTGCTTTGTGATGGATCGACGCCGGAGACGACCGTTTGCGCCCTGATGGAGGATGATAGTGCATCGACCAGAGGAAGTGCTTGGCGGCGCGGACAAGCTGAACATGATCACTGTTCCCGATGCGCGTGTGCTCCGGCATGGCCAACGCCCAACTGAACCGCTTCTGATCCGCGCGGCGACCCGCAGTGCGGATATCGAGCCGCCATTCATCGTCGCCGAACCGGCTCCACGGAGAAAGCCGCGCATCCTCCCAGGATGGCGACGACTGCGTGAGTGGGTGGGGGTGCTGGTTCATTCGACTGGCGGCAGCTGCGGCAGTGACATCCTCGAAACTGCTTCGAGCATCGCCTCGCAGAACCGGGGCAGGATATCGCGCTCGAGGATTTCCAGCTTGGGTGCATAAAGCAGCCGCCAGCGTTCGGGAGCCATGGCGGCACGCGCGTCGGTGAGCGCTGCCCGCGTCGCCAGCAGGCGAACCAGCACGTCCTCGTTGAGCGGGATCACGGCATTGGGGCAGGTGAAGCATCCGAGCCAGGCCGTACACAGCTCGCCCTTGCGCTGTCCCTCGGCAACGCCGGCAAGGGGATCGCTACAGATAAATCCGGCTGCGGTCGCGTGGCGCAGATCGGGAAGCACCTCCATCCCGGGCGGGGATTCGGCATCGCCCCGGACCATTTCCACAAACCGGGCTTGCAACCTGCCGATTGCCAGCGCTTGCGCCTTTCGGACGCGGGGCCGGTCCACATAGCGCTGTGTCGTGTCTGGAGTAGCATGGTTGGCCAGCACTTGCGTCTTCAGGATGTCATGCCCGAGCCGCTCGTGCGCTAGTGTGAGCCCCGATGCGCGCAGCGCCGCCAGCGTCAGTTTGAGCGGCTTGCTATCGTCGCCCAGCAGGCCATGGCGCTCCACAAACCGCCGGGTAAGTTTCGTGGCCAGATAGCCCGGGATCACACCGACTCTGCGAGACCCGTGTATCATCCCGGTGAGGAAGAGATAATTCTGGTCGCGGCGTGGCGTATGCGGCACCAGCCTTTCGGTCATAGCCAGAACCTGATCGATCAGCACGGGCACCGAGGAGCTTTTGTCGCGCAGGAAGCTGCGGCGCTGTTCACGTCCCGCGCGCCCCTTGCGCCAACTGACCAGAACCCTGCCTTCGAGCAGCAGATGCTCGCTCAGGCAGTCGCGCTGCATCAGCCTGAGCGCCTCGGCATTTGCAAAGGTTTGCGCGCCGATGGCGACCATATAGGCAACGATCGTATCCGGCAGCGCAAACAGCCGCCCCGCGATTTCGCCCATGCCACCGTGGCGGATCATGGCGAAGTGGAGATGCCAGAGGCCCGCGCCCTTTCTCAACATGTCGCCGACTTTGGGTGGCACGCCGCCGAACCGACCGTCGATCACCGCGAGCATGACCCCGATATCGTCGAGATCGAGCTTGGCGAGGTCGGGTTCGGAGACAATGGCCTTGCGATCGACCCGAGCCAGCGCAGCGCGGCCTTCCTCGAACAGTGCCCAGGCTGTTTCGATGTCCCGATGGGCCGCCGTGAGTACGCGTTCCATTTCATCACGGCTCAGTGCCTCACGCTGGCGCGCTTCCGCATTCTTGCGGGGGAACGGATTGAACGGGATTTCGAGTTCGGGGTGAACCAGGTCGGGCCGGTTGCGCTTGAGCCAGGCCATGTGCTGCTTGATGATCGACCAGACAGTATACCGTGACCCCTTGCTCCAGGGCCTCGTGCCGAGCCAAACGATAAACGCATTGAGAATGCCGCTATCGACGTCGCGCGTGGCTAAGATGGCGGAATCGTATTCGGCAAGGAACGCAAACCAGAACTTCAAAGTACGGAACGCTGAGCCTCTGTTGGCCGGTTGTTTGGCAGCATAGTGATGCCGGAACGCGAGCGCCCACTCGGCAGCCATGGTCGGCCGATCGAAGATCGAGAAGTCGAACGCGCATTCGAGCTGGCCGTCGGCATCTACGACATTGACCAGCAATGCGCCCGGATTGCCGATCAGCGGCTTCGGCGATGGCTCGACCCGGTAGTCCTTTTGCCGACGCGGCATTACAGCAGCGCCGCATAGAGATCGTCGACCGAGGTCTCGATTGCCGAGAGGTCGGTTTCGACAACGCGCAGGTATACCGCGGTGGTTGCCAGATCGGCGTGGCCGAGCAGCACCTGCAACGCGAGCAAGGGATTGAGTTCGGGATTGGCCCGGGCTTCGCGTTGCAGGAACCGCAGCATGGCGGCGGCGAAGGTATGTCGCAGCGCATGGAACGTCGCCATCACACCCGCTGCCTCGGCAGCAGCCGTGAACATTGCGCCAACCCTGCGCGGTTTCATGGGCTGCCCCCGACAAGTCAGGAACAGAGCGTCGGGATCGCGCTCTGCCCGTTTTGTCGTCGCACGACGGACGACGACCGCCCGCTCTTCCCGCACATAGGCACGGGTTCGATCAACCAAAGGGGCCGGAGGATATATTATTCGCGATCGCCCACCCTTGGTTTCGTCGATCTGCACCGGCACCATTGGTTCACTGCCGGCCCCTTTCAGATGACGCACGGTCAGGCCCGCCACTTCCATCCGACGGATTCCGGTGGTCACCGCCCATTCAACGATCAGCCTGTCGCGTGCCGACATTTCGGCCATGATGCGCCGAATCGCCTCCGGCGCGAGTGGGCGCGGCAACATCGGCACATGCCGCATGGTCAGTTCGTTGGCTTGGGTCCGGCCTCCGCTGGCGTCGATGTGGGCGAGGAATCCTTGTGGACGGCTGCGCGACAGCGCGATTTCCTGGCTTGCGAACGGGACCTGCTTCATCAGTCCGGTCGCCACGCTCCAGCGGTAGAAACGCCCTATGGTCCTGAGCCGCCCGTTGATTGTACTGCGTGCCAGCGGTCTGCCGCTGTCGCCACGGGGCCGGAGCATCTGATCGCGATAGGCGGCCAGTTCGCCAGGACCGACCTCGTCCCAGGCCCAGCCATTGGCCTCTAGCGTCTGCCACCAGTCGTAGAGAGCTTCAGCGTAGGTTCGCCAGGTCTGCGGGCTGCGGGTCCTGCCGCGCACCAAAGCAACGTGCATCAGCCATGCGCAGGCCGGTTCGACGAGCCGCATCCGGGCGTCGAGCAGCATCGGGACATTCTCCACCGATGATCCGTCGGGCCGGAATGCAGGCGTCGAGAACAACAGCTGCGCCATACCCACTCCCAAGATTGCAACCGGACAGGAAGGGCCCTCGGGCCCTCCCTGTCCGGCAGAGAAGAGGGGGCTCGGATCATGTGTCCTGCTTGATTGGCAGAAGAGGACAGAAAGGACACGTTATGGATGGGACCTACCATGAGCTGACCCACGCCACGGGCCATGGCTCGCGTCTCGATCGTCAGTTCGGCAAGCGCTTCGGGGACGACGCATACGCGGCGGAAGAGCTGCTCGCCGGGCTGGCGCAGTCGATTCTGTGCGCCGAATACGGGCTGCCGAATGAACTCCACGACAGCCACGCTTCC
>CADECO010000432.1:0-3079 GCA_902825905.1 uncultured beta proteobacterium
GAAGCCGCACTGGTCGCGGCACTCGCACGTTCGGCGAGACTCGGTTCGCAATCGGCCGCGGTGCAGGCCGCTGCCGCAATGGTGGACCGGTCGGCGGAACTTCCTGATCCCAAGTTTCGGTTCGGGCTGGAGAACCTGCCTGTTACCGATGCCGATCGCTTTCGCTATGACCGCGATTTCATGACGATGCAACGCATCGGCGTGATGCAGGAGTTTCCAAGCAGCGACAAGCGGGAGGCGGCACGGCACCGCGCGCGCACCGAAACGCTGGCGGAGCAGGCGATGCTGGCCAGAGAGCGCGCGGCGGTGCGACGTGAGACTGCCATCGCCTGGTTGGACCACGCCTATTCGCTTGCCACGCAAGCGCGGCTGGACGCACTCGATCGCGATATCGCTTTCGAGATCGATGCGGCCGCGCCCGCAGTGGCCGCCGGACGTGCGACGCTGGCTGAAGTGCTCGTGCTACGCGGCATGCGCGAGCAGGTACGCGATCGACGCATCGCGCAGGATCGCATGATCGATCGTTCACGCATCGAGTTGGCGCGGTTGGTGGGCGCCGGCACCGTGCGGCCACCGGCGCCATTGCCCGATACCGCGCATCCACCGCTGACATCGGAACGTGTCGAGGCGCTGCTCGATCGCCACCCGGCGGTCATCGTCGCGGCGGCGCAACTGCCGGTGGCGCACGCCGAGGTGCAGCGTGCGCGCGCCGGCAAGTCGGCAGACTGGGCAGTCGAGCTGTCGTTCGCGCGACGCGAGCCGGCCTTCTCGAACATGGTCACGCTCATGTTCCAGCGCGATCTGCCGTTGTGGCCCGAGCGCAGACAGGACCGCGATGTGGCCGCCCGCGTAGCGAGCCTGGAGCGCGCTCGCGGGCTGGTGGAAGAGGCGCGACGCGCCGCGGAGACCGAACTCAAGCTCGCGCTCGCCGATCACGCCGGCGCGCAGCGTCGGGTGGCGCACCACGAAGATGCATTGCTCGCGAACGCGCGCGAGCGGACCGGTGCCGCAACCGCGGTATATCGCGGCGGCAAGGGCGGCCTTGCCGCGGTGCTTGAGGCGCGGCGTGCGGAAACGGAGATCCTGATCGATACATTGAACGCCGAGCGCGACCGTGCGCTCGCCTGGGCCAATCTGCGCTACGCACTCGTCGATGAGTCCGAGCACGCGCATCTCAGCAAGGAGGCGGTGCAATGAAGAACATCGCACGGATTCTCGTCGCGTTGGTGGTGATCGCCGGTTCAGGTGCTGTCGGTTATTGGTTCGCGATGCGCAACATGCGCTCGACGACGACGGCGGAGCACGCCCAGGCGCCGGCGCAGGCCGAAGGTAGTGCCGCGAACGTCGTGGATGGCGTCGTGCAGGACCGGTCCGGCAAGCGCGTGCTCTATTGGCATGACCCGATGGTTCCGCAGCAGAAGTTCCAGAAGCCAGGCCCGTCGCCTTTCATGAACATGATGCTGGTGCCGGTGTATGCGGAGCCCGGCGCAGAGGAGGGCAAGGTCTCGATCAGCTCGCGTGTCGTCCAGAACCTTGGCGTGCGCACCGCGGTGGCCGAGATGGGATCGCTCGAGCGCAAGCTTCAGGCTGTTGGCAGCATCGAGTACAACGAACGCGCCGTCGTCGTCGTGCAGGCGCGTACCAGTGGGTTCGTCGAGCGCGTACATGCGCGCGCACCGCTCGATCCGGTACGCAGGGGCGCGCCGCTGGTCGAGTTGCTGGTGCCCGAATGGGCTGCGGCACAGCAGGAGTATCTCTTCCTGCTGCGGCGGGATGCCTCCGCCGATCGCGCGCTGATCGCGGCCAGCCGCGAACGGCTGCATCTGCTCGGCATCAGCGAAGCCGACATCGCTGCGGTGGAGCGCGATCGGCAGCCGCGCACGCAGATCACCGTCACCGCGCCGATCGACGGCGTGATCGCGGAACTGGGCGTCCGAGAGGGCATGACGGTCGTGACGGGGGCCACGCTGTATCGCTTGGTCGACCTCGGAACGGTATGGGTCAACGCCGAGGTACCGGAGGCGCAGACCGCGTTCGTCCGACCGGGTAGTCGCGTCGAAGCGCACGTGGCCGCCTGGCCGGGACAAGTTTTTCGCGGCACGGTCGGCGCGATCCTGCCCGAGGTGAACAACGCCACGCGCACGCTGCGTGCGCGCATCGAGCTGGCCAATCCTGGTGCACGCCTAAAGCCCGGCATGTTTGCCGCGCTGTCGTTCGCATCGGAGCGGGGTGCGAAGTTCGCGATCGTGCCCTCGGAGGCGGTGATCCAGACCGGCACGCGAAGCGTCGTCATCCTCGCCGACGGCGACGGCAAGTTCCGACCGGTCGATGTCGAGCTGGGCTTCGAAATGGACGGCCGGACCGAAATCCGCAAAGGGTTGAAGGCCGGCGACAAGGTGGTGGTGTCAGGACAGTTCCTGATCGATTCGGAAGCCAGCCTCAAGGGCACGCTCACGCGGCTGCAGGCCGCGCCGGACGGCGACAAGCCAGCGGGCCTGACCGAGGACGGGCTGCATCGCGGCCTGGGCAAAATCGATGACATCGACGCGCGCGCCGGTCAGATCACCCTTGCGCACGATCCGATGCCATCGATGAAATGGCCTGCGATGACGATGGGCTTCCAGGTCGAAGACCAAGGCTCGCTGGCCAAACTGAATAAAGGCGATGTCGTCGAGTTCGCCATGAAGGGCGAGCCGAACAAGGACGGTGACTACGTGATCGTGCGCATCGCCCGAAAAGGAGCGAAGCGATGATCGCCGCGCTCATTCGCTGGTCGATCGCGAATCGCTTTCTGGTGCTGATCGGCACGCTGCTCGTGAGCGCATGGGGGGTGTGGGCAGTGCTGCGCACACCGCTCGATGCCATCCCCGACCTGTCGGACGTGCAGGTGATCATCCGCACGCCGTTTCCCGGACAGGCGCCGCGCATCGTCGAGGATCAGGTCACCTATCCGCTCGCCACGACGATGGTCTCGGTGCCTGGCGCTAAGACCGTGCGTGGTTACTCGATGTTCGGCGATTCGTTCGTCTACGTGCTGTTCGAAGATGGCACCGATCTGTATTGGGCACGCTCGCGGGTG
>CADECO010000432.1:3179-4975 GCA_902825905.1 uncultured beta proteobacterium
GTGATCGAAGCGGTGAAGAATGCCAATCGCGAGACGGGGGGCTCGATCCTCGAGTTGGGCGAAGCGGAGTACATGGTGCGCGCGAGCGGCTACCTGCGCTCACTCGATGATTTCCGTGCCATTCCGCTCAAGACCAGCGAGACTGGCGTGCCGGTGATGCTGCGCGACGTGGCGCGCATCCAGATCGGTCCGGAGATGCGCCGTGGCATCGCCGAGTTGGACGGCGAAGGCGAAGTCGCCGGCGGCATCATCGTCATGCGCTCGGGCAAGAACGCGATGGAGACCATCGCCGCGGTCAAGGCGAAGCTCGATGCGTTGCGCGCGAGCCTGCCCGCCGGCGTGGAGGTCGTCGAGACCTACGACCGATCCAATCTCATTCAACGCGCAGTGTCGCACCTGACCGACAAGCTGGTCGAGGAGTTCATCGTCGTCGCGCTGGTGTGCTTCGTGTTCCTGTTCCACTTGCGTTCGTCGCTGGTGGCGATCGTCAGTCTGCCCCTGGGCATCCTGGTTGCGTTCATCGTCATGTTCTACCAAGGGGTGAATGCCAACATCATGTCGCTCGGCGGCATCGCGATCGCGATCGGGGCGATGGTCGATGCCGCGGTCGTGATGATCGAGAACGCACACAAGAAACTAGAAGCCTGGCGCCATATGCACCCGGGGCAAGCCCTCGCCGGCGAGGAACATTGGCGGCTGATCGGCGATGCCGCTGCGGAAGTCGGGCCGGCACTTTTTTTCAGTCTGCTCATCATCACGCTCTCGTTCGTGCCGGTATTTGCACTGGAAGCCCAGGAGGGTCGGCTGTTCTCGCCGCTCGCCTATACGAAGACCTATGCGATGGCCGCGGCCGCCGGGTTGGCGGTGACGCTGATTCCGGTGCTCATGGGCTACCTGATTCGCGGGCGCATTCCCGACGAGCGCAAGAACCCGATCAATCGCGCCTTGATCGCGCTCTATGAGCCGGTGCTGCGCAGTGTGCTGCGCGCGCCTTGGCGCACGCTCGTGATCGCGTTCGCGGTGCTCGCGGCCACCTGGTATCCGGCCAGTCGCATCGGCGGGGAGTTCATGCCGCCGCTCGATGAAGGCGATCTGCTTTACATGCCCTCGGCGCTTCCGGGCCTCTCGCCAGGCAAAGCCGCCGAACTCCTGCAGCAGACCGATCGGTTGATCGCCACCGTGCCCGAAGTCAAGCGCGTGTTCGGCAAGATCGGTCGCGCGGAAACGGCCACCGATCCGGCGCCGCTCGAGATGTTCGAGACCACGGTTCAGCTCAAGCCCAAGAGCGAATGGCGCGCTGGCATGACGCAAGAGAAGCTCATCGAAGAGCTCGACAGCGCCGTCCGCCTGCCCGGGCTGGCCAATATCTGGATCCCGCCGATACGCAATCGCATCGACATGCTCGCCACCGGCATCAAGAGTCCACTGGGCATCAAGGTGGCGGGCACCGATCTGGCCGAGATCGAGCGGGTGGCCGGGGAGATCGAGCGCGTCGTGAAAGCCGTGCCCGGGGTCACCTCGGCGCTTGCCGAACGCGTTGGCGGTGGCCGCTATATCGACGTCAGAGTGCTGCGTGACCAGGCCGCCCGTTTCGGTATGAACGTGTCCGATGTGCAATCCATCGTGGCCGCTGCCATCGGCGGTGAAAACGTGGGCGAGACCATCGAGGGACTGCAGCGCTTTCCGATCAACGTGCGCTATCCGCGCGAGTTGCGCGACTCGCTCGCGAAGCTGCGTAACCTGCCAGTGTTGACCGAGCGCGGCGCGCAGATTCCTTTGCAGGCGGTAGCCACGCT
>CADECO010000433.1:0-1293 GCA_902825905.1 uncultured beta proteobacterium
TCACCTGCACGCCGTACTGGGCCGGCCACTGGCCGACCTGGAACACGCACATGACCTCGATCGAATCGACGGTCACGATCTTCTGCAACTCGGTGTTAGGGGCGCGCTCCAACCGCGACGGCTACTTCGCGATCTATGCGGCGGTCACCGGACGCTATCCTCGTTTCGGCTACCACCTCGACGCGCAGCGCCGCGGCACCCATCGTGTGCGGGTGCAGGCCGCGCTCGATGGCACCACCGACTTCTCGGCACTCGGCTTCGCTGTCGGCACCATCGTCGGCGATGGCGTGCCGGTGATCGACGGCTTGCCGCGTCGGCCCTCGCTCGACGATCTTGATGCGCTCGGTGCCGCGCTCGCCACTTCCGGCGGCGCGAGCATGTTCATCGTGCCGGGCGTGACGCCACCGTTCGCGAGCGCCGACGACGCATTCCGAGGCCGCAGCACGTACGAGTCGCTGGCGATCGATGAAGCTGCCGTGCGCGGCGTGTACGAACGATTCGGCCATGCCGGCTCGGACCGACCGGACATCGTGCATCTGGGCTGCCCGCATGCGTCGATGGAGGAGATGCGCTTCTACGCGCGGCACCTGTCAGGCAGGCGCATCGCCGACGGTCTGGAACTGTGGATCACCACCAGCCGCAACGTACGCAACGCCGCGCAGGCCGAAGGGCTGATCGCGGCACTCGAGCGCGCCGGCGCGAAGATCGTTTCCGACACCTGTCCGATGGCGTGTCATTTCGCGCGCACCGTGTCACCCGATCCGGCGCTCGGCGTGGTGCCGCCGCCGATGCAGACGGTAGTGGTCGACTCGGCCAAGCAGGCCAAGTACGTGCGCGACATGATCCAGTGCGACACGCTGCTCACCGGCACGGTGGAGGCGATCGAGACGGCACTCAGCGGCCGGTTCGTGCCGCGCCGGCGTGCGGGGTGAGCGGCGATGACGGCGCGCCGATCATGACGAGCACCCGCAGCATTCACGCTCGCGGGCTGGTGCCCGGACGCGCAAGCGGACCGGCGCTGGTCAGCTGGGATGCGATCTCGTTCCTCGGTGATGTCGACATCCGCAGCGGCACGATCGTCGGCGATCTGCCGAGCGTAAAGGGCAAGTCGGTCGCGGGCACGGTGCTGGTGATGCCGACTTCGCGCGGCTCGGCCGGCGCGTGGCGTTTTCTCTATCAGATGTTCAAGCACGGCACGCATCCGGTGGCGATGCTGTTCGGCGGGCTGCCCGATCCGAGCGTGGTGCAGGGCGCGATCCTCGCCGGCATTCCGATCGTTGCGGCAGTGCCCGA
>CADECO010000433.1:1393-2792 GCA_902825905.1 uncultured beta proteobacterium
GTGGCGGCGCTGGCGCGCTTCGGCCGGCTGGCGCTGATCGTGATTCCGCCGCGCGATGGCTACGTCAACATGCCGCTGCGCGATCTGTATCGTCGCGGCGGTGTCATCGTCGGGGTGAACTCGCTGCTCTACACTTCAGTCGAGTGCGCGTGCATGTTCGAGTCGCTGCGCCCGGCGTTCGAGCGTGGCGAGTTGCTCGCGCCCGACCGCCTCAGGCCGATGCCGTTGTCGCAAGGGCGCGAGGTGTATGCCGCCTTGCAGGGCGGTGCCGCAGGCAAGTTCGTTCTGGTGCCGGAGCAATAGGATGAAATGGTGCCGCTTCCAATCCACCGCCGGACCCTGCTTCGGTGTGATCGAAGACGATCGCGTGCTCGAAGTGCAAGGTAGCCCGTTCGCCGAACACACGGTCACACGTGTGAGCCACGCGCTTGCCGGCGTGAAGCTGCTGACGCCGGTCGTACCGCCGATGATCTACGTGGCCGGGCCGAATCATCGCGGCCACATCGACGCGATGGCGAAGCGCCGCGGCAAGCAGCCGGTGTATCCGACGTTTCCGGAAGCGAATTTCCGCTCGGTGCACGCGCTGATCGGCACGGAAGAAAACATCATCGTGCCCAAAGACAGTTGCGGACGGCTGCAACCCGAAGGCCAGGTCGCGGTGATCATCGGTCGCAAGGCGCGGCGGGTCGCGCGTGAGCATGCGCTCGAGTACGTGTTCGGCTACACCATGGCCAACGACATCACCGAGCGCGAGTGGCAGGCGGCCGATCGCACCATGTTCCGCGGCAAGAACACCGACACGTTCAATCCGTTCGGTCCGTGCATCGCCACCGGGCTTGATCCGAGCCGCATCCGCATCATCGTCCGGCACAACGGCACGGTGTGGCAGGACTTCACCACCGCCGAGCAGATCTTCGACATCGCCACCTGGGTGGCAGAGCTGAGCCGCACCACCACGCTGCATCCGGGCGATGCGATCTGGATGGGCACGCAAGGCGCCGATGGCGACATGGTGGCCGGCGACACGATCGAAGTCGAAGGCGTGGGCATCGGCGTGTTGCGCAATACGCTGGTCGCCGAGGCGTAGATCCGCGCGCGAGGGAATGGTGACGTGACACCCGAACGACGATTCTGGTGGACGGCGATCGCCGGCCTCGTGCTCACGGTGTCGGCGTGCACCACCGTCAACGTCTACTTCGACCGTGCCAAGCCGCACCACACGACCGAGGGCTTCCGCAACAACTATCCGCATCCGCAAAAGGGCAGCTTCTGGGCGTGGAAGTGGGCGCAGTTGCAACAGGGGCTGCCGCGCGAGCCCGAGGGCGGATGGAAGTTCGAGGTAGCGCAGGCGCAGACCGAGTTCTTGCGCACCAACAATCCGCATCCGAGCGTGACCTGG
>CADECO010000433.1:2892-4941 GCA_902825905.1 uncultured beta proteobacterium
GGACCGCCGCGCTTCTTCGTCGGCCTCGGGCTCAAGCCCTGGTTCGCGCAGTTCGGCATCACCAACGTGAGCGAGCTCGATTGGTGGCAAAGCGAGACGTTCAGGGGCGTGGAGATCCACTTCGTGCCGGTGCAGCATTGGTCGCGGCGCACCTTCACCGACACCAACACCCGGCTATGGGGCGGTTGGGTGGTGAAGCATCCTAGCTATTCGTTCTTCTTCGCCGGTGATGCAGGTTACTCGCAGGACTTCGCCGACATCGGCAAGCGCTTCGGCGGCTTCGATCTCGCCGCGATCCCGATCGGGGCGTACGCGCCGCGCTGGTTCATGAAGATCATGCACGTCGACCCGGCCGAAGCGGTGCAAGTGCATCGCGACGTGCGCGCGCGCCAGTCGCTCGGCATTCACTGGGGCACCTTCGCCAATCTCACCGACGAAGATCTCGATGAGCCGCCGCGCGTCCTGGCCGAGCAACGCGCCGCGGCGGGGCTCGCGCCCGAGGCGTTCTTCGTGCTCAAGCATGGCGAGACGCGGCGGCTGGAAGCGAGGCGCACTGAAGCGGCGCGGTGAGGTGGTACGGCACGCCGCGCTCCCTACGGCGTCCACCGTTGTCGGCGCCCGCTTCCATGCCTCAGCGCTCGCTTCCTCGCTGCTGCGTCTAACGGCTGCGCGTCAGCCTCCGCTCCCCAGATACGCCACCGCCTCGATCTCCACCAGCGTGTCGGGCGTGCCGAGCTCCTTCACGCCGACCAGCGTGCTCACCGGGAAGTCGCCCTGGAAGAACTCGCGCCGCGCGCGCCACACCTGCGTGTTGTCCTTGATGTTCACGCAGTAGATGTTCACCTTCACCACGTCGGCCATCGTGCCGCCGGCTGCTTCGACCATGTGTTTGATCTTGGTGAAGATCACCTGCGATTGCTCGTAAGCGTTCGCGCCCTGGATGGTCACGCCGTCATTGGCGCGCGAAGTCATGCCGGAGACGTAGCAGACGTCACCCACCACGAGGCAGTTCGACCAGCGCTCGGGCGGGGGCTCGGCTACGGCGGGGCTCGATACACGACGTCGTTTCGGTGCAGCCATTTGTTGTCTCCTCGGTTCGTGGTGGGTGGGGAAGGGTGGAGGGTGAAGGGTGAAGCGAGTTCAGGCTCACGGCGCGCCGCTGATCGTCCAGATGCGCGTGTTGGCGGTGCTGCAGCTGCGTTGCGTGAGTTGCACACCGTTGCTGGTCGAGGTGCTCGATACGCCGACACACAGGTTGCTGTGCACCGGGCGCACCTGGAACGCCTTGGCTCCTGCGCCGCTCACCGGGTTGAGCGTGAACCGTTGATTGTTGCCGCCGTGGCAGTTCCATTGGATGACCGCTGCGCCGGTCGAGGAGGAGCCGCCGGAGATGTCTACGCACAGTCCGTTGCCGCGATTCTTGATGTTGTAGGTGTTCGTGGCGCCGGCTACCGGGACGAAATCGAACAGCTGGCTGTTGGTGTTGTTGCAGCTGTACTGCTGCAGTCTTGCACCCGGCGAAGTGCTGCCCCCGGGCACGTCCATGCACTTGCTGCTCGAACGGGCCACCGCGGTAGAGGCGAATTGCTGCTGAGTCGGCGCACTGACTCGCACCATCCGCGACACGCTTGGGACGCCTTCACTATTCACGACGAACAGCATGTAGTAACCCGGCGGGGCGATGTTCGCGTTGGCAGGCGAGGTCGCGTTCACCTGACCGCTGCCGACCGTGAAGTTGAGCGGCACGTAGCGCTGGCCCTGATCCTGGCCGTGTGTCGGCGCTCCCAGGCGCACCAGCGCGACCTTGCTGATTACCGTCGCATCGGGTGTGCTCACCGCGAAACTTTGCGCATAGTTCACTGACGTCGGCGCAGCACTGATCGTCGGGCGTGCCGCGAGCTGTCCCGAGCCGTCGCGTCGGAACAGATACGGTGGCGTGAAGATCTCCATGTCCTTGCGCAGATAGCCCTGATCGAAGCACACGCCGCAGATGCCGCCACCGCCGGTGAGCACGCGGCCGTCGGGCAGCAGCAGCGAGAACGAGTGGTA
>CADECO010000434.1:0-1532 GCA_902825905.1 uncultured beta proteobacterium
TCGCCAAGATCGGCAGCGAGGTCGAGACGATGCAGCAGGGCATCTCCGATTTCGGGACGACGCAGCAGGTGTTCCAGAACGCCAAGCTGCCGCTCAACAACGTGACGATCTTCGTGCCCTTCGGCCCGAGCGATGCGAGCGTGGTGGTGAAGGCCGCCGACTACATCCAGGCGATGCCCGAACTCACCGCCGAATGGACCAAGAACGGCCTGGTGTTCCTCGCGCCGGTGGTGATCGACAACTACAACCTCACCGCCAATTTCCCGGTCAACAAGATCGAGGATCTGAAAGGCCGCAAGATCAGCGGCGCCGGACCGAACCTGGCGTGGTTCAAGGGCACCGGCGCGGTCGGCGTGCAGGGCAATCTGAACATCTGGTACAACGACATCAAAACCGGCGTGTACGACGGCGGCATCATCTTCATCACCGCCGCGGTACCGGCCAAGCTCTACGAAGTGGCACCGATCTACAACAAGATGGATCTGGGTGCGATGTTCACCGGCTCGATCTCGGTGAACAAGAGCCGCTGGGACAAGTTCCCCGAGGAAGTGCGTGCCGCGTGGCGCAGGGGCGCCAATGCGTACAAGGCCAACATGTTGATCGAGCAGACCGCCCGCATCGAGAGCTCGTACGACGCCTGGAAGAAGGCCGGCGGCAAGGTCAATGAGCTCTCGGTAACCGAGCGCGCCAAGCTGATCAAGATGATTCCCAATCCCACCAAGGACTGGATCAAGCAGGCCGGCCCGAACGCGAAGAAGGTGCTGGCCGGATACATGGACGCGGTGCGCAACCAGGGCTTCAAGTTCCCGCGCGATTTCGACAAGGAGTAGGGACGGGAACAGCTGCGGCGCGAGGGGGCGCAACCAAAGTGAGCAGCCGATGAGTGCCCACGACGGAGCCACGCCGTCGTGGTACGCGAAACTGATGGCCACGCTGTCGGCCATCGGCACTGCGTGGATCTTCTTCCTGATGGTGCTGATCCTGGCCGACGTGATCGGCCGTGGCGCGTTCAATGCGCCGATCCTGGGCGTGCCGGAGATGGTGCAGTTCTCCATCGTCGGCATCGTGTTCCTGCAACTGCCCGAGACGCTGCGCACCGGTGGGCTCACGCGTTCCGATGTGCTGTTGGGCGCACTGCTCAACAAGCGCCCGCGCGGCGGGCATGGGTTGCTGTTGTTCTTTCACCTGGTCGGTGCGCTGGTGTTCCTGGTCATCGTGATCACGACTTGGCCGCTGATGCAGGCCGCGTTCGCCAACAACGAGTTCTACGGTTCCACCGGTGTGTTTACGCTGCCGACCGGGCCGCTGAAGGTCATCATCCTGATCGGCGCGATCGCCATGGCGGTGCAGTTTCTGCTGCTCGCCTGGCAGGACGTGCGTGTAATGACCGGCGCGATCAAACCACCCACGCCGCAGGCACCGAGCGAGTAGCCGATGGACGCCACCTTCATCGGTTTGCTGTCGGTCGCATTGATGCTGGTGCTGATCTACGCCGGCATGTACGTCGGCGTGGCGCTCACCGTGCTGTCGCT
>CADECO010000434.1:1632-4927 GCA_902825905.1 uncultured beta proteobacterium
TGGTGCTGATCTACGCCGGCATGTACGTCGGCGTGGCGCTCACCGTGCTGTCGCTACTGGGCGTGTGGTTGATCCGCGGCGATATCAACATCGCCGCCAATCTGCTCGCACTGGCCGCCAACGACGCGATCGCCGATTACATCTTCGGCGTCATTCCTCTATTCGTGCTGATGGGCCTGCTGGTGAGCGTGGCCGACATCGGCAAGGACACCTTCGAAGTCGCCAACCAGATGTTCCGGCGCGTGCGCGGCGGACTGGGCATCGCTACCGTCGCGGCCAATGCGGTGTTTGCGGCGATCACCGGCATCTCGATCGCCTCGGCCGCAGTATTCACCAAGGTCGCCGTGCCGGAGATGCTGCGCCACGGCTACACGCCGAAATTCTCGGTTGGCGTGGTAGCGGGCTCGTCGGTGCTGGGCATGCTGATTCCGCCGAGCTTACTGCTGATCCTCTACGGCGTACTCACCGAAAAATCCGTCGGCGATCTGTTCATCGCTGGCGTCATTCCGGGCGTCCTGCTGTCTCTCGCCTACATCGTCGGCATTCTGCTGATGGGCCGGTTAACACCGGGATTCGTCGGCGGCAACATCACCGTCACCGACGACGGCCCACTGATGTCCTGGGGTGAAATGGCCGCGAAGCTGGTGCCGGTGGTGATTCTGGTGCTGCTGGTGCTGGGCGGACTCTACGGCGGATTGTTTACCCCGACCGAGGCCGGCGCGGTAGGCGCTGCTGGCGCGCTCGCGCTGGCGCTGGCTAAACGCCGGCTCGGCTGGGCTGACCTGTGGAAAGTGCTGGTCGAAACCGGCCGCATCACCGCGGCGATCTGCTTCCTCATCATCGCCGCGCAGCTCTACTCGCGCTTCCTCGCGATCTCCGGCGTGACCGAGCTGCTCAAGACGGCGATCGTCGATACCGGCATGGGCTTCTGGGGGCTGCTGTCGATCTTCGTGCTCGTCGTGCTGCTGCTGGGCACGATTCTCGATTCGGCATCGATCATGCTCATCACGATCCCGCTGGTGCTGCCCTCGCTGGTGTCGTTCAACACCGATCTGATCTGGTTCGGCATCGTCACGCTACTCGCGGTCGAGATCGGTCTGCTCACGCCGCCGTTCGGCATCGCTGTGTTCGTGATCAAGGCAACGCTGGGCAACGACAGCAAGATCACGTTGAACGACATCTTCTTCGGCGCCGCGCCGTTCGCGGTGATCATGTTCATCGTGCTGCTGCTGGTGATCGCCTTTCCGTGGCTGGCGACGGGTCTGCTGTAGTGCGTCTAGCGCCAGGCAGTCGCGCGCACCGACGGCCGCGCGCGCATGCGCTGCGCCCAAGCTGCCAACGCCGGGCGCTTTCCTTCCAGATCGGCGATCTTCACGCGCGCCGCTAGTTCGAGGCCCACGATCAGCAGCAACTGCGCCATGTTGACCGGGCCGTTCATCAACGGACTACCGATCTCACGCTCCCAAAAATCAGCCAGCCGCACCGCGCGATCGGTCTCGTGACTGAGCGTCGTGGGCGAGCGCTCGTTCTCGGGCCGGCGCAGCTCACGCACGTAGACCGATAGTCCGTCGACGAGACTGCGCGCGTAGGTTTCCAAGCGGCCGTAGGTCCAGTCGTCGTGCGCGAACGGCGGATGCAGGCTCGGCTTGCCATCGAGCTGGTCCAGATACTGCGCGATGAGCTGACTGTCTTCCATCGACTGGCCATCGTCGCGCACCAGATACGGCACGCGGCCCGATGGATTGATCGCGTAGTAGGGACTGCCGGGCGTGCGCGTCAGCGCCTCGACCAATTCGACGCGTGCGTCCAGCGCTTTTTCCAGAACGACCATGCGAATCAGCCGCGCGTACGGCGAGGTGAGCGTGCAGTAGAGCTTCATGGGCGTCGGGAGGAGGGCTGCACGGGCGAAGGGGAGCGGCGAGCGCGCGTGGGCTGCGATCAGATCACTTCGCCCAGCTTGTTATCGACGATCGTCGGCGTTTCGAACCATTGAATGTCGGGCTCGGCGCCGAATGCTTTCTTCAGGTTCTCGCGCCAGGCGCCGCCCGGCGCATAGAACGCTTCGCCTTGCGCGCGCGAGTCCCAGGTGTAGACGCCACCCGCCTGCGCCCGCTCACGATTGAAGATGAAGTTCTTGCGCACAAGACCGGGTACGCCCTGAAAGCGCGCGGCGATGGTCTTGGTGAACGCACCGTACTGGTCGGCGGTCAGCTCGGCGGGAATCGGGACGGTGACGACGGCGGTTGCGGTCATGGCAGATTCGCTATCGAAGTAGACAGAGTAAGGATCTGGCGCGGTGACGCGCTACGCGCCGATTGCCGCGTTGACACGCGGCATGACTTTCTCGGCGAGCAATTCCATCGAGCGCCTGGCCAGTTTCGCATCGACCCAGTCCATGCCGCAGTAGTAGAGGATGCCGAACCCGCCCATGTACTGGTGCGCCTTGATCAACTCGTCGACCACCTTGTCGACGCTGCCGGCGATCACCAGCTTGTCGACCAGATACTCGGGCGTGATGTCGGAGTCGGGCTGTTCCTTGTTTTCCTTGAACAGGTTGGCGCGGCCGGCACGCACCAGCTTGTAGCCCAGTTGCTTGTAGTAGAAGTGGTAGGGACTTTGCGGACCGAACGCATAGTCGCGCGCGGTCTTGTCGTCGTCGGCGACGAAGATGGTCTTGGCAACACGCCAGTTGGCACGATCGGCCTTGCGCCCGCCCGCGATGCAACCTTCCTCGTACTTGGGCCAGTGCGATTTCTGCCACTGCGGCAAGAGAAAATTCGCCGAGATCGGATCCCAGCCGCGCTTGGCCGCTTCGGTCACGCCGCGTGAAAACGGCTCGACCGCGGTGACGACGATCGGCGGATGCGGTTTCTGATAGGGCTTGAGGATGATGCCCTGGCCGATATCGGGAATCATCGTGCGCTCGGTCGAGATGTTCCAGAACTCGCCCTTCAGGTTGTACGGCGGCTCGCCGGCCCAGATCGCGAGCATGTGGTTGATGCACTCGACGAACATCGCGTTGCGATTCTTGTCGATGTTGCCGAACACCTCCCAGTCCGACGGCAACCCGCCGGGGCTGATCCCCATCACGAAACGACCTTCGAGCAGGTTGTCGAGCATCGACACGGTGGCGGCCAGTTGCGCCGGATGGCCGTTGGGCAGATTGAGCGTGCCGGTACCAAGCTTGATGGTCTTGGTGTCCGACATCAGGCTGGCCAGAAACGCCGCGCACGAAGTGACCGTCTCGGCCGCGTCCGTCACGTGTTCGCCGACCAGCGCCTCGGCAAACCCGAGC